>NZ_JAGIQE010000033.1:0-67998 GCF_017815075.1 Burkholderia sp. AcTa6-5 | reverse complement strand
GCGCCTGCCTTGGCCAGTTCCAGCGCGATTTCCTTGCCGATGCCGCTCGCGGCGCCCGTGACGACTGCGGTCTTGCCATTCAGGTTGCTCATGTTCGAATTCCCGTGGTGAAAGGATTGACAGGGAGAAAGGAGTGCGGACGTGTTACTGGGCCAGATAATCGTAGACGACTTCGCCGAGGCCCAATGTCAAATCTGCGACGATGTGCCGGGCTTCGACGATCTCGAGCACGGGCAGGTCGGCCACCGGCGCGAGCGCGTGCGGCGCCAGTTCGAGCGATGCCGGGCCCGTCCATGCGCCCTTCATCTTGATGTCCTGCATGTAATAGCGCACCAGTTCGCATACGCGCGCGGTGCCGTCGACGTGCGGGATGATCTTCAGCAGGAAATTGGGGCCGGCGAGCCGCTTCGTCTGCTCGTCGATGTCGAGTTCCTTGTGCTTGTAGCCCATCGTGCCGGTCGCGACGCGCACCTTGCCGTAGTCGAGCGTGCCGAGGAGGTGATCGGTGTTCACGTGCAGCGTCGGCGACGCGAGCTTCTTCGGGAAACCCCACAGCTCGCGGCCGCCGGCGATCGGCGGGTGATCGTCGAGATACATCGCGAGCGTGTAGCCGCCCGGCTGGCCGTCGTATTCGACGGGGATCACCTGGCCGCTTTCGGTGTAGTCGCCGAAGCCGGTCGAATCGGCCATGCGGATGAATTCGTAATGCACGAGCGGCTCGGTGATTTGCAGCGGCTCGGGGACGATTTCACGAAGGCGGTCCGGATCGGTGCGGTACGTGATGATCAGAAACTCACGATCGACGAAACGGTACGGGCCCATCGGGAACGCAGGGCTGGTCAACGGCATCGCAAACGCTTTCGATCGGACATCGCTGGGTTTCATGCGGACTCCTTGTTGTTGATCGCTTCGTGGATGAGTGGTCGTAATCGTATGCCTGTGCGTTGCCGTTGTGCGATGCCGCATATGGAATTAATTGTTGCCGATTTCGAATTATTTGCGGCGTAAATATTGAGATGAACGGTGTAAAACGGCGGTGTCGGCACCCGGCCGCGTCAGCGTCGCACGCGTCGATGACGCCATCATGTGAAAAAGGTGAGTTTTTACGGGAAGCAGGGTGAGCTTTTGCGGGAAGCCCGGCGCGGAAATATGACAATTGTGTGAACTTGTGTTGCAGTGCAGGTTCTAAGTGCGTTCGCCGCGCGGTCCTCGTCTGGGCGGCTGCCGCCTTAAGCACCGCCTAAGCGGTCACGTCCTAGCATCGTTCGTCTCTGGCCGGGCCACTGGCCGATCATTCATGCCTCACGCAACCGGATTCATGCAGAACCTCAATCTCGCCCTCTTTTCCGCCATCAACGCCGGGGGTGCGCCGCACCCGGGCGTTGCCCGCCTCGCGATCTTCGCCGCCGACTGGCTCGTCTATGCGCTGCCCGCGATGCTGCTGCTGACCTGGATCTTCGGTGCGCGCCCCGCGCGGCGCCAGGCGATCGAAGCCGGCGTCGGCGTCTGCGTGGCGCTCGTGCTCGCGCAGGCGCTCGGGCATGTCTGGTTCTCGCCGCGCCCGTTCATGGCCGGCGTCGGCACGCAGTTGATTCCGCATGCGCCGGACAGCTCGTTTCCGAGCGATCACATGACGTTCGCGTGGAGCATGGCGGTCGGCCTGCTGCTCGGCGGCACGACGCGGGTCACCGGTTTCGTGATGGCCGCGATGGCTGTTGCGATCGCATGGGGGCGCGTCTATGCGGGCGTGCACTGGCCGTTCGACATGGCGGGCGGCGTGCTGGTCGGCACGGTCGGCGCGCTGGCCGCACACCTGTACGGGCACCGCGTGACCGCGCTGCTCGAACGGCTCGGCGATTCGGTGCATGCGGTCGTAATGGGGCGCCGGCAGGCGCCGTAAGCGGAAGGAAACCGGCAGGACGCCGTCAGCCGGACGAGCCCGGTGTGCGGGCCGATTCGGCCGAGGCGGATGGACCGCCACCCGCGTCGCGCAGCTCGGGTGTATCGGCCGGATGCCGCGCGGTATCGCGGTCGAGGGCGCTTTCCGTGAGGATCGCGCACATCGCGACGAACAGCGCGACGACGACCGCGGCGAGGCCGCAATAACCGGCGATCTTCAGGTGGCGAAGGAAAGGCGAAGCGTGGCTTTCTTTTGTCATGACCGGGCGCTCCTGGGCGGGCTGCGGCGGCTGTCGCCCGACAGCGGCGCGCAGACATAGATATATACCAGCCGCGATGCCGGTGCCAAGCCCGCTGCTGCGCGGGCGCCACGATTGTTGCAACCGCCCGGCAACCGGGCGCCCCCGCTCAGTCTTCCAGCGTTTCGTGCACGGCCGCCGCGCCGCGCTTCCAGTAGGCCGCCGCGCGGATGCGCGACTTGTCGATGCCGCGTTCGCCGGTCAGGTGCTGGCGCACCGCGCGCATCGACAGTGCTTCGCCGGCTGCCCACACGTAGCCGTCGCCGGACGGCGGCAGCGGCAGATCGCGGACGGCGTTCAGCAGCGTGTCGCCGTTCGCCGTGTCGGCTTCGGCGCGGAAGCGCCAGATTTCATGCACGTCGGCGCGCGTCTCGAACGAGATCTGCGCGGTGCGATCCGCGACTTCCAGCACGACCGCCGCGCGCGCACCGGCCGGCAGTTCCTCGAGGCGTCGTGCGATGGCCGGCAGCGCCGTATCGTCGCCGATCAGCAAATGCCAGTCGAAATCGGTCGGGACCACGAACGAACCGCGCGGGCCGCCGATCCCGAGCCATTGGCCGACACGCGCTTGCGCGGCCCACTGCGATGCGGGGCCGGGATGGTTCAGCACGAATTCCAGATCGAGTTCTCCGGCGGCGCGATCGAAGCGGCGCGGCGTGAAGTCGCGCGCGACCGGCTTCGGTTCGCCTTCCGGAAATTCGGGGCCGTTCGGGCCGAGCGTCGGCAGCGCGGGCCGTTCCGCGCCGGGCGGCGGGAAAAAGACCTTCACGTGATCGTCGAACGACGCGGATTCGAAATCCGCGAGATCGGGGCCGCCGAGCGTGACGCGCAGCAGGTGCGGCGTCACGGTATGCACGCGCAGCACCTGCAGCAGGCGGAACTTGAGGGTGTGGCGCACGCGGGTGACGGTGCGTTCGGACGTGTTCTGCATCGATCCGTTCTCCTTGGGTGGTGACGGGGCGGCGCGGATCACGCGCCGGCGCCGCCTTCGATTTCAGCCGTCGCGCGGCGCATGATGGCCGCGATGCGGCGCTGTTCGTCGGCATCGGCGGCGCTCTTGTGCAGCAGCGCGCGCTTGAGCGCGAGACGCGCCTCGACGAATTCCGGCAGCCAGCCGGCTTGCGATTCGTCCTGCGCGTCGGCGCCCGCCGATTCCCCGGCGAACGCGCGGCGCATGAATTCCATCTTGCGAGCGAGGTGCGTGAGGCGCGCGAACAGCGTGTCGACTCTTTCGCGCTGGGCGTCGAGATGCACGCGGCCGGCGTCGGTCAGCGCATAGCGCTTGCGGTTGCCTTCCGCCTGCGACGCGACGAAGCCGACTTCGTCGAGATACGTGAGCGCCGGATACACCATGCCGGGGCTCGGACTGTAGAAACCGTTCGAGCGCGTGTCGAGCGCCTTGATCAGTTCGTAGCCGTGGCTCGGTTGTTCGGCCACCAGCGCGAGCAGCAGCAGTTGGAGATCGTCGGAGCTGAACTGGCGGCCGCGCGGCATCGCGTCGTCGCCGAAATCGCCAAAGCCGCCGCGCCCGCCCCGGCCGCCGAACGGGTTGCCACCAAATCCATCGTGGCCGCCGCGACGGTGGCGGCCGATCGCGTACCAGAGACCGGCGAACCAGTCAGGGCGGGCATGCGCACCATGACCGTCGCATCGGGCATGGCCGCGGGAGGGGTTGTGTCGCATGATCGTGTCCCATGTGTCGTAAAACATATCTAAAGATATATATCGAAAGATAGGGCGTCAAGGGGATTATTGGGGGCGGGATGGGGCGTTGTGACGGACGGCTGCCGGCGAGGGGGCGCTGAGCCGTTCTGTCGATATCGCCGGTGAATTGATCCCGGCGAACCGAAGGCCGTGACGCCGTATCCGGGGTTCGGCCATTCGGTTGCCCTCCCGATGCATGGTCGTGCCGACACAGCAGCACTCGCGAACTATCCCGCAACGCATTCGCCCCGGTACGGCGGGATTTATGAACAGATTAAACAGAGTCGATTATAAGAACGCCAGATAAAATTGTTTAAAAAATAGAAACGGTTTTATTTTATTTCCGGCCGATCAAACAAATCTTCCGCTGCGGCCAAGGTGATTAATCCCGCCTTGGGATTCAATGTCGTCGTACTGGCTTGCTCCATCTGGCGGTCGCTTGCACGACGATGAATAATTTAGACCCTTTATTCGCACCCCGAAAATTCATCGAAAATGTAAAGCATTGCAATATAAAACCATGATCCGCGAATTCCGATTGCGACGCGTGATTTTATTTGGCAGGATTTTCATCGAGGGGCACGATTTTAAAACAACAAAGCGGTCGACAATTCAATTTACCGAAATAACGCGCGACGCTTGGCACCCCGTGGCAGGGAAGCTGGCTAGAAAAACAGGTAACGAG
Organism: Burkholderia sp. AcTa6-5; assembly: GCF_017815075.1. Taxonomy (NCBI): domain Bacteria; kingdom Pseudomonadati; phylum Pseudomonadota; class Betaproteobacteria; order Burkholderiales; family Burkholderiaceae; genus Burkholderia; species Burkholderia sp. AcTa6-5. The sequence continues at coordinate 63,411 of NZ_JAGIQE010000033.1, read as the reverse complement.
ACGGCGAACGGGCGGCACCGTTCGCGATCATTGAATCAATCGCTTGTCCGGCAGCGTCGATGCGTCACTCGAACGAGCCGGGCGAATCCGACACGGGGCGGCCATGGCGATACTCAAGAAAGACGCGTCCGGAGAAGCATGCCTGCTCCGCGCGTATCACGTGTTCGGTCGCGACGACGCACGCTGCGACACGGTCATCCGGGACGGCTCGGTGTCCCGCGTCCATGCCCATATCCGCTGGATCGGCGGGTGCTGGGAGCTCCACGATCACAGCAGCAACGGCACGTCGGTATCGGGCGTAGCGCTGCGCGACGGCGAGCATGCAGTGCTGCGGCAAGGCGACGTGATCCGCTTCGGCAGGGCCGGTGTCGCGCCGTGGCGCGTCGAGTCGCTCGACGATCCGGCCGACACGCTGTGGCCGATACGCGGCGCCGCCGCGCCGATCGTGCTCGCGCCGCACCAGATCCTGCCGGCCCCGGCCACGCAGCCGGTTACGATCGTCCGCTCGCCCACCGGCGAATGGCTATGCGACGACACATTGCCGCCGCGCGCGCTCCATGACGGTGACGAAGTGTCGACCGGCGACTTCGCATGGCGCCTCGCCCTCGCGCGCCACGGCTCGACGGTGATGCTCGCCGCCCGCGCCGATCCGGCCGTGCCGGCGCAATTGCTCGAATTCTTCGTCAGCCGGAACGAGGAGCACGTGCGCATGCTGCTGCATGTCCGCGGCGGCGTGGTCGACCTCGGCGAGCGCGCCCATCACTATGGTCTCGTCACGCTTGCCCGCGCCCGCTCGGCCGACATGCAGGCCGGGTACGACGCCGCCACGCAGGGATGGATCGAACTCGACCGGCTCGCGCGCATGCTCGGCATCGACGCGTCCCATGTCAACGTGCAGATTCATCGCGCCCGAAGCCAGTTCGCGGCGCTGCCCGGGCTGGGCGCGAGCCAGCTCGTCGAGCGTCGGCGCGGCAGCGTCCGCTTCGGCGATGTTCCGTTCCGGATCATGCGCGGCGAGCATCTCGAATGCGAGTCGGTGCCGGCCGTCGGGCCGCGTATCGGCCTGCCGCGCGCGGTGCCGGCCCCGGTCGTCCAGTGCTCGTGAACGCGGGAGAACCGGCCGTGCTGACGAGCGCACCCCGCGCCGCCGCGGGACCACTCGCGCGTGAACCGCAGCGGCACGCGGTGCCTTTCGCGACGCTTGCCGGTAAATGGCATTACCGGCTCGGCGCGCTGCTCGGCGAAGGCGGCAACGGTGTGGTGTTTCGCGCGACCTGCGACGAGACGGGGCAAGCCGTCGCGATCAAGCTGATGCGCGACGACGCCGCGCTGATCGCGCCGGAGCGCATGCGCCGGCGCGCGCGCTTCCGGCGCGAGACGAGCCTGTGCGAGGCGCTGCGGCATCCGAACATCGTGGCGCTGCTGGACCAGGGGGAAGCGCCGGACGGGCGGCTGTTCGCCGTATTCGAACTGGTCGAAGGCCGGACGGTGCGCGACCGGCTCGCGGTGGACGGGCCGCTGTCGGCCGTCGATACCGGGCGGCTGATGACGGAGGTGCTCGACGCGCTCGCGGCCGCCCATCGGCGCGGCATCGTGCATCGCGATCTGAAGCCGCAGAACATCGTGATCGCGATGGCCGACGACGGGCCGCACGCGAAGCTGCTCGATTTCGGCATCGGTGCATTGCTGCCCGGTGCCGAAGACATCGCGCGCGAGACGGCGACGCTCGCGACCGAGGTGCTCGGCTCGCCACCCTACTGCGCGCCGGAGCAATTGCGCAACGAGCCGCCGACGCCCGCCAGCGATCTGTATGCGTGGGGCCTGATCGTGATCGAATGCCTGACGGGCGAGGTGGTCATGCAGGGCGCCAGTGTGGCCGAGATCGTCTATCGACAACTGAGCCCGGTGGATGTCGCGCTTCCGCCGTCGATCGCGTCGCTTCCGCTCGGCGCGGTATTGCGGGATGCGCTGAACAAGAATCCGCGCCAGCGCGCCGCGTCGGCCGAGGCGCTCGCGGCGCGGTTTCGTGCGCTCAACTTCGCCGCGCTCGTCGGCCAGTTCGACGCCGCTCGCGCCGGCCGGCAGACGCGCTCGCGCCCGCTCGCGCCGCGCGGCGAAACGATCGTCGAGGCGGGCGAGTATCGGCAGATCACCACGCTGTGCTGCTGCGTGACGATTGCCGGAGAGGGCCGCGAACGCCATGCCGGAACCGAGCACGGCATCGCGCTCGACGGCTACGAGGAGCAGTGGCTGACGAAGTGCGCCGATATCGCGGTCGGGTATGGCGCGCATGCGGGCGGACAGCTCGGCGACACGCTGCTGTTTCATTTCGGCCTGCAGGGCGACATTGACCGGCCCGCCCGCCGTGCGGCGCGGGCGGCGCTCGACATGGTGCGCGTGGCCGAGCGCGCGCGGTTGCCGGCGCTGACGGCTGCCGGCGGGCATGCGGCCGGCGCGGAAGAAGGTTGGCGGGTCGAAGTGGCGGCCGCGATTCATGTCGGGCGGGTGCTCGCGCATGCGTCGCACATGTCGGGCGTATCGACGGCCGCCGCGGCGTCGCGGCTGCTCCGGCTGGCAGGCCCCGGACAGATCCTGATCAGCGACGATGCGCGGCTCGTGCTCGAACGGCATGCCGATGCCCGGCCGACCGCGTTGCGGCTGGCGCGGGCGGGCCTCGTGTCGCAGCCGGTTCATGAATTGCTCGGCGAGCGGCATGCCGATACGCCGTTCGATTCGCTCGATGCCGACAGGCGGACGCCCATGGTCGGCCGCGCACGCGAGCTCGACGCACTGCTGCGCGCGTGGCAGGACACGCATGGGCGGCATCGCCGCGCGGCGCGTGGCGAGCCGGTACCGCTCGGTGTGCCGAGGCTCGTCGTCGGCGACGCGGGCTTCGGCAAGTCGCGGCTCGTGCACGAGCTGTGCGAGGCCGTGCGGACACGCGGCCACGCGTTCGCGCAGTGCGGGTGCCTGCCCGAACGCGAGAATCATGCGTTGTTCCCGATCCTGCGGTTCATCGCCGCGCACTGGCATGTCGATGCCGAGCGCGCGCCCGGCATGGCGCTCGCGGCGATCGACGCGATGATCGCGCCGCTCGATTGCGATCATGCGGCGGCGCGTGTCGCGCTCGCGACCTGGCTCGGGCTGCCCTGCGATGCGAATGGGCTGCTGTGGTCGAGCGCGCGCGAGCAGCACGCACTGTTCGACGTCCTCGAACAACTGATCGTGTCGCTCGGCAACGGCGCGCCGGTGCTGCTCGTGATCGAGGACGTTCAGTGGCTCGATCGCTCGACCGAGGATTTTCTCGCGTATCTGCACCGCTCGCCGCGCGCAGCGGCACTGTGCATCGTGCTCACGTCGCGCCCCGACAAGCTCGCGCGCTGGCGCGGCGCGACCGACCGCGTGGTGCTGCGCCGCCTGCCGCGCGACGACGCGCAGCGCCTGATGTCGGCGCATCTGGGCCCGGGCGCGGTCGATCCGGCGTGGCTCGACCGGCTCGCCGATCGCACCGCGGGCATCCCGCTGTTCATCGAGGCCGTCGCGCGCGAACTGGTGGTGAGCGGCGCGGATGGTCTGCTCATCGAGCCATCGGCAACGGACCCGTATCCGTTGCCGCTCAGTCTCGGCGGCATGCTCGGTCTGGCGTTCGACCGGCTCGACGATGCGCGCGGTACCGCGCAGCTCGCCGCGACCATCGGGCTCGAAGTGGATGCGCAACTGCTCGCCGATGCGTCGCCGCACGACCGCGCCACACTCGACGCCCATCTGCGGCTCCTGCTCGAAGAACGGATCGTGTATGCGCAACATCGGCGCGATCGCGTGTTCTATGCGTTTCGCCATGCGCTGATTCGCGACGCCGCATACGAATCGATGCCGCCTGCCGTGCGGCGCGGCAACCATGCGCGTGTCGGCCGCGCGCTGCTCGCGCACGCCGATCGCGGCGCGGGTGCGCATGCGTTCGGCATCGCCGGGCACTTCGCGCGGGCAGGCGCATGCGCGGACGCGATCGCGCACGGCATCGACGCGGCGCGTCGCGCGCTCGAACGGTCGCGATACGACGACGCGATCCGCTACGGGCAGGCCGTGTTCGACTGGCTCGCCACCGCCGACCACGCGCAGCGCGAGCACGACAGCGCGCGCATCCGCGCCACGTTGACGCACGCGACGATGGCGCGATTCGGCTGGGCCGATCCGCAGGTACGCGAGCATGCGGAGCAGTTGCTGCGGCAGACGCAGACGCTCGACGATCCCGAACTCGAGATCAGCGCGTTGTGGACGCTGTCGACGTGCTACCACGTCGCCGGTGACCGCCCGACCGTGCGCCGGATCGGCAAGCGGCTCGACACGCTCGCGACCGAGCGCGGCGATGCGGGCGTGCAGGTGGCGGCAGACGCGATGCGCGGCATGAGCCTCTGGGTCGATGGCGACTATGCGCGCGCCCGTGCCGCGTTCGACGCGGTGCTGGCCGGCTACGACGTGCGACGCGACGCGGGGCACCGGCGCATCCTCGGGCTCGATACGCGCGCATGGACGATGGCGTCGCTCGCCAGCGTGCGCTGGTGCATGGACGACGATCCCCAGCCGTCGCTCGCGATGGCGCGCGAAGCCGTGTATTGCGCGACCTGCCTCGATCATCTGCCGACGCTCGGCGTCACGATGATGTACCTTGCGCGCACGCATCAGCTCGCGGGCGACCGCGATGCGGCGCGATCCGTGTCGGAAGCGATTCTCCGGCTGGCGGACGCGCACCGGCTGCGCGCGGTCGGGCACTACGCCGCGATCATTCACGCGTGGACGCAACGCGATCGCGCGGGCGTCGTCGCGCATCTCGACGCGCAGCGGCAGTCGGGCGGCCTGCTCGGGCTGACCTACTACGCGTCGCTGCTTGCAGAGCTGGATGCCGAACGCGGCGACTACGACGCGGCGCTCGCGCAGATCGGGGCGTGCCTCGCCTGGTGCGATTCGAGCGGCGAACGGTATTACGAAGCCCAGTTGTGGCTGAAGCGGAGCGAGTACTTGCGCCGTGCCGATCCGCGTTGCGGCGGGGTGGCCGCGCTGGACGCGTGTCGGCGCGCAGTCGAAATTGCAAGGACGGCGGGCATGGGCCGGATCGCCAGGCTCGCCGAAGCGATGTTGCAGTCGTTGCCGTAAGCAGTTCAAACCGTCATTCAGGAGAACAGACCGATGAGCAAGGATCTTCGATTGCCGACGTACGAACAGTTTCTCGAATACCGCGCGACCGTCATTCGGGCGATCGCCCTCGCCTGGCATTCACCGGCGTTTCTCGACAAGCTCGAGGCCGATCCGGTCCATGCGTTGCGCGAGCAGTTCGACTATCACTTTCCGTTCAAGCTCGACCTGAAGGTGCAGGTCAAATCGTCGGAATGGACGCCGACTGTCAACGGCGACTGGACGGCCGGCCAGAAAAACAAGCTCACGCTGTATCTGCCGCCCGCGCCGGCGGACGAGACGCAGTTCGCGCAGGCGCTGGCCGCGTACAACGCGGACCACATCACCATCATGGAATGACTCCGGAGAAACCGACATGGCAAAGGACAACGCCAATCCGACGCTCGAATCGATGCTGGAGTTTCAGAAGATCTATCTGCGTGCGATCGCGCTTTCATGGCGAGATCCGGCGTTCAAGGCCGAATTGCTCGACCGGCCGCTGGATACGCTCGCGAAATACTTCGGCTATCAGTGTCCGTGGATCATCGACATCGACATCGAGAAGACGGGCGCCGATCATGGCTGGACGAGCGACGGGAAAGGCGGCGGGAGCTGGAACCTGCCACGCAACGTGATGACCGTCGGCATACCGGCGCAGCCGGCACGCCTGGACGAGGAGGCGGTGGCGCTCGCGGCCTACTGCGACGCGGGGCCGTGCTACCTGTTCACCTGCTGCTGACCGGGCGCGGCCGACCCGCGCACCGTCGCGCGGCCCGAGGGCGGTTGCCCAGGCCGCGCGACGTTTGTCCGACCCCGTCGCACGGAACCCGACGATGCTCGATGATCTCTCGCGCGTATTGCGCTTCAAGCCGCATTTGCTCGTGCTCGATGCCGGGCCCGAGACCCTGTTCGTCGTCGACGAATTCAAGCGCGCGATGCTGTCCGGCGCAATCTTCGTGCGGATCGCCGCGTGCCTGCGGGCGCGCATGACGACTGCCGAGATCGTGACGTCGCTTGCCCGCACGTTCGGCGAATGGGAGGTGCTCGCGCGGCTCGACCATCTGGTGCGGCGCGGCTACGTGCGCGCCGATCCGCCGCACGGCGACGACGCGGCGCGCGGTTTCTTCGAGCGCGCCGGGCTCGACGGCGACGCCGCGTGCGCGCGCGTGGCGCAACTGCGTGTCGCGGTGGAGACGTTCGGCGCGGACGGCGCGGCGCTCCGGCGCGCACTCGACACGGCCGGCATCGGCGTCGTGAAGGATGCCGAACTGACCGTCGCGATCGTCGATACGCACGACCGTGACGATCTCGCCGCGTGCGCCGCCCGCGTGGCGGCGCGCGGCGGTGTGCTGCTCGTCGTGGCGACCGGCGGCGTGCAGACGCTGATCGGGCCGTTGCTGGCCGGCAGCGGTAACGGCAGTGGCGTCGGCGCGCTTGCCGATGCGCCGTGCATCGAATGCGTGCGCTACTGGATTCGCATCAACCGGCCGGTCGAGGCGCTGCTGGCGCGCCACCATGGCAGCGACGCGACGCATGTGCCGCCGGCCACCTCGCGTGCGGGGGCCGCGGCGGCCGCGGCGCTCCTGGCCGCGACGGTCGAGCAGATCGCCGTCAATCGCGCGATCGCGGAACGTGCGCAAACGCACATCGTCGCGCATCGCCTCGACACGCTGGCCGTCGAACCGCACCGCGTGATCCGGCGACCGCAATGCCCGTGCTGCGGGAATCCCGCGTGGATGCGCGAGCAGGCGGCGCGTGCGCCGCGGCTCGCCGGGTCGGTGCCGTTGGCGCGCGCCGACGGTGGCTACCGGGCCGCCGAGCCGCAGCAGGTGTTCGCGCGCCACGCGCATCTGATTTCGCCGGTCAGCGGCGCAATCGCGTATCTGCATCCGATGCCGAAGCGGCACGCGGGCCTGCGCAAGGTCTATGCATCGGGTTTTCTCGTGTGCCCGGCTGCCGTACCGGACGGCAACCGGTTCGACAGGCTCTGCTCCGGCAAGGGCCGCACCGACGAGCAGGCTCGCACGAGTGCGCTGTGCGAAGCGCTCGAACGGTTCAGCAGCGTGTACCAGGGCGACGAGGCGACGGTGACCGGCAGCATCGACAGCCTGCGCGCCGATCCGGCTTGCGACGCCGAGCCGATCCATGTGAACGATCTTCAGCAATTCAGCGAACGGCAATTCGACACGCGCGACGCGATCAACGCGTTGACACGCGATGTCCGCAAGCAGGTGCCGCCGCGCTTCACGTCGTGCGACGCGATCGACTGGACGCCTGCGTGGTCGCTCGTGACCGGCCGGCGCCGTCTCGTGCCGCTGAGCTACTGCTACGCGGAAACGCCCGACAGTGCGCGGGTACCGGCCGCCTGCGTGCACAACCCGAACGGCTGCGCGGCCGGGTCGAGCCTCGACGAAGCGATTCTGCAGGGCATGCTCGAATTGATCGAGCGCGATGCGGTCGCGATCTGGTGGTACAACCGGATCGAACGCCCCGGCATCGATCTCGCGAGTTTCGACGATCCGTATTTCGACGCGCTCGTGCACGAATACGCGACGTTCGGATGGCGGGTGTGGGCGCTCGACATCACGACCGATCTCGCGGTGCCGACCGTGGTCGCGCTCGCGGAAAATCTGCAGGACGGGCGTTTCTCGATTGGCTTCGGTTGCCATCCGGACGGCCGGATCGCGGTGCAGCGGGCGCTGACCGAGGTCAACCAGTTGCTCGACATCGCGGCGGATGCGCCGCATCCATGGGATCGCGACAAGCTTTCGTCGACCGGATTTCTGTATCCGGCGGCGAGCACGCCCGCGACGACGCATTCGACGTGGCAGTCGATCGATGCCGCGTCGTTGCCGGCGGCGATCGCGCAGTGCGTCGGACGCATCGCGGCGGCCGGGATGGACGTGCTCGTCGTCGACAAGACGCGGCCCGACATCGGCTTGTCCGTGGTGCAGGTAATCGCGCCGGGGCTGTGCCATTTCTGGCCGCGTTTCGGCGCGCGACGGCTTTATTCGGTTCCGGTGGCGCTGGGTTGGCGTGCGCAGCCGTGCGACGAAACGGCGCTGAATCCGGCGCTGCTGTTTCTGTGACCTTGACTGCGGAATCGTGTGGTCGGCGAACGGCGCGGGCTGCCCAACGCCGACAACCCGCGCCGCATCAGAACCGCGTACTGAAGCCGATGCGCGCGATCGACTGCAACGCGCCGCTCGACGCGCCGTTCGCATCCATCACGCCGTTGATCTGCGCGTTGCTGCCGTGGCTCGCGCGTTGATGCACACCGGCCACATACACCATCGTGCGCTTCGACAGCCAGTACTGGACGGCGGCGAGCAACTGGTGCGCGTGCGCGTTTTCGAGCGTGTCGTTGCCTTTCATGTACGTGTAGCTCGCGCCGATCACCCATGCCGGCGACGGCCGCCACGCGGCACCGGCTTCCGCCGACCACGCGAGCGCGCCATTCCGCGCGTTGTGCACGGTCGTGAAGAGCGCCTTCCCGGTGACCGTGCCGACCGTGTAGTGCACGCCCGCGCCCCAGTTGCGCACGCTGGTGGGCGGCAGCCCGTCGGCCGCGCCGTATTTCTGGTTCGTATAGGCGGCGCCCGCGCCGAACGGGCCGTGGTCGTAGCTTGCGCCGACGCTGACCGTGTTGTTCGCGCCGATCGACCCCGCGACGTTGCCGAAGCCGTACAGCGCGCCGAAGCTCAGGCCCGACAGCGACGGGCTCGTGTACTTGACCGAATTCGCGACGCGATTGCTGCCCGCGACGCGGTCCCAGTCGAATGCGCCGGTCGGATTGTTCGGCAGCGCGAGCCGGTCGAACGGCCCGTTGCGAAAGCCGTACAGGCCGACGAGATCCTGCGCGATCTCGTTGCCGCTGGCGGCCAGCGCATCGACCATGAACTCGTACTGGTTGCCGAGCGTCAGCGTGCCGTACCGGTCGTTCTGCAACCCGACATAGGCCGTGCGCGCGAACAGCCCGCCGCCGATGATCGCGCCGTTGCCGAGCGAATACTGGTTGACGAGCCGAAAGATCGCCCGCGTGCCCGCGCCGAGATCCTCCTTGCCCTCGAAGCCGAGCAGGTTCGGAAAGAAGATGTTGTCGTCGAATTTCGCGGCGCCGTGGCCGCCTTGGTTGCTGACGTAGCTGATGCCGGTATCCATCAGCCCGAACATCGTCACGCTGCTCTGGGCGAACGCCGCCGCCGGAAGCGTGCAGGCCGCGACCGCCAGAAAGGTCTTTTTCGTCATCTCCAAAGTGCTCCTCACATGATCCGATCGAGCCGGAATATTTTTAGTCGGACTACTGATTGATATGAAGAAACATGAACCGGGCGAACCCGGTTCAGCGACAGTCAAAGCAAGCCGTGGCGCGCAACGGGCATCAGCAGGCCTCGTCGATCCTCCGATGCGCCGCGCGCCATGCGCTAGACCGTCGAATACCCGCCGTCCACCGGCACGACCGCGCCGGTGACGAACGACGCGCCGGACGAGCACAGGAACAGGATCACTTCCGCGACTTCGTCGGCCGTGCCCCAGCGCCCGAGCGGCGTGCGCTCGAGGATGCGACGCGACGCCAGCGTGTCGGCCATCAGCCCGCTGCTGAGAGGCGTGTCGATCCAGCCCGGTGCGACCGCGTTCACGCGGATCGCATGATCGGCCCACGCTTGCGCGAGCGAACGCGTGAGCTGCGCGATGCCGCCCTTGCTCGCGCTGTACGCGGGCCGGTCCTTGCTGCCGAAGTACGTGTACATCGACGCGATATTGACGATGCTGCCGCCGTGCGCCGCCAGCGCGGGCCGCGCGGCGTCGGATGCCCGCATCACCGACGTCAGGTTCACGTTCAGCACGTGCTCGAACTGATCCATCCGGTATTCGTCTGCGTGGCGGCTGATGCCGACGCCGTTGACGAGCACGTCGAGCCGCGGCAGCGCGGCGATCGTGCGCGTCAGTGCATCGCCGTCGGCCACGTCGAGTTCCACGCAACGGATGCCGGCATGCACGGGCGCATGCGGGCCGGTTGCGTCGAGCCCGAATGCGACGACCGATGCGCCGGCCTGCGCGAACCGCAGCGCGGTGCGCGCGCCGATGCCCGACGTGCCGCCCGTCACGACGACGGACTGCCCTTCAAACGTCCACAGACGACTCATGCTCGACACTCCCGATGGTGGTGGCGCGGCGGGCCGGCCGCTGCGCGGGTGAAACGAGGATCTTGATCTGCGTGCGGTCGGCGAGCAGCGCGTCGAAGCCGTCGGCGACGGCATCTTCGAGCGCGACCGTGCGCGTGACGATCGACGCGAGATCGAGCGCGCCCGACGCGACGATGCGCAGCAGGTCTTCGTACGCATGCCGGTAGCCGACGCTCGCGGTGAAGGTCAGCTCGTCGTTGACCGCGCGAAACGAGTCGAAACCGGCATGCGGCATCAGGCCGACCATCACGACGCGACCGCCCTTGCGCAATGCCCGCATCGCCGATTCGAACGTGGCCTGCAAGCCGGCCGCTTCGAAGCTCGTATCGACGCCGAGGCCGCCCGTGGCCGCGCGAATCGCGTCCTGCAACGCAGACGCTTCGAGCTCGCGCGCGTCGAACGCATGGGTCGCGCCGAAGCGCGTGGCGGCCGCGAGCCGTTCGGGCGACACGTCGACGGCGACGATCGTCGCCGCGCCCTGCAGCTTCGCGAGCATGATCAGCAGCAGGCCGATCGGCCCGAGCCCGAACACCGCGCAGGTGTCGCCGAGCCGCAGTTCGCCGCGCCGCAGCGCGTGCAGCGCCACGGCGGCCGGCTCCATCACCGCGGCCTGTTCGAGGCTCACGCCGTCCGGCAGGCGATGCAGCATGTAGGCCGGCACGACCGCGAAGTCGGCCATCCCGCCGTCGCCCATCAGCCCGGCGAAGCCCATCGACACGCACAGGTTGTACGACCCGGAGCGGCAGTACGCGCACTGGCTGCAGCGATACTCGGGCTCGACCGCGACGCGGTCGCCCGCGCGCAGCGTCGTCACGCGTTCGCCGACTTCGACGACGGTTCCACAGAACTCGTGGCCGAGCGTCAGCGGCGCGGTGCGGCGCGACAGCGGATGCGGCGCATCGACCGGAATCGCGTGCGGGCCGTCCGCGTATTCGTGCAGGTCGCTGCCGCAGATGCCGCAATACGCGACCGCGATGCGCACGTCGCCGGGGCCGACGCGCGGCGTGTCGATTTCCACGAGACGGACGTCGCGCGGGCCATGCCATTGAAGTGCGCGCATGTTAGCGTCCTCCGAGGTTCTGCGTGTCGAGACGGCCTGCGGCAGCGCCTGCGAGCGCGCGCTTGCGCAGCACGGCCGGTGCGGTTTCGACGAGGCCGAACGACAGCACGCACGCGAGGATCGCGCCGGCAGCCGACGTCCACATCGCGAACTGCAGGCCGTATCGGTCCGCCGCGAAGCCGGCGACGGTCGGCGCGACGAAGCCGCCGATCAGCTCGCCGGCGCCCATGATCAGCCCGAGCGCGCTCGCGATCGCGCGCGGCGGCACCGTTTCGGCCGGAATCGTCGCCATGAACAGCGTGAAGCAGCCGAGCCCCGTGTACGTGGCGAACACGAGTGCGCCGAGCGCCCACACCGAGCCGACGTGGATCAGCACGACCGGGCACGCGGCCGCGACCAGCGCGAACACGATCATCGTCGGCTTGCGGCCGATCCGGTCGGAGATCGCCGGCACCGCGAAGCCCCAGAACACCCACGCGGCGCCGAGGCAGGTCATCACGGCGCCCATGGCGGACGGCGACAGGTGGCGGCTTTCGACGAGGAACACCGGCGCGAACGAGATGATCACGACGAACCACGTGAGGAAGAAGCAGCTGATCAGCACGCACAGCAGGATGTTGCGCTCCTTCAGCAGCGCCCAGCGGCTGACCGCCGCGCCGCTTGCGGCCGGTATTGCAGTGGTATCCGCCTGCGTGTGGCGCACGCCGCCGGGCGGTACTTCGCGCACCCAGCGCCAGATGCAGAACGCGATCAGGAAGCCCGGGATGCATGACACGTAGAACGCCTCGCGCCAGCCGTACGCGGTGGCGATGCCGATCACGACCGGCGGGCCGATCATCGCGCCGAGCAGGCCGGCGGCCGAGCCTTGCAGCAGGCCCATGTTCAGCCCGCGGCGGCTCGGCGTCGAACTCTCGACCATCAGCGATTGCGACAGCGGCAGCACGGGGCCTTCGGCGATGCCCATCAGCGCGCGAAATGCGATCAGGCTCGCGAAGCCGCCGACGAGGCCCGACAGCGCCGAGCACACGGAAAAGCCGAGCACGGCCGCGACCAGCAGCGGCTTGCGGGTGCCGCGCGCGTCGGACCACGCGCCGGTGGCGGCGCCCGACAGCGCCCACGTGAGCGCGAGCGCGGACGACACCATGCCGAGCTGCGTGTTCGTCAGGTGCAACTCGGCCGACATGAACGGGAACAAAAACGACAGCGCGAGGCGGTCGAAGAACACGAAGCCGAACGTCATGAACAGGATCAGCAGCAGCCGGTTCTCGTACGTCCAGGCGGGCCTGCAAGAGGAAGGGGACGTCATCGTGAGCCTCGCCGCGCGTCAGCGGAACAGCTTCTCGATCGCTTGCGCGCCGAGGCCGACCTTCTCGTAATGCGCCTTGCACATCGCGATGTACGAATGCACGTCGAAGTAGCCGTCGGGATTGCCTTCGTCGTCGAGCCAGATCAGCGGGCCCGTGACGATGAAGAACGCGCGCATCGGCTCGGGGTGATCGAACGCGACGAGCGTGTGGCCTTCGCCCGGCGTCTCGTACACGAAATCGCCGCGCGTCGCGGTCCATTCGTGCTCCAGGTAGCCCCATTTCCCGGACAGCGTGTACGCGAACACCTCGTGCGGGTGATAGTGCCGGTTCACGAGCCCCGCTTCCTTCGCCATCAGGATGTCGCACCATTTGTTCTGCGACGGCGAGATCCACAGCGGCCGCGACGAAACCGTTTCGGTGAACGGAACGTAATAGCGCTCGTCGTCGGTGGCCGCGTTCGGGATGTAGGCCTCGGGCAGCGCATCGGGCTTGAACGGATTGGCAATCGCCGGGATGTTTTGCCAGAATTCGGATACGGCTTTGTCGACCACGGTTGTCTCCTTGTATGGGTTGTCGTGGGCTCGACTTTAGCCAGCCGGTGTGCGCCGCTCTTGACTGGGCTGGACGAATTGCTTGACCGCGCCGGACATTGCAGCGCACCAAAAATCCAGACGAACCATCCCCCAATCCGTGCCGCTCCGCACGACAGGCGCCCGCAGGAGGCGATGTGACGAATTCGACCGTTCTTTCATGCACGCGAGGCTCGACGGCCGACGTGCCGGCGCGCGACAGGATGGCATACTGGGATGCATTCAACGCGGCGACGCTGGTCGGCCTGCGCTGCTCGTCGCTGTCGCCGGCCGGGCTCGAAGCCGAGAAGACCGACATCGCGCTGCCGGGCCTCGGCATCGCCGACATCAGCGGGCAGGACCACGTGATCGAACGCAGCCCCGCGCTGGTGCGCCAGTTGCCGAAGGAGTCGCTGTTCGCGTGCCAGATCGTGAGCGGGCGCGCCTATTTCATCCAGCACGACCGGTGTCTGCTCGCGGAAGCCGGCGATGTGGTCGTCTACGACACGCGCGTGCCCTATCTGTTCGGATTCCTGACGCCGATGCGGCAGCTGCTGATCGATATCCCGATCACCACGTTCGACGATCGCCTCGATGCGGCGCTGGCCGCGCTGCCGCTGCGGATCGCGCCGAAGCCGGGCGCGGGCGCGATGCTCGGCGCGACGTTGCGCGCGAGCGTCGAGCGGTTCATGAAGGCGCCGGTCGAGCGCGACGCCGCGCGGTTCGCCGAGCACACGCGCACGCTGATCGCGGAACTCGTCGACACGGAAGTGAACGGCGCGGGCACATCGCGCGCGTCGCTGTCGTACCGGCTGACCGCGAAGCAGTACATCGCGACGCATCTCGGCGAGCCGGAGCTCGCGCCGCAAGCCGTCGCCGATGCGGTCGGGCTGTCGCTGCGGCATCTGGGCCGCCTGTTCGCGGCGGAAGGCGAATCGATCACGCAGCACATCTGGTCGGAACGGCTGTCGCACGCGCACCGCGAGCTGACCGACGCACGGCTGCGCAAGACGAGCATCGGCGAGATCGCGTTTCGCTGGGGATTTTCGAGCCAGGCACACTTCAGCCGCGCGATCCGCGAGCGCTATGGCGCGTCGCCGATGGCGCTGCGCGATGCGGCGCGTGACGCAGGCAGTTAACGCCGGTTTTCCGGTGGTTCGGCGTCGGCGGCGCGTGCATGACGCGCCGCTTTCGTTTTCGGGGCGATGTAGCGCGCATCGCGTCACTCCGCCAGCATGAACGCCGCACAGCGCTCCGCGATCATGATCGTCGGCGCGTTCGTGTTGCCGGACACGATGCGCGGCATCACCGACGCATCGCAGATCCGCAATCCGTCGACGCCCTGCACCGCGAGACGCGGCGTGACGACCGCGTGCGCGTCGCTGCCCATGCGGCACGTGCCGGCCGGGTGATAGACGGTTTTCGCGCGACGCCGCACGTAGTCGGCGAGCGTGGCATCGGTCAGCGGCTCGGCTTCGCGGACGATGCGCGCGAGCGACGGTGCGCGCAGGATTCGCCGCGCGAGCGCGACGCCGCGCACGAGGCCGTCGACGTCGTCCGGATCGGACAGCGCGCCGCTGTCGAAGCGGATCGGCGCGGCCGGATCGTTGCCGCGCAGTTGCACGCGGCCGCGCGAACGCGGCCGGAGCAGGCACGGATTGATCGACAGGCCGTGGCCGGGCAGCGGTTCGCGATCGACGTCGCCGACCAGCGTCGGCAGCACGTGGAACTGGATGTCCGGGCGGCCGCTGCCTGTCGTGTCGACGAATGCGCCCGATTCGACGACGTTCGACGTCAGCAGGCCCGAGCGGCACAGCATCCATTGCAGCCCGTGCCGCAGGGCCTTCCACCCGCGATCCTCGCCCAGCAGGCTGACGGGCGCATCGCTGCGGCCGTAGATCGACACTTCAAGATGGTCCTGGTAGTTCGCGCCGACTTCCGGGCTGTCGTGCAGCACGTCGATGTCATGTGCGTGCAGATGCGCGCCGGGCCCGATGCCCGACAGCATCAGCAGCTTCGGCGTGCTCAGTGCGCCGGCCGCGAGCACGACGTCGGCGCGCGCGGCGGCCGACCCCGTCGCGCCGCTCGCGGTGCGCCATTCGACGCCGGTCGCGCGGCGGCCGTCGAACCGGATGCGCGTCACGCGGCAGCCGGTCAGCACGCGCAGGTTCGGATCGGCGATCACGTCGGCCAGATAGGTGGCCGCGGTGCTGCCGCGCTGCCCGTCGAAGATCGTCGTGTGATAGAAGCCGACGCCATGCTGCGCGGCGCCGTTGAAATCGTCGTTGTACGCGATGCCGGCTTCCTGCGCGGCCTTCACGAACGCGAGGCTCAGCGGATGCCGGAAGCGCGTGTCGCCGACCTTCAACGGCCCGTCGGTGCCGTGGTACGGCTCCGAGAGCCGCAGATGCGATTCGGCGCGCTTGAACACGGGCAGCACGTCGTCCCAACCCCAGCCGGTGCAGCCGAGCGCGGCCCAGTCGTCGTAGTCGTCGCGCGTGCCGCGCACGTACAGCATCGCGTTGACCGAGCTGCCGCCGCCGAGCGTGCGGCCTTGCGGCACGTAGGTCTTGCGTCCCGCCGCGCCCGGCTGCGGCTCGCTCTCGAACGTGACCGTGCGCTGCGTGCCGAGCACGCGGATGAACGTCGCCGGAATCCGGATGAACAGGCTGTCGTCCTTCGGGCCGTCCTCGAGCAGCAGCACGCGCCGGCCGGCCTTCACCAGCCGGTGCGCAACCGCGCAGCCGGCCGACCCGCCGCCGACGACGATGTGGTCGTACGTCTCCATCCCGCTTCTTCTCCTGGCTGTCGGGCGGCGGAACGGATGCCGCCGCGCACGAAGCCAGCTTAGCGAGCAGGTTGGGGCCCTATTTGACCGAGGCGGACGCCGTGCTTGCCTCGCCGGGACATCGCAGGGAGTGGCGGTGGCAGCGGCGAGTATCGGCCTAGGGCGTGAACACGCCCTAGCACGCTCCGGCCGGCGCGCGCGTGTCGCTCGGCGTCTCGCCGAACCGCGCGCGATAGCTGCGGCTGAAGTGCGCGCTGTTGTTGAAGCCCCAGCGGAACGCGATCTCGCTGACCGTCAGGTGCTTCAGCGATCGGTCGCGCAGATCGGCGCGGCAGCGTTCGAGCCGCCGCGCGAGAATGTAGCGCGTGAGCGGCATCCCCTCGATCTCGAAGATGCGCGCGAGCTGGCGCGGCGACAGGTTGATCGCACGGCTGACCAATCGGCTGTCGAGGTCGTCGTCGGCGAGATGGCTGTCGATGAACGCCTTCGCGCGCGACAGCGTGTGGACCGTCGACTTCGTCGGTGACGCGTCACCGTCGTGCAGCCGCAGCATCGATTGCACGAGGTCGAGGATCGCGGCGGCGCGCCGTTCGCGCGCATCGGGCGTCGGCTCGGGCGGCGCGGCGAGCAGCGCAACCACCTGCCGCACGGCCCACGACGCGACGCCGTCGCCGCGGTCGATCTTGACGAGGCTGCGGTAGCGCCACGGGCCGACGCGCGCCTCGAATACGTCGCGCGGCACGTCGAGCACGGTCATCGCCATGTCGGCGGGAAAGCCGTGACCGTACGGCATCGACGTGTCGTACAGCACGAGGTCGCCGGGCGCGTGCTGCATGCAGTCGACGTCCTGGAACGTATAGCCGTGCCCCTCGTGCATCACGCAGATGAACACGGCGTCGCGCTGGTCCGCGTGGATGTTGTGCGGCGTGCGCACGACCGCGTGCCGGTTCGCGACGATGTCGCACGCTCGGAACAACCCGAGATCGCGTTTGCGCAGCGACGCATCGATCCCTTCGGACGACCTTCCGCTGCATTCGATCCGCACGAGCGTGCGCGCGACATGGTCGACCCAGAAGTCGACGCGCTCGGCGCCGCGTACGGCGCGCGTCGAGATCGTGGCGATCTCCGTGCTGGTGTCCGGCATGACGTTCTCCCGATGACGGCCCGAGCGGGGCAGTCTCGGGCACGCCGAACGCCGCGGTCAATCCGTGAAAGACCCGGGGCACGCGCGTGACGCGCTTGCAGCGGGGCGCGGCGGGCGATTGCGCGGTCGATGTCCGTCCGGGTCAACGAAAGCGGCTGGGCGAGTCAAGACACGTATGCGGCTTTGGGGTAAGCGTGACCGGCCTACTTCGACTTCGATGAAGACGACGGCAGCCCGAGCGACACGTCCTCCTGATAGCCCATCTTGCCGCCACGGAATTCGACGCTCACGTGGCCGGCCCGCCGCGTGTCGGCGACATTCGCGTAGATCGACGTCATCACCATGCCCGCATCGCAGTCGAGCGCGATCGTGCGATCGACGCGGCCCGTCGCGATGTTCACGGCCCGCAGCGACTGCATCGCGATGCCGCACTTGTCGGACAGCGCGTAGACGCCGACCAGCATGTGCGTCTTCGTGCGATACCACATCGGGATATCGACGCTGCCGTCGAGTTGCAGGTGCTGCGTATCGGTGTCGTTCAGCCGGCCGACTTCGTTCAGCGTGATCGGCAGCGTCTTGCGGCCGTCGTCCCACGTGCCGGTTGCCGTTTTCCCGACGACGACGAGCGCGATCGGGCAGGGCTTCGGCCGTGACGGCGCCGCGGCCGGCACGACCGGCGAGTCGGCATTCGATGCGGGCGATGACGCTTCGCACAGCGTCAGGCGGCCGTCGGGCTCGCGGTGGCCGCGCAACGGGATCGGTTTGCGATGCGCGTCGTAGTAGTAGCTGCCGTCGACGCGCCAGCGGCCCGCGTCGTTGTGGTTGATCGCGTCGTAGGTCTGCACGGACACGTGCACCGGCGCGTTGCCGATCGTGCCGGTGTAGTTCGCGACTTCGTACCAGCCCGCGAAGGATACGGCCGGTGCGCAGGCGAGCAGCGCGGCGATCGTTGCGACGAGCGGACGGCCATGACGGACGTAACGGGAACGGCGGGCAAGGTGGTTCATCGGCGGTTTTTATGTGTGGTTTTGAGTCGGCGCGAAGAAGCCCGGTCGAGCCCCGCGGCCATCGGATGCTCGCCATTGTATCCATCCGTCCTGCATGACTCGCAGGCAAGCCGCGGAACCGCCTGCCCGTGCGATTCCGTCGGCCTGCCGCCGGCGGCTTCAAGGCGCGCTGGCTTCGTCGATCCGGCGGATGTCGTCCCGATCGAGCGTGACGCGGATCGCTTCGCCGAGCAGCGCGAGCTGCTCGAGCGACGTCGCGCTCGCGATCGGCGCGGTGATCGTCGGCCGCGCGATCTGCCATGCGAGCGCGATCGCGGCCGGCTGCGTGCCGTGCTTCGCCGATACGGCGTCGAGCGCGGCGAGGATGCGCAGGCCGCGTTCGTTCAGATAGCCGGCGACGCGATCGCCGCGCACGCTCTTCTTCAGGTCGGCCTCGCTGCGGTACTTGCCCGACAGGAACCCGCTCGCGAGCGCGTAGTAGTTGACGACGCCGAGCTTCAGGTCGCGCACGACCGGCTCGAGATCGCGTTCGTAGTCGGCGCGGTTGAGCAGGTTGTATTCGGGCTGGATGACCTGGTACGCGGGCAGCCCGTCGCGCGCGCTGATCGCGGCGGCTTCGCGCAGGCGCGCGCCGCTGTAGTTCGACGCGCCGAGGATGCGCACCTTGCCCGCGTCGATCAGCGTTTGATACGCACCGAGCGTTTCTTCGAGCGGGGCCGTGTCGGCCAGATCGCGGTGCGAGAAATACAGGTCGATGTAGTCGGTCTGCAGGCGGCGCAGCGAATCGTCGGCGGCCTTCAGGATGTTGTCTTTCGACAGCCCCGCGCGCGTGCCGAGCATGCCGACCTTGGTCGCGATCACGACCTGCTCGCGCTTGCCGGAGCGCTTCAGCCACTTGCCGATGATCGTTTCCGATTCGCCGCCTTGGTTGCCGGGCGCCCAGGCCGAATAGACGTCGGCCGTGTCGATGAAGTTGATGCCGGTGTCGGCGAGTGCGTCGAGCAATGCGAACGATGCGTTCTCGTCGACGGTCCAGCCGAAGACGTTGCCGCCGAACGCGAGCGGCGAAACCTGGATGCTGGATGTACCGAGGGTGCGATGTGCCATGTTCCTCTCCGATAACGGCAGGTAACGGGATTGAACTGCGGGATGGGTCGAGACGATCCCGGCGGGACGGCAGGATGCGCGGTGCGGTTCCGCCGTGGTCGCGGGACACCGGACATTCTCGCCGATCGTTTCGATTCGTGCAGGCGCAGTAACGCCGCGATGGTGGACGGCTTGCGGCAGATGGCGGAGGCCGCGTCCGCTGCATGCGTATTCCGTGCGGTTGCGTTGGATCGGGAGCGAATTTTGCGGCGACGTGCGCGACGGGAATCACGCAGCTTGCGCTGGCGTGGGGCCAACGCGGAGGGAAAGCCGGGCGGCAGGCCGCCGCCCGTTTGCAGAAGGTTCGGTCAGCGCAACTGCACCGCCGCGAGAAACAGCACCATGCTGCCGATCGCGCCATCCAGCACGCGCCACGCGACCGCCTTGCGGAACCACGGCGCCAGCAATCGCGCGCCATAGCCGAGCCCGAGGAACCACACGACGCTGACCGTCATTGCGCCGATCGCGAACGCGAGCCGCGCGCCTTCCGGCTCGCGCGCGCCGGCCGTGCCGATCAGCAGGAACGTGTCGAGATACACATGCGGGTTGAGCCACGTGAACGCGAGCGTCATCAGCACGATCGCGAGCGCGCCCTGCGGCGGCGGCGCGACCGCGTTGCCGCGCACGTCGAGCGTGTCGTGGCCCGGCTTGAACGCACGGCGCAGCGCGTTGATGCCGAACCACGCGAGATACGCGAGGCCGACGTACAGCACCGCATGGACGAAGGTCGGATAGCGCTCGACGAGCGCCGAAGCGCCGCCGACGCCCGCGCCGATCAGGATCATGTCGGACACCGCGCACAGCAGCACGATCTTGCCGACGTGCGAGCGCATGATGCCCTGGCGCAGCACGAATGCGTTCTGCGCGCCGATGGTGACGATGAGCGACGCGCATAGTGCGACGCCGTGGGAAAAAGCGAGCCAGTTCATGAGGGGACAGCCGTGGAAGCAGTAGACGAATCAATCGGGTAGCGCTAGTCTGCGGTCAGCACGGGAATAAGAGAAGCTAAATCACCTAATGCGGATTAAGGAAATCTAATGCTCGACTACGCGTTGCTCGATGCCCTCGCGGCCGTGATCCGGCACGGCTCGTTCGAGCGGGCGGCCAAGGAGCTGAACGTCACGCCGTCGGCCGTGTCGCAGCGCGTGAAGCTGCTGGAGGAGCGGGTCGGCAGCGTGCTCGTCAAGCGCGGGCAGCCGTGTGTCGCGACCACGTCGGGCGCGCTGCTGTGCCGGCATACTGAACGCGTGCAACTGCTGGAAGCCGAACTGGGCGGCCGGATGCCCGCATTGCCGGGCCAGATCGCGAGCGCGTGGCCGACGTTGCGCGTGGCCGTCAACGACGACAGCGTCGCGACGTGGTTCATCGACGCGGTCGGCCCGTTCTGCACCGAGCGCGAGACGCTGCTCGATCTCGTGATCGACGATCAGGATTACACGGCGTCGCGCATCCGCGACGGCAGCGTGCAGGGCGCGGTGACCGCGCAGGCCGAGCCGATCCAGGGGTGCCGGTCGGAGCGGCTCGGGCGGATCCGTTATCGTGCAGTGTGCTCGCCGGCGTTTTACGCGCGCTATTTCGACGCGGGGATCACGCGCGATGCGCTGCGCCGCGCGCCGTGCGTGATGTTCAATCCGAAGGACGGGTTGCAGGCGCGTTTCATCCGGCGCGTGACGCGCGCGGATCTCGATCCGCCGCAGCACTGGATACCGCACGTCGCGGGCTATCTGCGCGCATGCGAAACGGGATTGGGATGGGGGATGTGCCCGGACCGGATGGTCGACCGCCAACTGGCGGCGGGTGAATTGATCGACATGTCGCGCGGGCGCACCATCGACATCGATCTGTACTGGCAGAGCTGGCGTCTGTCGATCGGCTGGCTCGACGATTTCAGCGCGGCGCTGAAGGCGCGCGCCGCGCTGTTTCTCGATTGACCCGCGACATGATGCAGGCGGCGCGCGCGAGATGCGCGCCGTGCGGCGTCAGACGTGTTGCAGGCCGTCGAAGTCGACGATCTGCACGTGGCGGCCCTGCATTTCGATCAGGCCGCGCTTCTGGAATTTCGACAGCGTGCGGCTGACCGTTTCGAGCGTCATGCCGAGATAGCTGCCGATGTCCTCGCGCGTCATCCGCAGGTTGAATTCCGACGGAGAGTAGCCGCGCTTCAGGTAGCGCGACGACACGTCGAGCAGGAAAGCGGCGACGCGCTCTTCGGCATTCAGCGAACCGAGCAGCATCGTTTGCGACGTTTCGCGCACGATCTGTTCGCTCATCAGCTTGTGCATGCGCAATTGCATCGAGCCGGCTTCCGAGCACAGCGCCTTGAGCGCGCTGTACGGGATCACGCAGACCGAGCTGTCTTCCAGCGCGACCGCGGTGCGCGGGTGCGTATCGTCGCAGATGCCGTCGAGGCCGAGCGCTTCGCCGGCGAGATGCAGGCCCGTGACCTGTTCGCGGCCGTCATGGCGCGTCGCGACGGTTTTCAGCGAACCCGAGCGCACCGCGTACAGGTTGTCGAATGCATCGCCTTCGCGGAACAGCGCTTCGCCGCGCTTGACCGGGCGCGCCGCGCAGATGACCGACTCGAGGCGGCTGAGCGCTTCGGGCGCCAGGCCCTGCGGCATGCACAGGTGCCGCATCGCGCACGACGAGCAGTGTGCGGCCTGGCGGGGAGCCCAGCTACCGGTATGGGGCGCGGCGGCGGGGCGGGTGGCGACGGGCGTCAGCATGATCGTTTACTCCGGCATTGGATCGACGAAATCATTGTCCCACCGCAAGTTGCCGCTGTCGGGTGACAAAACGTCGCGACCGGCCGCGCATGCCGAACGCCGCTCAGGCAGCCGGCTCGTCCGCGCTGGCGGCCGCCGGGATCAGCAGCACTGGCAGCGTCGCGTGGCGCACGCATTGTTCGGCGATGCTGCCGAGCACGAGGCGGCGGAAGCCGCGGCGGCCGTGCGTGCCGAGCACGAGCAGATCGGCGCCGAACGCTTTCGCGCCGTCGAGGATCAGCGACGACACGTCGTTGAGCGACGTCGCTTCGTTCAGCCGCGTTTCGCCTTTCACGCCGGCGGCCTGCATCAGCTTCGCGAAATCCTGCGCGAGCGCGTTGCCCTGCGCGACGAGCTGATCGCGCAGCACGGACGGATCGTAGCCGGGCACGTTGTAGTAGATCGCGGCGTTCTCGACGACGTAGAACGGCTGCAGCTGCGCGCCGTGCGATTTCGCGAGCGCCAGCGCGGCATCGAACGCATGGCGGGACGTGTCGCTGCCGTCGACGGCAACCAGAATTCGCTTGTACATAGTGTCTCCGAGTGGCGGGTTGAAACGAAGTCGGCCGGATGGCCGATCGGGGTGGGCAATACGCAACGCTGCGAGGCAGGGTAAACCAACGGTCGCGATCGTGCAGCGAGGCGCCTGCCGGGCCGTGCGACCGCGCTGTCGCTGTCTGTGCCGGCCCTGCGTGGCCATGCGCGCAACGCGTGCTGCATCGCGCGATGGGTGTCGTATGGTTCGGCTGCGTCGTCGGCGAAAACGCATGCGCGCGCATCGACCCGGCCCGGCAACCATGCCGATGCGCCGTACGTCTCGCCATTGAATCGCAATCGCGCCGTGACGCGATGACTTCGGTCAACGCATGCGCGTCGACACGATGCACGGCATGCATGATTGTGAATCCCGATGCCAATACGCGGAATCGTTCACTGCTGCATCGTGCGAACGAGTCCCGGCCCGCGGTCCGGTCGCGCGCGCGAATGCGCCGCCATCGATCACCGTCATCGACCGATCGCGATTCCCAATCGAACGATCGATTCAAACGCCGCGCCGGCTATCCTGGCACAACGGTCAACTCGATAACGCGCTCCGGCCGGCGGCCGTGGCCGGGCCCGTACGCGCTGCCGTACATCCGGTGAACGGGACCGAACGGCGTGTCGCCTGCAGACGGCGCGTCGAAGCCTTTCTCGATCACCACGTAGCCGGCGCGCAGCGCGAACGCCGGATGGTTGCCGTCGGGGCGGCTGTCGAATCCGGCCAAACCGTC
The DNA here is from genome assembly GCF_017815075.1 of Burkholderia sp. AcTa6-5. NCBI lineage: Bacteria > Pseudomonadati > Pseudomonadota > Betaproteobacteria > Burkholderiales > Burkholderiaceae > Burkholderia > Burkholderia sp. AcTa6-5. Next base: position 39,999 of record NZ_JAGIQE010000033.1, on the reverse strand, counting down.
GCCGGCTTCCGGCATCGCATTGACGAGCGACGCGTTGCTGCGCGTGATCTGGTCGGGCGAGATCGGCCCGACGCCGGCGAGCCGCGACGCTTCGCGGTGCTTGCCGTCGGTGTCGACCGTGCTGTCGTGCGTGTCGTCGTTGTCGAGTTCGATGCTGCGCGGATGCGCACCCCGTGTTTGAGCGGACGATTCCATCGCGGCTCTCCTGGCGGCGACACACTCCGGATCGAAGCAAATCCCGTTCCGGGCACGACGGGAAAAGGCGCGCGGGCGATCGCCGCGGTCGCGCGACGCGCACTGATTTGTCATGATTTATTTCAGCTAGAAGACGCGTTTTCTACAGAGTATGATTCTTTTCCTGCGAAGCGGCGACAGGGGATGTAGTCTCGCCGCCTCTGCCCGCGCCGGGGCGCCGCAGCACCCTTAAAGACGGGTAGCGAACAACAAAGCAAGGGACTAGAGGTGGCGGACTCATGCAAGCGACTACTGCCTTCACGCATCGCGGTTATCTGTTGAATTGCGCGCCCGCACGCGCCAGTGACGGTTCGTTCAAGCCCTACGTCGTGATCTCCCGATCGAGCGACGGGGAACTCGTGGCGAACCGGTTTTTTCCGATCGAGCTCCAGTTCAACGACGAAGGCGACGCGATCGCGCACGCGCGCGACTGGGCCGTGCGCTGGATCGACGCGAGCAGCATCGCGATGTGACGCCGTCGCCCGCGAGCAGCGTCGGCCGTCCGGCCGATCCCCGGGGGCGCCGCTCCCGGACAAAAAACGCGGTAATCTTGCGGAACCCGTCACTTTATTAGCGGCCGCGCAACCGCGCTCGGCTGTCTGCATTGGCCTATGTCGACATCACCCGCCCGTCAGTGGGGCCTCGAAGAAATCGTCGCCGGCTTGCGCGAGTCGCGCGAGGAACTCCATCGCACGCGCCATCCGCGCGGCATCCGCGAGCTGCCGTCGCGCGATGCAATCTGCAAGATTGTGACCGGCCTGCGCGCGTCGATGTTTCCGACGCACTACGGCGCGCCCGACCTGACCGACGAAAGCGTCGACTACTACGTCGGCCACACGCTCGAAAGCACGCTGCGCGTGTTGTCCGAGCAGATTCGCCGTGCGCTGCCGTTCCTGCCCGAGCATGTCGATACGCCGTTCGCCGAGCTCGACGAACGCGCGTTCGAGATCGCGCGCGAGTTCGGCCGGCAGTTGCCGGCGATCCGCGCGCTGCTCGTCAGCGACATCCAGGCCGCGTACGCGGGCGATCCGGCCGCGCAGCACATCACCGAGATCCTGCTGTGCTACCCCGGCGTGTTCGCGATGATGCACCATCGGCTCGCGCACGCGCTGCACCAGCTTGGCGTGCCGTTGCTCGCGCGGTTCATCAATGAAATCGCGCACTCGGCCACCGGCATCGACATTCATCCGGGCGCGCAGATCGGCCCGAGCTTCTTCATCGACCACGGCACCGGTGTCGTGATCGGCGAAACCGCGATCATCGGCGAACGCGTGCGCGTGTACCAGGCCGTCACGCTCGGCGCGAAGAGTTTCCCGGCGGATGGCGAAGGCGCGCTGGTGAAGGGCAATGCGCGGCACCCGATCGTCGAGGATGACGTGGTGATCTACGCGGGCGCGACGATTCTCGGCCGCGTGACGATCGGGCGCGGCTCGGTGATCGGCGGCAACGTGTGGCTCACGCACAGCGTGCCGCCCGGCACGAGCGTCGCGCAGGGCAAGGTTCGCGAGGGCGGGAGCGCGGAGAAGCCGTAACGTGGCGGCGGGCGAATGCGCGGGGGTGGTTCTGCACAACGCGGCGCATGACGCGTAATGGATCGGCGGCCGGCCCGCCGTCGGGCGTTATCGGGCGTGAGCGGCGCGAAGCTTGTTCGACCCGTCGCACGAAGGCGGCGCGCAGCCGCCTTCGTTCATCGAAGCGTCAGTGCTTGCCGTCCGGCGAGCGGTGCTTGTACAGCACGTCCTGATCGACGCGGATCAGGTTCTGGCCCGCATCGACGACGAAATCCACGCCGTTGTATGCATTGCCCGTCAGCAGCAGGATCGCGCTCGCGACGTCGTCGGGGCCCGCGATGCGCGCGAGCGGCGTCGATGCGCGGCTCGCGTGTTCGAAGTCGGCCTGCGTCTGGTCGTCGCTCGGCAGCATCAGCCCCGGGAACACCGCATTCACGCGCAACACCGGCGCGGACGACAGCGCGAGCATCTGCGTGAGGTTGCCGAGCGCGGCCTTCGCGACCGTGTAGCTGAAATGGTCGCGGTGAAAGTTTTCCTTGATCTTCTGGTCGACCACGTTCACGACGACGCCCTGCGTGCCGGCCGCGCGGGCCCGCTCGTAGAACGCGCGCGTGAGCAGGATCGGCGCGCGGCAGTTGACGGCCCACGCGTGGTCGAACGCCGCGAGATCGAAGCTCGGGAAATGGTCCTGCCAGAACACCGACGCGTTGTTGACCAGCACGTCGAGGCGCCCGAAGCGCGCATACACCTGGTCGATCAGCGCGGTGATCTGCGCGGCATCGGACAGGTCGGCCTGCAGCGCGACCGAATCGTGCCCGCGTTCGGCGATCGTTCGAGCAGCGGCCTGCGCGGCATCGGCCGAACGGTCGTAGTGCACCGCGGTGCGATAGCCGTGCGCGGCGAAATACTCGGCGAACGCGCGCCCGGCCCGGCGCGCGGCGCCGGTCACGAGCACGACCGGCGCGTGCGCCGTTTGCTTCGTCTGCTCCATCAGGTATTCGTCAGGTTGACCGAGGAAGGATTCGCGACGATCGACAGGAATTCGCGACGCGTCGACGGATCGGTGCGGAACGTACCGAGCATGCGCGACGTGACCATCTCGACGCCCGGCTTGTGCACGCCGCGCGTCGAGATGCACTGGTGCGCGGCTTCGAGGATCACGCCGACGCCCTTCGGCTGCAGCACGTCGAACAGCGTGTCGGCGATCTGCACGGTCATCTTTTCCTGGATCTGCAGGCGCTTCGCGAATGCGTCGACGAGGCGCGCGAGCTTCGAAATGCCGACGACGCGATGGTTCGGCAGATACGCGACGTGCGCGCGGCCGATGATCGGCACCATGTGGTGCTCGCAGTAGCTCTCGAAGCGGATGTCCTTCAGCACGATCATTTCGTCGTAGCCGTCGACCTCGCTGAACGTGCGCGCGAGGATGTCGCGCGGCTCCAGCGCATAGCCGGCGAAGAACTGCTCATAGGCGCGCACGACGCGTGCGGGCGTGTCGAGCAAGCCTTCGCGTGCGGGATCGTCGCCGGCCCAGCGCAACAGCACGCGGACGGCGTCTTCTGCTTCTTCACGGCTCGGCCGCGAGGCGACCGGCTCGGGCTGTGTGGTTTTCTTTCCCTTACCCATGTAGTGGCTCCATCGAAGGCCGCCTGCGGCGGCCGATATCCGGCCATTGTTTCATGCTTTCGCCGGTCGTGCGTGCGGGCCGCCACGCCCGCTTCGTCACTTCTTTACTTCGGCCATTCGTCCTGCTCGTCGTTGAACAGCGACGCGACGACGCCGCGCAGCCATGCGGTGCGCGGATCGTTGTGGTACTTGCGATGCCAGTGCTGTTTCAGGTCGAAGCGCGGCAGCGCGAGCGGCGGCTCGACGGGCACGATGAACGCGTGCTCGGCCGCGTACGCATAGCCGATCGCATGCGGCACCGTCGCGATCAGGTCGGTGCGGCTCAGGATGAACGGCAGGCTCATGAAGTGCGGCGTTTCGAGCACCGCGCGGCGCTGCATGCGCTGCTTCGCCAGATATTTCTCGAGCACCTCCTGGCTGCGGCCTTCGGCGCGCACGACGGCGTGGCCGCACGTGAGGAACTGCTCGACCGTGAACGGCGGCGTCTGCTCGAGCGGATGGCCGCGCCGCATCAGGCAGACGAACCGGTGCGTGAACAGCCGCTGCTGGAAGAAGTTGTTGCCGTCGAGATCGGGGAAGTAGCCGACCGCGAGATCGATCGACCCGGCTTCGAGGCCGCGTCCGACTTCGTCGTGCGCGAGCGAGACCGAACGCAGGTTCGCGTGCGGCGCAAGCGTCGCGAACGCCTGCAGCAGCTTCGGCAGGAACACGATCTCGCCGACGTCGGACAGCGCGATCGAGAACGTATGCGTGCTCGCGGCCGGGTCGAAGTCGTGCGGCGCGACGAGGCCGCGCTCGATCTGCGCGAGCGCGTCGCGGGCGGCCGGCAGCAGCGCGAGCGCGCGCGGCGTCGGCTCCATCCCGCGCGACGTGCGCACGAACAGCGGATCGCCAAAGTATTCGCGCAGCCGGCCGAGCGCCGTGCTCACGCGCGGCTGGCTCACGCCGAGCAGGTCGCCCGCGCGGCTGACGTTGCGCGTGTCGTCGAGTGCGACGAGGTAGGGAATCAGGTTCAGGTCGAGCGGGTCCATCGCCGGGGCCGGTATCTTCAAAACGTATACAACATATCTCCTGAATCGCGTTGCCGCATAGTCGGGAAAGCGCTCAAATGTGTTCCATTATTCGAACCAAAGTTCTGGAGACGAACAATGCGCACCCAAGTCGCGATCATCGGCGCCGGTCCGTCCGGCCTTCTGCTTTCCCACCTGCTGCGCCTGCAAGGCGTCGATTCCATCCTCGTCGAAGCGCGCTCGCGCGAATACTGCGAGAACCGCATCCGCGCCGGTGTGCTGGAGCAGGGCACGGTCGACACGCTGAACGAAGCCGGCCTCGGCGACCGGATGCGCCGCGAAGGGCTCGAACATCACGGCATCGAACTGCTGTTCGATGGCCAGCGCCACCGCATCGACCTGTCCGAACTGACCGGCGGGCGCGCGATCACCGTCTACAGCCAGCATGAAGTCGTGCGCGACCTGATCGCGGCTGGCGTCGAGCACGGCCATCAGATGCACTTCGAAGTGAGCGACGTCGCGCTGCACGACGTCGAAAGCGAGCACCCGGTCGTCACGTTCAAGCACGCGGACGGCCGCGCGGACCGCATCGACTGCGATTACATCGCCGGCTGCGACGGCTTCCACGGCATCGCACGCCAGACGATTCCCGCCGAGCGGCTGAACACCTTCGAGCGCGTCTACCCGTTCGCGTGGCTCGGCATCCTCGCCGACGCGGCGCCGTCGCTCGACGAGCTCGTGTATGCGCATCACGACAACGGTTTCGCGTTGTTCTCGATGCGCTCGCCGACGGTCACGCGCCTGTACCTGCAGTGCAAGCCGGATGAAGACCTCGCCGAATGGTCCGACGCGCGGATCTGGGACGAACTGCACACGCGTTTCTCGAACGACACCGGCTGGACGCCGACCGAGGGCCGGATCACGCAGAAGAGCGTGACGCCGATGCGCAGCTTCGTGTCGGAGACGATGCAGCACGGCCGCCTGTTCCTCGCCGGCGACGCCGCGCACATCGTGCCGCCGACCGGCGCGAAGGGGATGAACCTCGCGGTGGCCGACGTCCGCGCGCTGTCGCGCGCGCTCGGCGCGCGCTACCGGACGGGCGACGCGACGCCGCTCGAGCGCTATTCGGCGACCTGCCTCGAACGCGTGTGGCGCGCCGAGCACTTTTCTTACTTCATGACGAACATGCTGCATGCGTCGCCGGACGACTCCCCGTTCGTCAATCGCCTGAAGTTTGCCGAGCTGAAATACGTGACGCGTTCGCGGGCCGCCGCGCAGTCGCTCGCCGAAAACTACGTCGGCTTGCCGTTCGACGACGCAACGCCCCCCGAGCGAACCCGCCTTGACAACGCGCTGTGCGCGACTCTATGATCGGCCATCGTTCGCTAATCGAATCAAGGTTCGAATAGCGAACAAAAGCCGAGGGTCGACGAAGGCCTCCGGCGCGGCACGCGGCACGCGCGTGTCCCCTCGACAGGCCGCGCACGAGCCGCGGGTTCGCATCAGGAAGAGACATGGTCAACAAGATTTTCGAATCGCTTCAGTCGGCGGTTGCCGACGTCCACGATGGCGCGACAATCATGATCGGCGGCTTCGGCACGGCAGGCATGCCGTCCGAGCTGATCGACGCGCTGATCGAGCAGGGCGCGCGCGACCTGACGATCGTCAACAACAACGCGGGCAACGGCGAGACGGGTCTCGCGGCGCTGCTGAAGGCGAAGCAGGTGCGCAAGATCATCTGCTCGTTCCCGCGCCAGAGCGACTCGCAGGTGTTCGACGCGCTGTACCGTGCGGGCGAGATCGAGCTGGAGCTCGTGCCGCAGGGCAACCTCGCGGAGCGCATCCGCGCGGCGGGCGCCGGCATCGGCGGCTTCTTCACGCCGACGGGCTACGGCACCAAGCTTGCGGAAGGCAAGGAAACGCGCGTGATCGACGGCAAGCCGTACGTGTTCGAGACGCCGATCCACGCCGATTTCGCGCTCGTGAAGGCGTACAAGGGCGATCGCTGGGGCAACCTCGTGTATCGCAAGACCGCGCGCAACTTCGGGCCGATCATGGCCAGCGCGGCGAAGGTCGCGATCGTCCAGGTGTCGGAAGTCGTGCCGCTCGGCGGGCTGAACCCGGAACACATCGTGACGCCGGGCATTTTCGTGCAGCGGATCGTCGAGGTGCCGCAGGCCGCGCACGCGGCCGAGCTGGCCGCCGAACACGCTGCGTCGCAAGCCGCCTGACCGCCTGGAGGAAAACCGACATGAAACGACTGACCCGCGATGAAATGGCCAAGCGCGTCGCCCAGGACATCCCCGAAGGCGCGTACGTGAACCTCGGCATCGGCGTGCCGACGCTGGTGGCGAACCACCTTGACCCGAGCAAGGAGATCTTCCTGCACAGCGAGAACGGCCTGCTCGGCATGGGCCCGGCGCCCGCGCCCGGCGAGGAAGACGACGAGCTGATCAACGCCGGCAAGCAGCACGTGACGCTGCTCACCGGCGGCGCGTATTTCCACCACTCGGATTCGTTCGCGATGATGCGCGGCGGCCACCTCGACTACTGCGTGCTCGGCGCGTTCCAGGTATCGGCGAACGGCGACCTCGCGAACTGGCATACGGGTGCGCCCGATGCGATTCCGGCCGTCGGCGGCGCGATGGACCTCGCGATCGGCGCGAAGCAGGTGTTCGTGATGATGGAGCACCTGACGAAGCAGGGCGAGAGCAAGATCGTCGCGCAGTGCTCGTATCCGGTCACCGGCGTGCAATGCGTGAGCCGTATCTATACGGATCTGGCCGTGCTCGACGTGACGGCCGACGGCCTCGCGGTGAGCGAGATCTTCACCGACCTGTCGTTCGACGAGCTGCAGAAGCTGACCGGCGTGCCGCTGATCGACGCGACGCAAAAGGCTGCCGCCTGAACGGCAAGCGTGCCGGTGCGCGCATTCGAGCGCACGCCGGCATGCTTGGGTAGACAATAGGCGCACGCCGTTTCCCCATTCTGATGCCATGCTCGAAGACAGCGCCCGCCTGACCTCCCTGATCTGCGGCACCGAGCCGCTCAACCGGATCTGGTCGCCCCGCGCGACGATCCAGCGGATGCTCGACGTCGAGGCCGCGCTCGCGCGCGCGCTCGCCGCGCAGCGAGTGATTCCCGCCACCGCGGTCGCGCCGATCGAACGCGCGTGCGACGCCGGCCGGCTCGACGCCGATGCGCTCGCGCGAGGCGCTGCGCTCGGCGGCAATCTCGCGATTCCGCTCGTCAAGCAACTCACCGCGCACGTGAAGGCCGACGACCCCGAGGCCGCGAAGTTCGTGCACTGGGGCGCGACGAGCCAGGACATCATCGATACCGCGACCGTGCTGCAGTTGCGCGACACGCTCGACGTGCTCGAACCGCTGCTCGACGAAGCCTGCGCGTCGCTCGCGGCGCTCGCGCGCACGCACCGCGCGACGCCGATGATCGGCCGCACGTGGCTGCAGCAGGCGCTGCCGATCACGCTCGGCCTCAAATTCGCCCAATGGCTCGATGCGCTGCTGCGCCATCGCGCGCGCTTCGTCGAGTTGCGCGCGCGCGCGCTGGTGCTGCAGTTCGGCGGCGCGGCCGGCACGCTCGCGAGCCTGCGCGAGCATGCGGCTGGCGTGAGCGCCGCGCTCGCGGCCGACCTGAAGCTCGCGTTGCCGGCCGTGCCGTGGCATACGCAGCGTGACCGCATCGCGGAAGCCGCGTCGTGCTTCGGGATGCTGATCGGTACGCTCGGCAAGATCGCACGCGATGTGTCGTTGCAGATGCAGACCGAGGTGGGCGAGCTCGGCGAACCGGCGGCCGCCGGCAAGGGCGGCTCGTCGACGATGCCGCACAAGCGCAACCCGGTCGGCTGCGCGGCCGTGCTGACGGCCGCCGTACGCGCACCGAATCTCGTCGCGACCGTGTTCGCGGGAATGGTGCAGGAGCACGAGCGCGCCCTCGGCGGCTGGCAGGCCGAATGGGAGGCGCTGCCCGATCTCGCGCGCCTGACGGGCGGCGCGCTCGCGCAGATCGCGCAGATCGTCGCGGGCCTCGACGTCAATACCGACCGCCTCGCCGCGAACCTCGACCTGACGCACGGGCTGATCCTCGGCGAAGCCGTGATGCTCGCACTCGGCGACAAGATCGGCCGGCTCGATGCGCACCACGTCGTCGAGCATGCGTCGAAGGAAGCCGTGCGCACCGGGGCGACGCTGTTCGACGTGCTCGCCGCCGATGCGACCGTGTCGGCCCACCTGTCGCGCGACGCGCTCGCGCGGCTGCTCGATCCCGCCCATTACGTCGGCGAGGCACAGGCCTACGTCGACGCCGTGCTCGCGCTGCACGCGGGCGCGAAACAACCAGGAGAACATTGATGCCTTTCGCCACTGTCAACGGCGTGAAACTGCATTACCGGATCGACCGTGCCGCACGCGACGACGCGCCGTGGCTCGTCTTCTCGAACTCGCTCGGCGCCGACCTGCAGATGTGGGCGCCGCAGATTCGCCCGCTCACGCAGCACTTCAATATCCTGCGCTACGACACGCGCGGCCACGGCCATTCCGACGCGCCGGCCGGTTCGTACACGATAGAACAGCTGGCCGGCGACGTGATCGGCCTGCTCGACCACGTCGGCATCGACTGCGCGCATTTCTGCGGGATCTCGATGGGTGGATTGACGGGCGCCGCGCTCGCCGCGCGCTACCCGTCGCGCATCGTGCGCGCGGTGCTGTCGAATACCTCGGCCAAGATCGGCTCGCCGGAAGTGTGGACGCCGCGTGCGCAGAAGGCGCGCGCAGAAGGGATGGCCGCGCTCGCCGACGCCGTGCTGCCGCGCTGGTTCACCGACGCATTCGTCGACCGCGAGCCGCGGCTGTTCGACGCGATCCGCGACACCTTCGTGCATACCGACAAGGACGGCTACGCGGCGAACTGCGACGCGCTGAACGCGGCCGACCTGCGCGAGGAAGTGAAGGGCATCGCACTGCCGGTGCTCGTCGTGACCGGTGCGAAGGACATGTCGACGCCGCCCGATCAGGGCCGCGCGCTCGCCGCCGCGATTCCCGGTGCGCTGCACGTCGAATTCGACGCCGCGCACATTTCGAACATCGAGTGCACCGACGGTTTCAACCGCGCGCTGCTCGATTTCCTGACTGCGTGAGGCACCGGCGATGGACGACCAGGAACGTTATGAAGCAGGGATGAAGGTGCGTCGCGCGGTGCTTGGCGACGCGCACGTCGACCGTTCGCTCGAGAATCGTACCGAAGTGACGGAGGAATTTCAGAACCTGATCACGCGCTATGCGTGGGGCGAGATCTGGACGCGCGACGGCCTGCCGCGCCATACGCGCAGCCTGCTGACCATCGCGATGATGGTCGCGCTGAACCGCGGCGAGGAGCTGGCGCTGCACCTGCGCGCCGCGCGCAACAACGGCGTGACGCGCGACGAGATCAAGGAAGTGCTGCTGCAGACCGCGATCTATTGCGGCGTGCCGGCCGCGAATTCCGCGTTCCATCTCGCGGACAAGATCTTCAAGGAACAAGATGGGGCCGGTTAAGTGCTGGCGGTAATCTGATCGATTGGCCCGCCGAGGTTGGCGGGCCGTCGTCGATGAAGAACGCGCCGGCAGCGAATCGGTGCGTGAACGAAGGAAAGGCGCGGCCACGAGGCCGCGCTTGTTGCATCTATATCAATGTTGGATGCGACCGGATCGAGCGCTGACGCGCCCACGCCGGCCGACAAGGAGACAAGCGATGAATCGCACACCCGTGGTCGATGTCCAGACCTTCATCAACGAGCAGCCGTTCGGCGGCTTTCAATGGCTCGTATTCCTCATGTGTTTCGTGATCGTGCTGCTCGACGGCTTCGATACGGCCGCGATCGGCTTCATCGCGCCGTCGCTGCTCGGCGAATGGAACCTCACGAAGCCCGATCTCGCGCCGGTGCTCAGCGCCGCGCTGTTCGGCCTGGCGTGCGGCGCGCTCGTGTCGGGCCCGCTGTCCGACCGGCTCGGCCGCCGCTCGCTGCTGCTCGGTTCAGTGTTCCTGTTCGGGGTCGCATGCCTGATGTCCGCGTTCTCGAACACGATCGGACACCTGACGATCCTGCGCTTCATCACCGGCGTCGGGCTCGGCGCAGCGATGCCGAACGCGGTCACGATGATGGGCGAGTTCTGCCCGGACAAGCGCCGCGCGACCGTGATCAACCTGATGTTCTGCGGCTTTCCGCTCGGCGCCGCGTTCGGCGGTTTCCTGGCCGCATGGATGATTCCGCATTTCGGCTGGCGCAGCGTGCTGATGCTCGGCGGCGTGACGCCGCTGCTGCTCGGCGTGCTGTTGCTGCTGAAGATGCCGGAATCGGTGCGCTTCATGGTCGCGAGCGGCCGGTCCATCGACAAGATCCGCGCCACGCTCGCACGGATCTCGCGCGACGCGCTGAACGCCGGCTCGTTCGTGCTGACCGAAGCCGCGCCGCAGACCGGCGGCAAGGGCCTCGGCGTCGTGCTGTCGCGCTCGTACCTCGTCGGCTCGGTGATGCTGTGGCTCGCATACTTCATGGGCCTCGTGATCTTCTACGCGTCGATCAACTGGATGCCGATTCTGCTGAAGGATGCGGGCCTGACGCCGAAGAGCGCGACGCTGATCTCCGCGCTGTTCCCGCTCGGCGGCGTGGGCGCGGTGCTGTGCGGCGTGCTGATGGACCGCTTCAACGCGAACCGCGTGATCGCCGTGTGCTACGCGCTGACGGCTGTGAGCGTATATGCGATCGGGCAGGCGGCCGGCAACGTCGGGTTGCTGGTGCTGGTCGTGTTCGTGGCCGGCGTGCTGATGAATACCGCGCAATCGTCGATGCCGGCGCTGGCCGCCGCGTTCTATCCGACCGAAGGGCGCGGCACGGGTGTCGCATGGATGCTCGGCGTCGGTCGTTTCGGCGGGATCGCGGGGTCGTTCCTCGTCGCCGAACTGACGCGCCGGCACTTCTCGTTCGCGGGCGTGTTCGCGACGATCGCCGTCGCGGGCGTGCTGGCCTGCGCTGCGCTACTGATCAAGCAGATGGCGCGGCCGCATGGCGTCGCGCAGCCGGCAGGCAAGATCGAGTCGCTCGGGCATTGAGCGGCGTACGGGCCGGTGCGGTGCGCCGGCCCAGTGCATGACGGATTCGGGTCGGTTGCAAGCCAATCGACCGACGCACGACAGCAGACCGGGCCGCCTTCGCGGCCCGTCGGCATTCCGGCCGTCGCACCGTTACTCCTCCGCGTCGTGTTCCTTGACGAAGTTGCGCAGATACGCGCGCAACGCGGCTTCCCGGCTGCGATGATCGTCGTGGTTCGCGGCGCCCATTTCCTCCTCGTCGCCGAACAGCGTCGGCGGCGCGCAGTAAGTGCCGACTTCGATGTTCTCGCGCAGCACGCGGATGTCGTGCGTGAGCGGGTGATACTCGGCGATCCAGTGCATGCCCTCGATGTGCTCGCCCGCTCTCAGCATTGGCTTCATCAGCAATCTCCATACAGAGCAGCGGTGCAACCGCCGAAGCGGTCGCACGCGCCCGTACCGAGAGCGTACGCCTGCCGCACGCGAAGCTCAACGGGCGCGCTGGTGAGCGCTTACTGCGGCAGCAGATGGGCGACGAGCGGGTACAGCGACAGGATCAGCAGCACGGCCATCGTCACGTTGAAGATGCGCAGCGCGCGGGGATTCGACAGGAAGCGCCGCAGGCCGAGGCCGAATGCGGCCCACAGGCAGATGCACGGGAAGCCGATCAGGATGAACACGACGGACATCCATGCGGCGTTCATCCCGTAGTCGGCGGACAGCTGGACCGTCGTCGCGGCGGTCAGCACCATCATCCACGCTTTCGGGTTGACCCACTGGAACGCGGCGGCTTCGATGAACGTCATCGGCCGCGGCTTGGCGCCGTGCGCCTTCACTTCGCCCGACGTGCCGATGCGCCACGCGAGGTACAGCAAATAGGCGACGCTCGCGGCTTCGAGGATCGTGTACAGCAGCGGCAGGCGCTTGAACGCCTCGCCGAGGCCGAAGCCGACGCAGAGCATCAGGATCGCGACGCCGATGCTGATGCCGAACAGGTGCGGCATCGTGCGGCGGAAACCGAAGTTGACGCCGGATGCCAGCAGCATCGTGTTGTTCGGGCCGGGTGTGATCGACGTGACGAGTGCGAACAGCATGCCGGCTGGCAGCGCGCTGAGGGTGAGGAATTCCATCGCGGATTCTCCATTTGTGTTCGAGGCTGGGATGGAGTCAGTGTAGCGACGGTTTTCTGTACAGTACCGGTACAGTTGGGTTGACGAATGCCAGTACGGGGCGATCGCTTAGTGCCTGCGAGAGCTTGTCAGATGTTGGTGATTGGCGAGGCCCGTCATTGCCGACGTGCCGTTGATCAATGCCAGCCCTTCCTTGAACCCGAGTTCCATCGGTTTCAGCCCTGCTTTTTCCAACGCCTCCGCGCTCGGTATGACCTCGCCGTTCAGCCGCGACTTCCATTTGCCGCCGCAGGCGAGCGCGCAATGGCGGCGAGCGGACCGAGATCGCCACTCGTTCCGAGCGAGCCCTTGCTGGGTACGCACGGGCAGATGCCCGCATTGAACACATCGACATATCGCTGAAGATTGCCTTCCGTGATGGCGGAACGCCCCCCGGGCCAGCGAATTGACGCGGGCGATCATCGTTGCGCGCACCATGTCGTCGTCGAAGCATGGCCCGACATTGGTCGCGACGGCCGCAATCAGGTTCGCCTGCATCTCGGCGGCGTACTGTTCCGGGACGAGATAGCTAGCGGACGAAGCCGCCCATGCTGGTATTCACACCGTAGACAACGCGTCCTTCGGCGATCAATTGCTCGAGTGTCAGCCTGGACGCTCGCACCATGTCGAGGCAGCCAGGATCGATCTCCAGTCGCGTGTCGTTCCGGCGCGCCGCGGCGGCTACGTCGGAAGTGGTCAGCGCGCTGCCGCGAATCCGGATTGTATTGTCGGCAAAGGATGCTCTTGTGTTCATGGTATTCGGTGCTGGCGACGGGAAGGGTGGTGTCCGGCGTTCGCGTGACGGTTCGCGACGCCGGACGCGGGAAAGGCTCAGCGCGCTTCGGTCGATGCGGGCTCCCAGGCAGCGCAATAGGTATCGACAAGGCAGCGCGCCGCGCGAATCAGAGGCGCGCCGTATGCGGCGGTTGCCCGTCTTAGGTCGTCCAGGGATGTACCGGACGAATCCAGTTCGTGAAAGTGTCCGATCAGCCAGTGCTCGAGGTCCGCATGGCAGAACTCGAGGTGAAACTGAAGCGCCAATGCCGTGGAGCCGAACGAGAACGACTGATTCTCATACAGCGCCGACGATGCCAGACGCGTCGCACCTTCCGGCAAATCGAACGTATCGCCATGCCAATGAAAGACATTTCGTTCGCATAGCGCCAGCGCGCTGGCGACCGGATCGGATTCGTGAGGCCGACAGGCTAGCGTGCCCCAGCCAATTTCCTTCGCGTGCCCGGCGTAGACGCGCGCTCCGAGCGCTCGCGCCAGCAGTTGCGCGCCAAGGCAAATGCCAAGAACAGGGCGGTGGCGTCGTAACCGATGCATCGATGATGCGAAGCTCCGTCGTCAGGAACGGAAGACGCGCGTCATCATGTGCGCCCAACGGGCAACCAGTACGACGACGAGATCAGGGTCAGCCTTGAGCAGGGCGTCGAGTGGATGTGCGGCTGCGTCGTAATAGTGAATCGCGTAGCCACGGGCCTTCAATGCCCATTCGAACGAGCCGAGCCCTTCGAATGCGACGTGGCGGATCGCAGCGACCGTTCGTTGAGCATTCATGAAAGCACTATTCCGTGGTGGTTCAGCGATTCCTGAAATGCATCGCCCATTTCGAGCCGGTTCAGCAGCTTCAGGAGGTTGGTGTAGTTGGACCTGCTCGGCCGCACCGTCGAATCCGGAGGGGCGTCCAGCACGGCCCGAGGAATGTGCACGCCGTTCAGCGAGGCCAACGTGCCCCAGCATTCCCGCTCGTCATCCTCGAACCAGCGGATCGCCAGCGCGCAGACCTCGGCGAAAAGCCGTCTGTCGGCCGCACTCATGCGATCGTGCACATAGTCGACGACGAGGCCGAAGATGCTGCCATGCATCAACTCGTCCATCCGGTGCGCATTCACGGCGTCGACGAACAGTGGCTGCATGCGGCTTGCGTCGTTGATGCAGGCGAGATAGCCGCCGATGAACAACTCCGAGACGGTGCAGGTCGCAAGCCTGGCGAGAAAACGATCGTTTTCGTCGTCGAGTGTCGCCAGGTACCGATCCAGTTGATCGACGAGCGTGTATGCGGTATAGCCGATGCGCAGGTTCCTCTCCCGGCAGGCGATCTGGCAGGTATGTATCGCGAGCAGCGTGTGGAACGATTCGTCCGTCAGTGTCTCCGCGACGATTCGCTTCATGTCGTTCGCGAAATCGCTGACGCCGTTGTCCAAGAGTTCCACGCAAACGGGCGTCACGATGCGGCTTTCTATCGTGACTGTCTTGAGGTTGTAGACGAGCCATCCGATCGACAGAAGTCGCGATCGGGTCGCGGCGTTTTCCACCAGCGGCTGGAGTGCAGGATGCGTCCAGAACGGAACCAGGTTCGGGACGAAGTCGTCTCTTTCAGGCAGAAACGAAAAGTCGTCCGGTAGATCGCACTTGCGCGTCTGGGCGCGAGCGGACCAATGAGACGATATTTTTCGCATCAACCCGAGCACCGACGAATCCGTGCCTCGGTCGAGCACTGTGTGCATGCGTATCCCGATCCTGTCAGCTGACCGTGGCCGCGGCCGTGGTCGTGTCGCGTCGCATCCCTTGCGGGTGGTGTCCGACGTAGTTTCCGTTCAGCTCTTTCAGCGGCATGACGAAATCGCGTTCGTAGCGCTGCACCACGGATTTGCCATCCGTATAGAGATGGCGGCGGCGCAGGTCGATCATCAGCATGTCGAGCAGGTTCTTCCCGGATGCTCGATGTACGGCCGACAGAAAATCGTGCAGCGGCTCTGCGTTGAATATGCGTCGATGCCATTCGAGAAAATTCTCGCCGACGAAGCCATCGACGCCGGTATCGACGTTCTTGGGGGTCTTCTCGTAGTTGGTGCAGATGTACGTGTAGTACAGGTCGTCGTTGCGTCGCGTCAGGACACCGAAATCCTGCTCGATGAAGCAACCGACGAAGTGCAGAGCGTCATGGCCAACGGCCTCGGGGAACTGATCGCAGCTCGAGACAAGACCCGCATCCGTGAATTCGAACGTACCGAAATCGGGGATGCCGATCTCGTTGGCCGACGTCAACGCGACGTCGGCGTGCGCGAGCGTCAACGCGATACCGCGTGCTGCTTGTGCCGACTCCTCCCCGCGCTTGTTCACCTCGAACTGACTGATCCTGTAGAAGGGATTGCGCCCGCACATGTCCTCGAATCTCGCGTTGAAATTGCCAGGACGGGCCTGGTCGACCTGAATGCCGATCCGTTCGGACGGCAGCGCATACGACCCGCGCAGCAGGACATCGTCGAAGAACGCCTTCCCATGGAGGAGCCGCTTGTAAGCCTCCGGCCATTGCTCGATCAGGTCGATGTAGTAAGTGCGCAAACCGCTGAAGGGCGTCCGGCGTTCCGACTGAGTGGTGAACTTCATCAATGTTCCTGACTGGGATAACGGGTCGATGGTGTGCGCGTTCCGACGGCAGGCGGGCGCGCCGATTCGCCGGTGCACCCGGTCGGGAAGCCGCTCTCGCCCCCGGTGGCGTTACCGTAATCGACGCGCGCGCGAAGCGGTTAGTCATTAGCTGCCGCGACCGTGCTTTCTTGACATGACCGGGCGAATGTCGATGCGCGAGCCGGGGCCGGCGGGCGATCATGACCGCCGACGTGCGCGGCGCGGACGGGCATGCACGACAAGAAGGCGCAATATTGTCCTGTTAAAACAGGATTCGACTACCTGTCCTCATGGCGCCGGTCGTAGCCTGAGCTTTTTTCATTCTCGATCGAGCCATGGATTTCGATATTTCGGAGCGCGCCAAGCGGCTGACATCGTCAGCCATTCGGGAAATCCTCAAGGTGACGGAAGATCCGTCGGTCATCTCCTTTGCCGGCGGCATCCCGGCGCCGCAGACATTTCCAGTCACACTCATGCAGGAGGCGGCGGCGAGGATTCTTGCCGAGGCGCCTCATGCGGCCTTGCAGTACGCGCCGACGGAAGGCTATCGTCCGCTGCGGGAGTGGATCGCCGAACGCCACGGCGTGCACCCGGACTGCGTGTTGATCACGACAGGCTCGCAGCAAGGGCTCGATCTGCTGGCAAAAGTCCTGATCGATCCCGGCAAGCGCGTGCTGGTCGAGAATCCCTCTTATCTCGGCGCGTTGCAGGCGTTTTCGCTGTTCGAACCCGAGTTCGTGCCGGTCGAGTGCGATGCGAACGGCATCGTGACCGATGCATTGCAAAGGTCTGGCATTGCCGGGGCGCGCTTCCTCTATACGATGCCGAATTTCCAGAACCCGACCGGGCGGCGCATGCCTGAAGCGCGGCGGCGCGATCTGATGCGGGCGATGGCGGCGGAAAACGTCGTGGTGGTGGAAGACGATCCGTACGGCGAGCTCAGCTACGACGGCAAGCGGTTGCCGAGCCTGCTGTCCATCGCACCGGAACACGTCGTCCATCTCGGCTCGTTTTCCAAAATCGTTTCGCCCGGGCTGCGTGTCGGATATGCGATTGCACCGCGGCCCTTGATGATGAAGCTGGTGCAGGCCAAGCAGGCCAGCGACCTGCACACGTCGAGCTTCACGCAGCGGATCATCCATGACGTCGTGCAAACGGGTTTTCTTGCAGCCCATGTCGACAGGATTCGCGCGCTCTATCTCACCCAGCGAAACGTGATGCTTGATGCGCTCGAGCGGCACTGCCGATCCGACCTCGACTGGAACGTCCCGGAAGGCGGGATGTTCTTCTGGGCGCGCACGCGGCATGGCATCGACACGACGGAGTTGCTCGAGGCGATGCTTGCGCCGGCCTCCGGCGCGAAAGTCGCGTTCGTGCCGGGTGCACCGTTCTTTGCAGGTGTACCGGACGTCGCTACGTTGCGTCTGTCGTTCGTGACGGTGCCGCCGGCGCGAATCGAAGAGGGTGTCGCACAGCTCGCGCGGGCGCTGTCCCGATTCGCGTGATGCGCGCCGGATACGCAAGTACGCGTCAAGAAAACGCGGTCGCAGCAGTTAATGACTAGGTGCGCCAACGCGCATTCGAATAACGTAGTGCCATCGCCGAGTCACATGGAGTTTCGCAGATGATCGAAGAGACCTTCACTATCGCGGATGGGCATCGTGCGCTTTCCGCCGGCGACGGCATCGTCACGGGAAATGCCGCCTGGAGCTTCGCAGGCGAAACCGCGCGTCAATTCGAGGCGCACGTGTCGAAATCGGTGCCGGGCTATGCGAGCGGCCATGACATCGTGCTGGCGCTGAGCGATTTCTTTGTCAAGAACGATTCCCTCTGCTACGAAATCGGCTGCTCGACCGGCGCGTTGACGCGGCAACTCGCGCAGCGGCATGGTGCATCCGTGCGCTGGGTCGGGATCGATGTCGAACCGGACATGATCGAGCAGGCAAATGCCTACCTGACGCAGACTTCGCCGACGCCGACAAACGTTACGTATTGCGTCGACAACGCGCTTTCATTTCCTTACGAAGCGAGCGATTTCATCGTTGCCTACTATACGGTCCAGTTCATTGCGCCCCGCGTGCGGCAGGAGTTGATACGCCGCATCTACGAATCGCTCAACTGGGGAGGGGCGTTCGTGATGTTCGAGAAAGTCCGTGCGCCGGATGCCCGTTTCCAGGACATCGCGAGCAGCGTTTATATAGATTACAAGCTCGAGCGCGGCTACGAGCCCAACGAAATCATCGGCAAGTCGAGAAGCCTCAAGGGCGTGCTCGAACCGTTCTCGACCCAGGGAAACGTCGACATGCTCAAGCGTGCCGGTTTCGTGGACGTGATGTCGATCTTCAAGCACGTGTGCTTCGAAGGTTTCTTCGCGATCAAATAGGGCGCCGGGGTTCTGCAAAATGGGGCAATCAGGATCAGGCATGGACTTGCTGGATACGGATCTCGACGCGTATCTGCGCGCCGTCGGCATGTCCGACGGTATCGGTGCGCACCATGTCGCATGTGAAATATGTGGCGGCGACGCATGCGATGTCGTCGTCGACGAAGTGGAAACGGTTGACGGTCGCTACCACAGGCTGCCCGTCGTGGTGTGCCGGCGTTGCGGGTTTCTCTATCAGAATCCACGCTTCGATCGATCGTTCTATCAGCGCTACTACGAGCAGCACTACCGGAATGCTCTATTTGGCAACGTCGGTCCCGCGCGCGATTTCGTGCTGGATCAGATGCGCCGCGGTGAGCACCTGTTTCGCAACCTCGAAGCCCATCTGCCGCCGGGCGGCCGCATGCTCGATGTCGGATGTTCGGCGGGGGGGGATGATGATTCCATTTGCGAAGCGAGGCTGGCGCGTCGCCGGGAACGATCCGGACGCGGCCTATTCGGCATTCGGTCGAGAGCGGCTACGGCTCGACATCGAGACCGTCGCGGCCGAGGACATGCGTCTGCCCGACGCGCAGTTCGACCTGATCGTCATCATCGGTTCGCTGGAACACGTGTACGACGTGAACAGCGTGCTCGCTGCATGCCGGAAGGCGTGTGTTCCGGGCGGTCTGCTTTTGATCGAGGGACGCGCCTTGGGGTATGGCGTGATCAAGGGACACTTCTCCCACAATCACCGCCGTTATCTGACCATCGCCTCGATCGAAATGCTGATGCTGCGACACGGCTGGGTACCGGTTCTGTCGACAGATGAGCCGATCTGCGGTCCGACGCGTCCCGGTGCCGTGCACGTGCTCGGCAGGGCATCGGCGCCCATCGACGGTGACTCGCTGCTTTCCCTGCTGGACGAACGGTGGCCGGAGCGTCATGCACCCATCGCGCAGATGACGTCGCTGAAGGGTTACATCCGGCAAGGCGCGGCCGATTCACTGCTTTCCGTGAGCGCGCGATGAGGGAGGAAACGAGCACATGCGCGACGGCGCATGTCGGCAGCCACGCAGCGTTTCGCTCCGATTTGCGCGTCTATGCGCCGCAGCCCGACGACGCGGACCGTCGCTATACGGTCTACGATCCGGTGACCGATCTGTCGTACTACCTTGGCGCGAATGAACTGTGCGTTGCGCGACTGTTCAACGGCGCACGCTCGGCCGCAGACGTCTGCGCGATCCTGGCTGGCGACGGGCGGCGCCTGCCGGTCGGGAAACTCGTCGCATTCGAGCAGCGCCTGCACCGGTTGGGATTGCTCGTGCGCGCCAGCGAATCGGGCGTGAACCGGAGAGATCCGGCCGCCGGTATCGACTATGGGCCGTTGAAGCGGGCATTGTCGATCCAGGTCATGCGCTTTGCGCCGGAACGCTTGCTCGACGCTGTCTTCGCCCGCGCGCAGTGGCTGTGCTCGCGAGGATTCGTCGCGATCGGCTGCATCGCTATCGCCGTGACGGGCATGTTGCCGATCCGGCACGCGTCGCGGTTCGCGGTTAATGTCGTCGATGTCTACTCGCATGACTGGCACTGGGTTTTTTGGCACTACCCCGTCGTCGTCGCTTCGATCGCGGTGCACGAACTCGGACATGCGCTCGCATGCCGTCTCTACCGTGTGCGCGTGACCGACTTCGGTATTGCGGTCTATCTGCTCCTGGCAACGGGCTGGGCGCGCCCGTTGCAACGGGACTGGTCCGCATTGCCGTTGCGCGACCGGCTGGTGACCATCGCGATGGGGCCGTTTGCGAGCCTTCTTTTCGTCGCGGCCGGCCTCGCGATGTGGGCGGCGGTGCCACGCGAAAGTCCGTGGAATACGCTAGCCATCGTGATGTCCGTGAGTGCGGCGGCGGCACTTGTGCCGACGTTGCTGCCGTTCTTCAACGGCGATACCTATCTGGCGCTGACCGAATGGTTCGGTGTGCCGAGACTGCGGCAGCGAGCATTTCGATACGTCCGTGATCGGCTATTGCGTCGCGAGCCTGACGATGCCCCCGTGCCAGAGCGCAGGCGACTGTACTGGGCGACGGCATTCGGCACTGCGGCCGGCTGGATCGCGGCGTGGGCATGGGTCGCTTCCGGCATCGTGCGATTGATGCGCGCAGGCTGACACGGCGGCCGTGCCGCAAACGGAGCAACGAGGAAGTGTGGCAATAAACGGACGCCTACGATGCGCCCGAAAGAGAACCTGGAGCGCGCTGGCCCGGGGCCAGGGTGAATTGATGCAATCAATCGATGAAGGACACATTCATGAACGATCTGACTGGACAAGCGAGCAAGGCCGACAGTGAAATCGAGGCCGACGGCGATCGCACGACATGCTCGGGCTACGAACGGCTCGACGACGCGTCGAAGCCTGACTGCGCGGGATTCGCGCTTGAGGATTTCGATCTCGACGATATCGAGGTGATCGAAAGCAAAGTGTTCGCGTAACGTTCGGCAAGCCATCGACGAATATGACTCCTCTCGCGGCGAAGTTGAGCAAGCCTGACCCGATCGGCGTGGGCATCCAGTACAACCCCGAGATTCTCGACTGGTTTCCGTTCGAGTCGTTGCAGGTCGACTTGTTCGAAATTCTGCTCGACAACGTGATGGGGCCGCTCGACGGCCCGCATCTGATCCGGCCGGGAGCACGCAAGACACTCGAGCGACTTGCCTCGCGATGGCCGTTGCTCGCCCACTCGAACTACGGATGCGAGTTCGGTTTCGGCCCGCTCGACCGAACGTCGGCGGTGCGGCGCCATGTACCGATCGCCCGCGAGCTCGGCAGCCCGTGGGTTGCCGATCATTGCTTTTACGGCGACGACTCGTGGCTCGACATCTGGAGCAGCCCGCTGCAGTTCTCGAGACGCGAGCGGCGGCGTTGCGCCGCGCGCGCTGCCGAGCTGCAGGCGTTGTACGGCATGCCGCTGGCTCACGAGAACGCGGCCTACTATCTCGCCTGTCCGGGCTCTGAAATGCGCGAAGCCGAATTTCTTGCCGAGCTCGTCGAGGAGGCGGGCACGTTTCTGCATCTCGATTTGCACAACATTTATACGAATTCACTGAACCTGCCGGGTTTCGACGTGAACGACTATCTCAATACGATTCCGCTCGATCGCGTGATTTCCGTTCATCTTGCCGGCGGCAGCTGGCACGGCGGCCTCTACCATGACTGGCACGACTCTCCGATCCCCGAGCCGGTGTGGGAGCTTTACGAGGCGCTCCTCGGGCGCGCGTCGCCATCTGCGATCGTCCTTGAATATCAGGGGCAGGCGCATCATCCCGATACGCGCGTGCTGGGCGGCAACAGCGACCGCGACATGATCGTCGCCGATCTCGAGCGTGCGCGGGCTATCTGGAATCGCCATGGCCCGGCCGCGTCGCCGGTTCGCGTGCCGGCCGCTCGGGAGGTCGCATCGTGACGGCACTGGACGCACAGGTGGTATGGCGGGTATGGCGCAGGATTCTGCGCGAACCCGCGTTGCAGCACGCCGTGTTTTCCGCCGATCCTGCCGCGACGCTCGACGATTCATTCGGCCTGTACGGCGAGGCACGCGAAGCGGCGCTCGCATACGCGATGCGGGCGGACCGCACCCGCTGGTTCGTGACGAACTATCGGTTCCGGCTAGCGAACTCGTTCCTGAACGCACTGGAAACCGGGGCGCCCCTCACGCTGCGCGCGCTGCTCGCACTCGGGTGCGACGTTCATGCGTGCGGCAACGCGTTTCTCGAGCGTTGCGGCTGGAAGGATTACGGCCCGTACGTTCACGGGTACTGCAAAGACGCGCTGGCATTCCTTCGGGAAACGCTTGGCAGCGATCAGATGCGCCGTGTCGCACCGCTGATCGCATTCGAGGAAAGCACGGTGGAGTGGCTGATCGAGCAGAGCCGGTGGCCGTTGCAGGACGTTCCCGATGCCGCCCGCGATGCGCGCGCCGGACTGATCGAGCGGACACGTCGAGCGTGTCATCACCGCAGCGAGATGCAACTGTCGGCGTGGCTGCGCGACAAGACGCAGCTCGGCGTGACGTCGCTCGTCGCTGGCGTAGAGCACTATTTCATTTATCTGAAGGATGCGCGTAGCGCGGTGCGGTTTGCTCGCGTGCCTGCCCGCGCGGTGACGCTCTATGATGCGCTCGAGCTGCCACGCACGCATGCGGAACTGTCGAGCGTGCTTGAGCAGCGCGGAGCGGGGCCTCTTACGGAGCAGGACCTGCAATGCCTCGCGATGCTGGAAGCCTGTCACGCAATCCGCGGATCCGGGGCGGTACCGTCATGAAATGGTCGTCGTTCTTCTGGATGAGATCGGCCGGGTTTCCGTTCGATGCGCTCGACACGCTTGCTATCGACGCGGGTCTCGATGACGAGATCGATGCGTACCGACATCTCGAGCGTGAAATCGAGGAATACGACGCCGAGCTGATGGCACTCGCGCGCGCCGTTTCGACGGAATCCGTCGACCGTCTCGAGCGGAGGCTCGCGACGGCGGCGGCGTTCGACATATCAGTGTTGCCCGCCGCGATGCGTGTCGCCGCGGGGCCATTGACGGACGGCCGCAACGCGTGCATCGCCCGACGTGACGAATGTACGCTCGGTCTTCACCAAACGTATGCCGGAGCGCTTCCCGACATTCGACGGAGTCTCGTCGAGTTCTTTCGGGACGACAGTGCGCGTGAAGCGCTGTATCTGTCGAATCCGGAAGCACTGCTGCGCGTCGACGCGCTTGCCGAGCAGGACGCCAGCTGCATCGACAGTCGCACGCGGCAGCGCCTTCGGCTGGCATGGAATTACATTCAGCGGTTGTGCGCGAAGAACGACACGGCGAGCTTTTTCGGGCCGATTGCATGGGGTCGTTTCGCGGATACGTCGACACCGAATCTTGTCGTCCACCGCGCCGCGGGTTCATGGCTCGCGTCACGCAAGACGATGTTCGAGCATTGGGTCGTCGAGCGGTTGTCGGAAGCGATCGCCGCAGATACGGACCTTGCCGACGGCTTGCCGCTGCTGCTGAATCCGGGATGCGATCTGCGCGGTGCCCGGTTGCATGTGCCGGTGAGCAAGTCGGTCGAGCTGGGCGCGCTGGCCCGGAAACTGGTCGGTGCCGTCGCCGATGCGCAGGCGCCGCTTTCGGCACGCCGGCTGCTCGCGCAATTGGCCGAAGCGGGATTCCCGCACGACGAAGCGCGCGCTTGCATCGATGCCATGTTGACGAAGCGCGTCATCGCCAGGCGATTCGATATCGGACCCGGTTGCACGTCGCCGATTCCGCGCCTTCACGAAGCTGTCGCGGCACTCGATGCGCCAGCTGCCGCGAAAGAGAAGTGGCTCGATGTCTGTGTGCGCCTCGAAGTATTGCGTACCCGGTTCGAAACGGCCGACCTCCCTGCGCGTCAGGCCGCACTCGAGCAGATCGATGTGCAACTGGCCGATGCCGGAGTCGATCGTTCACGGGAACATGGGCGCATGTACGTCGGGCGATTTCCTGTGTACGAAGACTGCGCGCGAAACCTTCAGATCGAAATCGGCGGCACGCTCGCGCGCGACGTACAACGCGAACTCGACGCGCCGCTGCGCCTTTACACGTGGCTTGTCGATGCACTGGCCGTTCGTCTGCATGACCGGTATCTGAAGTACTGGCACGCGCTGTCTTCGAATGGCGAGCCGGTCGATTTCCTCGAGTTTATCTCGTTGGCGACGGGGGGCGATGCAGGCGAAGCAGTATGCGAATCGATCCGCGCGATTCTGCGCGACGCCTGGGCCGGACTAAGCGTGAGACACGCAGGGGCAGACGAGATCTGCCTGAGCGACGCCGACTGGTCCTGGCTGTTCAAGGTGCTCGACGCGGCAGAGCCGCGCGCAGGCGTTGTCGCGAACTCGACAAGCCGAGTCCATTCGCCCGACTTCATGATTGCGGCGGCGAGTGTCGACGCGGTGGCTCGCGGCGAATACCTGATCGTCGTCGGCGAAGTTCATCCGGGTGTTCATACGGTATCCCAACCCGTCGCGCAACCGTTCTGCCCGTTTGCGGACGCGGTTCGGGACGAGGTCCAGGCGCTTCTCGCGCCGGCGACGCTGGTCACGGCCGACTCGCCGCGCACTTATCAGCGTTCGCACATCGACTGGCTGGATGTGCCTGCCTTGCACCAGCTCGAGTTGCCCGGTGGAGGCGCGCGCGTCGACCGCGACAGGCGTGTGCGCGCTGGCGCGGTGTCGGTCGCCGTGCGCGACGGTGTGCTCGTTTGCCGCGATCGCGCGAGCGGTATCGAGGCGAATTTGCTGACGGTGATGCCGACCAGTCTTCAGCGCCTTGGTTTCGCGCTGGCGGGCGAAGCGATCGGGCAACGCGAATCGCGACGCATCACGTGCGGTCGCGTTCTGATCAAGCGCCGTACCTGGGAGATCGACGGCGGCTTTCCGGTCGGATCGGACAATCCGTTCGAGAAGGCCGGCGACTACCTGGCGTGGCGCGGTTGGGCACGGGCAATCGGTCTGCCGAGATACGTGTTCATGAAGTGCGCGAGCGAGCCGAAGCCCGTTTTCGTCGATTTTCGCAATCCGTTCGCGATCGATCTGCTTGCGCGATGGGCGCGCAAGGGCGAGCTGCTCGCATTTTCGGAGATGCGCCCCGCAGGCGACGAGCTTTGGTTTGCCGACGAGCGCGGCCGCTATTGCAGCGAATTCCGCACGTCGTGCATCGACACGACCGGCCGCGAAGCTGGCGAGACGTTCGGCGAAACGGGCGAGCATGTGCATCCGCTTGCCGATGCACCGACGTCGTTGTGAGTTTGACTAGAGAGACAGCATCATGGGAAACATGCGGGGAACGTCGTCCGGCGTTGCGTCGAAACCGGACAGGTCGGTCGGTTCGATCGTCGTCGGCGTACTGTTGCCGTTTGCATTCGCGCATTTTCTCTCGTATCTGTACCGTAACGTCAACGCGATCGTCTATCCGGTTCTCGCTCGTGACCTGGGCTTCGATGCCAGCGCGCTCGGCTGGCTGACGAGTGCCTATCTGCTTGCGTTCGCGATCGCGCAACTGCCGATCGGTGTAATGCTCGATCGCTATGGATGCCGTCGCGGACAGGCGCCGCTGCTGCTTGTCGCGGCAGCCGGCGCGCTGCTTTTCGCACACGCGCATTCGCTGATGGAACTGGCGGTGGGCAGGGCGCTGATCGGTTTCGGCGTGGCTGGTTCGCTGATGGCGGCGATCAAGGCAAGCTCGCAATGGCTGCCGCCTGAGCGACTGTCGCTGGCGACCGCAATGCTGCTCGCCGTCGGCGGTCTTGGCGCGATGGCGTCGACGACGCCGATGCACGCCGTGCTGCATTTCGTCGACTGGCGGACGGCATTCGTCGTGTTGGCATTCGGTACCGTCGCCGCGAGCATGCTGATTCTCGTCGTTGTGCCGGAGCGTCCGTCGACGTCATCCATGGTACGCATGAGCGACATGTGGCGCGACGTCGGACAGTTGTTCCGGAGTTGGCCGTTCTGGAGGTTGTCGCTCTATTCCGTGTGGGCGCATGCCACGTATATGGCGATGCAGGGCCTCTGGATGGGCGCGTGGTTGACCGACGTCGGTCGCCTGGACGGCCGCGAGTCGGCCGCGGTACTGATGGCGGGCACCGCGATGATGGTCGCGGGTTCGCTCGTCTTCGGGTGGCTGACCGATTATCTGAAACGTTTCGGCGTCAGGCCACTGTCGATATGCGGCGGCGGCATCGTCCTGTTCATTGCATCACAGGCACTGATGATATTTGGCGGCGGTGCCGCGCCGCTGCTCGTCGCCTGCGCGTTCACGTTCTTCGGCACCGCGACCACGATGAACTACGCGATCATCGCTCAAAGTGTGCCGCCGCACCTGACGGGCCGCGTGAGCACGTCGTTCAACCTGGTCGTGTTCCTGCTCGCCTTCGCGGTACAGGCCGGCCTCGGAGCGATTATTGCCCATTGGCTGCGGCAAGCGGGTGCGTATCCTGCGGTTGCCTACCAGTGGGCATTCGGCATCAATCTCGCGCTCCAATGCCCGGGCTTGCTGCTGTGGCTGACATTCAGGCCATGGAGACGCGAAACGAGCGCGTGAGACCCGTGTAGCAGCGGCGCCCGCCTCGGGATCGCAGCCTCCGTTAGAGCGGCTATCGCCCGACGAAAAATTCTAAATCGTATCGGCGTTCGAAAAGCAGTCCATAAAATCGAGTGTCTCGTCGTTGCCCAGGCGACCGAGACACAATTCGACTTGCGATTCGGTTTCTGATCTGCGGTGGTCCTATGAACTCCATAATGAATAACGCGGATGCCGTAGCAACCGATGCATCCATTGTCCACCGAGAGCTGGACGGCACGAGCCGTCGCGGGGGCGGGCTGCGGAATATCGATCCGGTGCGCCCGGTGCTCGATGTCGCATTCGACTGGGCGGTGATCGTCGTCGCTGCCGCGTGCGGGTATCGTTACGGCACGATCGCGGCGATAGCTGCACTGTTCGTCATCGGTAATCGGCAGCGCGCGCTCGGCAACTTGCTGCATGAAGCTGGACATCGGAATCTGTACCGCGACCGTAGGCTTGGCGACACCTTCGCAAAGCTGTTCATTGCACCCGCGCTTCTGATGGACCTCGAGCGCTATCGTGCAACCCATGCGCGTCATCACGCGATGCTCGGTTCGCAGGAAAACGATCCGGACTACATTGCGCCCCGATCCGCGCGAACTGGCTGGTGGGCAACCTATCGCGGCTTGCTGTTCTCGCGGGATGCCTGGATCGGTGCCGTGGCGGGGCATTGTGTCGATCCGCAGGTTGGCGTGATGCGGCGTATGCGACTCGTCGCGTGGTGGATCGCATTGAGCGCGCTGTTGACGGCTGTCGCGGGCCACGAATTTGCCATCTTCGTTCTGGTGCTGTGGCATCTGGCAAAAGCGACGACCTTCCATGCGATCACGACGCTGCGCGAAATGTGCGATCACTATGGGCTGGCGCGTGGCGGAATCTATTCGTTTACGCGCGACACGACCGTTGCGCGGTATCGGCGGTGGATCATTCATCCGCACAACAACGGCTTTCACCTGACGCATCATTTGCTGCCGTCGGTTCCATACTATCGGCTACCCGCCGCGCAGAATGTGCTGTCGAGCTTGCCTAGCTATCGCGCGCGCGGCATGACATGTACCGCGTACTTTTTTGGGCGCGACGCCGTCGTGCTCAAATGTCACCGGTCGGTCGAGGCGGCGTAATGGGCGACGAGCGCATCGGGATGCTGGAGGTGGCCGCGCTCCTCGTGTCGGCGAGCTATGGCATCGGCTTCCTGTTCGGCTCGGGCGAGCTCGCGATGTCGCGCGGCATGGCGGGGGCGTTGTATCCATGGTTAACGGGTATCGGCATGCTTCTGCTCGCCATGGTCGCGGGTCGTGTCTGGCAACTCGGTGTGCCGATCTGGGAACTGTTCGGGCGCCGGTACGGCCCGGCCGTGAAGCGTTGCGTCGCGGGTCTGTCGGTGATCTGGATGACGGGCGTACTCGCGGCACAGATTCGGGGTGCCAGTACGTCACTGACGCTTGCCGGTATTCCCCGACACCTGGCGATGCCGATCGTCATGGTGGCGATCGGCATCGCCGCGCATCTGCGTCTCGGGCTTGCCTCGAAAGTATTTTCGATATGCCTGTTCGCGAGCAGCATCGTGCTCGTTTGTGCCGTCGTCAGTCTTGGCGGCACGGAAGTCTATCTGCATGCAGTTCCCCGCTTCGTCAGCGATGTTCAAATCGTCAGCGGACCCGAGTTCGTGACGATGGCCATCGCGATCGTCTTTCTCGTCGTCACGGGCGCCGACTACCAGCAGTTCGTGATCTCCGCGAAACGGCGCAGTGACGCCGTGGCCGGCTGCGCGCTTGCCGCGTTCGTCTTGATCGTCGTCGGTGCGTTACCGGCGGCGGCCGTGATCGCTGCACGCGATGCGGGCGTGTTGACGCATCAGACTGCCGCACGGGAGGCGATTCCTTTCGTGCTGTCGCACGTATCGGGCAAAGCCGGCCATGGAGCCGGCGCGGCGATGTTGGTCGCGCTGCTGGCGGCGGCGCTCGGTTCCGGTGCCGCTGTCGTGCGGGCCATGACGGGCGCGGCGTTGGCATTCACTCGCGCTCCCGAGCGACAGGCGGGTGTGACGGCGACCCTTGCCATCGTCGCGCTGGGTGCGCTCGTCGCGGACCGTGGGCAAGGCATCGTTAGCACCATGATCGACCTCAATATCGTTTACATCGCGAGCATCGTGCCTCTGTTCGGCCTGTTGCTCCTGCGAATCGACGTGCCGGCCGCCGTTGCGCAGCGTGCGACGCTCGCCGGTTCCCTGACCTCGGGCGCGCTTTACCTGACCAAATGGTCGGACCTCGTTGAGGGGCAAGTCGAGCTCGCATTTCTCGCGATAGGCGTACTCGCGTCGGTTGCCGTACTCATCGCGCACTGGTGCAGGGTTCCGCGCACGACCTAGGTGGTTTCGTTGTCGCCCGGTCTGCTATGCCGATTCGCGCGGCACAGCGCTTGCGATGGGCGGCGAAGCGGGCGGCTGCGGTGTGCTCGCGAGCGCGGTGCGCGCGAAGGCGACGACACGCTCCGTGAGCTGCCGGGCGAGCATCGGCTCCTGATCCCAGTGATGCCAGTAGAGTGGGACGGACAGGCCGCGGTGGGGGGCGAGGTCTACTAGTTGTTCGTGGATGGGGTGCGACTGAATCTGGACGAGCGGGACGAGACCGTAGCCGCTTCCTTGCGCGATCGCACCCAGCAATGCGACGGGCGACGGAAAGTAATGGCGGACATACTGCTTCAGCTGCACGCCGAACAGCATGCCGAGGAAGTCGTCGTGCAGCGAGTCCTTGCGGTTGAACAGCACCGCCGGCGCAGTCGGGACCTCGTGTGGTGTCAAACCGTTCGGGAAATGCCGGCTGGCGAACGCTCGCGTGGCGACACAGCGATATTCCATCATGCCGAGCGGAGCTGCCTGGAAGCCCTGCGCCGGGGTCGGCTCCGTACACACACAGCCCGTGACTTCCCCGCGCAGCAGCATGGGCCGCGTGTGATCCTGGTCGTCCACGACGATTTCGAGCGCGATCGGCAGTTCGGCGAGAAGCGTGTTGGCACAGTCGGCGAACCAGGTGGCCAGCGAGTCGGCATTGATACCGACTGTTACGGGCGTGCGCTCCTGCACCGAAAGCCCCCCGCTCAGCCGCGCGTGAACGTCGTGCTCGAGCAGGCGCAGCGCCTTCACGTGACGCAGCATGACTTCTCCGGCAGGCGTCGGCAGGACCGGACGGTTGCGGATCAGCAGGACCGTGGACAGGGTCTCCTCGAGTGCCTTGATGCGCTGCGATACGGCGCCGCGGGTGAGATGAAGCGCACTGGCCGCCTGCTCGAAGCTCCGATGCTCTACAACGGCCGCAAAAGCCTCCAGTTGATTTCGATCGAACATCGCATGCCCCCGTTAGCGCCATTCACGTCTGGGAAAAATAATTGAATAATCGTGGAATGGATATATGAATTGATAATATCACTGGTCAGTCCCGTGCCGGCGTGACGCGTTCGGAGTAGGCGGGTATGCAACCGGGCTTATGTCAGGCTGATTAATCCCTGGTAATTGCGAATGCGGACAGTCGGTAAGGAGAGTGGCACCATGAAGCACGCACGCCTCGATTTCAGAAATCCGGAAAGCCGACGATCGATGCTCGGGGACGGTTCGGTGCTGACGAGCGACGGTCTCGGTTGGGACTCGATTTACTTCGAGCATCGGTGCGCGGACGCGTTCGAGACCACCGAACACGTCATCGACGATCACTATCTGATGGTGAAGCTCAATCCATTGTCGAAAGCCGAGCGATGGATCGGCGGGAAATTGCATCAGGAAACCCAGCGACGAGGCTCGACCGTCTACGTTCCGAACGGCTCCCCACATCGCGTGCGCTACACGAGCTCGTTGGGCAGTCTCAATCTGATGGCGTTGCGGCCGGCGTTCGTCGCGGACGTTGCCTATGAACTCGGGGTGACGGGTTTCGAGGCCTTCCCGCAGTTCGCCGAGACGGAGCAGCGCCTGATCCTCGAAGCATCGGAGATGCTCCAAGCCGAGATCATCGATGGCAATCCGCACGGCAGTCTGTTTGCCGATATCTACGCCCGCATGATCGCGGCTCACGTCGTCAGCCGTTTTCGCCGGCCCGAGACTGTGACGAGGCAAGCGTCGTCGGCGCTCGGGCAGACCAAACTGAAGCGGCTCGACGCCTATATCGACGCCAATTTGTCGAAACCGATAGGCCTGGCCGAACTGTCTGCGCAACTGGGGCTCAGCGAATACTATTTCTGCCGCAAGTTCAAGGAAGCGACAGGCATATCGCCCTATCAGTACGTGCTGAAAAAGCGCGTCGAGTTCGCGTGCACGTGCTTGAGCCGGGACGACATGTCGATTCAGGACATTGCATTTGCCAGCGGCTTTGGCGATCCGGTCCAGTTCTCGAAACAGTTCAGGCGCCTGCAGGGCATTCAGCCGAGTGTCTATCGCGCACGTCACGCCGCATCCGCACGCAGCATCGTCAGCGTCGGGTAATGCGAATCGCGATTGGAAAAATCTAACGCAGGAATCAACCAGCTGTGCAATTTTCGCCGTGGTAGCCGTATAGGCGACGAGTACGATGATTCGGTCCGGCACACGATTCAAACGTTTGTCGGTTGATGCTCCCGTTCCTCGTTCCAACGTCGATACCTATCATCCATGGATACAGCGCAAACGATCAAATCAGTGCTCGGCAAGCATGAGGTTAAGACTCCTGAAGATTTTCGCAATATGCCGGACGAGTATCGGCAACTGGCAACGCACTTGATGCTGGTTCATACGGAAGGTGAACTGACAGGGGCCGACGACTACACGCAAGTTTTCTACAACCTCGCGCCGAACGCATTCGAGAAGTTCGTCTGCTGTGAGCGCGCCTCGGAGGAGGTTCAGCACTATCAGCTCAGCGCTGCCGTACTGAGCGATATCGGTGTCGATACGAACGGCATGCTCGAACAGCATTTCCAGGCGCGTCCGTACTATGCGAACGAGCTGGTGCGCGGTGTCAGGACCTGGATGGAGCGCGGCATTTTCTCGTTTCTGGGCGAGGCCGTCGTGCTCGAACACCTGCTCGAGTTCCAGGATTGCAGCTATCAGCCGTTCAGCGAGATCTTCGTCAAGCAGATCATCAAGGACGAACACGTCCATGTCGCGCACGGCTACCGCATCGTGCGCGACGCATGTGCGACCGATGCGGGGCGCAACGAAGCGCAGGCCGCTGTCGATCGCCTGTGGCCGCACGTGCTGGCGCTGTTCGGCCGTGATGAATCGCGCCGCTCGCGGCTCTATGTGAAGTGGGGGCTGCGCAAGACGATGAACGGAGAATTGCGGAAAAGCTTCGTTCGCAAGACGGTGCCGCGGCTTCAGTCGCTCGGGCTGGTCGTGCCGGAAATGCAGGCGGTGCCTGCCGATATCACGAACTCGATCAACTGACACTGACATGAACGAATCAAGAAGCGTTCACGCAGAGCGCAAGGCCGTCATCGCCGAACGCCTGCCCGCCTTGCTCGGCTCGGATGCAGACCTTTCGCGCCGGTTTGCCGACGTGCGCGGATTCTCGGCGCTCGTGCGCGCATGCGAATATCACCTGACCAACGCCTGCAATATTCGGTGCGAGGGCTGCTGGTTTTTCGAATTCGGTCATGACAAGGTGTCGAAGGAGAGCAAGGACATCGAGTCGTGGCGAGCGTTCGCGAAGAATCAACGCAAGCGGCGTATCAATTGCGCGTTGCTGATCGGCGGCGAGCCGACGCTGTTCCCTGAACGCGTCGAGGCGTTTGTTGACGCGATGCGCTTCGTATCGATTTCAACAAATGGTCTGGAGCCGTTTCCGAATACGGATCCGTTTCGCAACGTGACGGTTTTCATTTCATTGTTCGGCGGCGGACCGCTCGACGATGCGTTGCGCGCGATCAAGCCAGGCGGACGGAGGTTCGCCGGGCTGTTCGATACGGCGCTGAAGAATTACCGCGACGATCCGCGCGCGACGTTCGTGTTCGCGGTGACCGAGGACGGCCTCGCGCACATCGAGCCGACGGTGGAACGCATCCGTGCCAACGGCAATTTCGTGAGCTTCAATTTCTACAGCAAATACAACACCGGTCACCCGCTACGCATGGAGAACGAGCGACGCTTGCTTGCCGAGATGCTTCGCGTGAAAAGCATGTACCCGGACACGGTTCTCAACCATCCGGCGCATATCGAGGCGATGGTCACCGGGCGCGCATGGTGCGGTGAGTTCGGCTATGAGACCTGTCCGAGCATCAGCCAGGATCATCCTGACAATGTCGAGCGCATGCAGAACGGCAATCCGACGCTGCCGTTCTTCAATACCTGGAAAGCGGACCTGCAGACGCTCGAGCGATGCTGCACGTCCGGCCACTGCGGGGACTGCCGGGACAGCCAGGCCGTTTATAGCTGGCTTATGGTGAGCCTTGCCCGATCGCTCGACAGTGTCGATACGTTGCGTACGTGGGTGGAGGCGGCCGAGAGCTATTGGCGTCAGTTCATCTGGTCGCCCTATCGGCAGACCTCGACTTCCGCCGCGACGCAGGCCGCTGTCGCGCCTGTTGCCGAAGGGGTGCCCGCGTGAACGCTGTTGCCGAATCGCGTAGCGTGCTGGCTATTCCGTTGACGCTCGATGAGCGTCGCATATGGCGCGATCGATTGTCGAAGATGGCGATCCTTGAGCATCTGGGCGCGGAGCTTGATCTCGACGACGAACACGCAGTGCGTCTCGCGCTCGTGCGCCGCACGCGCGCCCACGATGGCGGGCTCGGCACCGCGGCGCTGAACGGCGCGATGATCGCAGGAATGATCGATTGTGCGATGTCGGTCGCGGGCATCCTGCATTTCCGCGGAAGGACATGCGGAACGATGCACTTGTCGATCCAGTTCATGAAAGCCGTGCGCGATCCACGCCCGGTGATCGAGTGCCGCGCGGTCCGTCGCACGCCGTCGCTCGTCTTTGTCGAGGCCTGTCTTGTCGGCCGCCATGGTCGTTACGATGTGCTGGCGACTGGAATCGTCGGCGCCGCGCAGAACGCGCTTAGCGACGGCGGTGAATCGACGAACTGGCTCGCGCCGGTCGGCATGGTGCCGGACTGCGCGATGGGCGCCGCGGAGCAAGCATGATGCTGCATACGATGATGAATGTTCCGCTGACGATCGGCGGTATCCTCGAGCATGCGCGCCGCGTGCACACGAATGTGGAGATCGTGTCGCGCATGCCTGACCGCGGATGGCACCGATATACCGTGGGCGTGTTTGCCGAGCGCGTCGGGCGGCTCGCGTCGATGCTGTGCGGTCGCGGATTGCGGGTCGGCGATCGCGTCGCGACCCTGATGTGGAATCACTATGCGCATCTTGAATCCTATTTCGCGATTCCGGCCGCGGGCGGCGTCACACACACGCTCAACCCGCGCATGCCGGTCGACAACCTTGTGTTTGTCGCGAATCATGGCGGCGCGCGCCTTTTGATCGTCGACGAGATCCTGCTACCGGTTTACGAATCCATTCGTGCGCGGACGCATTTCGAGCAAGTGATCGTCGTGCCGTTCGGCACACGCGTGCCGACGGATGAGCGGCCCGGTGCGTGGCTGGACTATGAAGCACTGATCGAGGCCGGCCGGCCGGAATTTCGCGGCGTGACCGCCGACGAGAATCGGCCGGTGAGCATTTGCTATACGTCCGGTACGTCCGGGCAGCCGAAAGGTGTCGTGTACAGCCATCGGGCGCTGGTGCTGCATGCGTTTTGCATCGCATTGCCAGACGTGTTCAACCTGTCGATGCGGCAGACGCTTGCGCCCGTCGTTCCGATGTTTCACGTCAACGGCTGGTGCCTGCCGTTTGCCGCGCTCCTGACGGGAGCCAGGCTGGTGTTGCCCGGGCCTCGGCTCGATGCCGAGAGCCTTTTCGAATTGCTGGCCGCCGAGCAGGTCACGCTGTCGGCTGGCGTGCCGTCGCTATGGCATGGATTGATCGAGCGGCTGCAAGGCGACGATCGCGCGCGGGCGCGCCTTGCGCCGGACCTGCGTCTCGTCGTGGCGGGGGCCGCGTGTCCGGCGGCGATGTTGGCGGCGCTCGATCGTTTGAATATCGCGGCGACACATGCGTGGGGGATGACCGAGATCTCCCCGGTGGGGGCGTTCGGCACACTCAAGCCGCGTCTTTCCGAAGGCGCGAGCGAGCAGGTGTTCTCGCGTCGGCTCAAGCAGGGGATGCCGCTGCCATTTGTTGATGCGCGCATCATGACGGCCGATGGCGAGGCCGCCTGGGACGGCAGCACAGTCGGCGAGTTGCAGGTTCGGGGCCCGTGGGTGGCCGCGCGCTATCACGATCTGCCGGCGAGCGAATCGTGGACCGAGGATGGCTGGCTTTGCACTGGCGATGCGGCTCATATCGACAACGAAGGCTATGTTCAGATCGTCGATCGCATGAAGGATCTCATCAAGTCCGGCGGAGAATGGATCAGCTCGATCGAACTCGAAAACGCGTTGATGGGACACCCGGCGGTGAAGGAGGCTGCGGTCGTCGCACGCGCGCATCCGAAATGGCAGGAGCGGCCGGTCGCATACGTCACCTTGCGGGACGGCGCAAGCGCGACTGAGCAGGTGCTGTTCGATCACCTCGCCGTACGCTTTACCCGTTGGTGGCTGCCGGATGCGATCGAGTTCATCGACGAGATTCCCAAGACCCCGACCGGCAAGTTCCAGAAGATGACGCTGCGCGAGCATGATGCGGTACGGCACGCAACCGTGCGGAGCGGATCATCGATGGTGACAATAAACAACGGCAGTAGCAGTTTTTGACTAGGAAGTGCATTCCTGTATCGATTAATGTTTTTCTCCGTCATCAATACAGATCAGTGTTGATGTTGGCAAAGCAATATCGAGGCGCAAGCATTGGCGACTGGTTGAAAGCCGTTGTTGGAATCAACACGAACCTGAGGGCGATATCATGGACACTGGCACACACTTTCCCGTGAATGACAAGATGTTGGTGTTTCCGGTGGACAGGGCCGCCATGCTGGATTACTCCCAGTTGGAAACGCCGACGAAGGTTGCCGTATCGCCCGGCGGCATGCAGCAATTCGACTCGGATTCCACACACTTTGTCATTGTCCAGTCTGGTGAGCTCGATGTGTCACACAAGGGCAATATCTATCAACTGCGAAGCGGCCAGTTTGGCTGTTTTCCCGGCGGTGTGTCGCTGGCAGGCAACGCCCAGGCAATCCTTGTCACGAGCCTCGGCTATGAAGGTTCAACGCTGGTAGGTGGTCCCGTTGAAGCGCTCGGCCGGCTGAGATATATCGACGGATGTACAAGCAGTGTGCTGCTCGCTCCGCCGGTGCGCGGCGAGCCCTGCCTCAATTTTCTGCATTTGCCGCGCAATACGTCGCAAACGATGCACACCCATCCGACCATACGGGTGGGCCTCATTTTGTCCGGCGACGGGCGCTGTGACACCCATCACGGGTTGATGGAGTTTCGTGCAGGTACGGCTTTTGTGATCCCGCCCGGCGTCGCGCACAGCTTCCAGAGCCAGGACGAGAGCATGCGTATCGTGATCTATCACCCGGACTCGGACTCCGGGCCCACGCACACGGATCACACCATGCTCAATAGAACATACGTCGACGGCGCGACAGCAAAGACGATGACCGATATTCATACACGACTCGAGGTTCAATCATGACTGGGAAGATTTTTGAACGCGGCACGTCGCAACGCCAGAAGTGGAGTCCGCAGCTCTATGAAAACAACGCTCGCTTCGTCGGCGATCTCGCTGGCCGGGCGATCGACTTGTTGAATCCGCTTCCGGGCGAACGCATTCTCGATATCGGCTGTGGAGACGGATATCTGACCGAAAAGATTGCCGCGACGGGCGCACGGCTGACGGGGGTCGACTACAGCCCGGAACTGGTAGCGGCCGCGAAGGCGCGCGGTCTTGACGTATACATCGGTAACGGCGAAGAACTGGACTTTATCGAGCAATTCGATGGCGCATTCAGCAATGCCGCGATGCACTGGATGCGTCGTGCCGATGCCGTCGTGCGCGGCGTGGCGAGAGCGCTGGTACCCGGAGGGCGTTTCGTCGGCGAATTTGCTGGCGCGAGGAACGCGTACTACATCCGACAGGCCGTGCATGAAGCGTTGACGGCGCGAGGCTATGATTCGGAAGAGATCGATCCTTGGTATCTACCCGAAGAACAGGAGTACCGGGAGGTGCTCGAAGCGGGCGGGCTCGTCGTCTCGCATATCGAACTGTTTGATCGGCCGGTGGTGATCAACTACCCGGTGCGCGACTGGATCAAAACATTCGGTAGTCCATATCTCACCGTATTGGCTGAAGACGAGCGCGAGCTCATGCTTGACGACGTGACCCGCCAACTGGCGCCGCGTTTGCTGGGCAACGACGGGCGTTGGACGATCGATTACACGCGTCTGCGTTTTCGCGCAGAGAAGCCCTAAAACGTCTCGGCGCCACCTGTGCACGAAGTCATCGGCGTGTACCGGTTTCATTAGGCTGATCCTAGAGTGAATAGCATGTTTGAAAGTGGTACGAGAGAGTCGATGCGCGGTTTGCCGGGTATCGCGCAACCTGTCCTGACCTGGATGACGGGCAAACCCCTCGATGCGGCCGAGCGGCCGTTTGGTGTCCCTCGGACTCTGGACGTCGTCGTGACTTTCGCATCGAGCATGGCCATTTTGGGGGCCCTCGTCGAGCTTGCCCATCGTGACACCTTGGGAGCATGGGCCATTATCGTCGTGTTTTGGCTTGTTCTGGTTGGATTGCTCCGGAAGATGCAAGTCACCCATCTACATCACGCGATCCATAATCGGCTGTTCGAGCGCCCGTCGCTGAACAAGCTCTATGCACGGGTGATACCGTCATTGATCTTCGTACAGAACGGGGTGGAGTATCGTAGGGAGCACCTCGAACATCACAATTCGGATATTTTTACGACCGAACGCGATGCCGATGCCGCCTTTCTGGCAAAGCTCGGCTTCATCCCCGGGCGGGAAAGAGGCGAGCTTTGGGTAAATCTCTGGATGACGGTCGCGAGCCCGGTGTTCCACATCATGTTTGCGCGTGCACGCCTCGAATCGGTGTTTCTGCGCAACAGGCTGGCTGAGACGCTTGTAGCATTGGCAATGCTGGCAGGCCATGCCGCGCTGATCGTATTGGCGGGATGGAAAGCCTATATCATCGCTGTGCTCGTACCCATGTTTTTCATCTATCATGTCAGCGCCCTGCTGCAGTTCCTGACTGAACACGCTTGGAACATCGCGGGAGAGTCGGTCGCTGACTGGCATGAATACGCAAGCCGGTGCTGGGGTCGATTTTGTGGAGAGCGGTTTCCGTTACTCGCATCCGGGAGCAATTACAGTCGGTTCGTTCACGTCCTTCGCGTGGCCGGATGGGTGGCAAGGATGCTAGTGTTTCATCTGCCGGTGCGGGTCGCTTGCTTGGTCGCGGATCTCCCCGCACATGATTGGCATCATCTGGCACATATGGCGGGCCAGAACTCGCGAGACTGGTCATATAGTCTGTACCTGCGACAGGCGGCGATCGACAGCGGAGATAGAGCCGGCTTTGCGCTGCGCGAACTATGGGGCATGCACGGGATGATCGAACATCAGTTTTCGTGGCTCGAAAGCATTACCTGTACGTATTCGATCCCGAATGTGCGCGGACTTGATAACGCGGAGAACGCTGCGATTAACTCAGGAGAGCTAAAATAAAGTATCTCGATAACTCCAGCAAAACGGTGCTGGTCGTCAATACGGAGTTTCCGGCGCCCACCATACTCAATGCCGTCGCTCATACCGTGCTTGGTCTGACGGGAGCGAATGGTGCTGCATTCTGGAATCTGCTGCCTTATCCAAGCCCGGCATTTGGCGTAGAAAGTCGTATTAGCGAGTTTCCCGTCATAGTGCTTCGCTCGAAGCGCTCGAGCCAGCTGGAAAAGCTGGTGGTGCAGCTGAGGCAAGCGGATGTCGCACACAATGCCTTTATTGACTCGATGCTTGGCGCGAGCGCGTCCGAGCAGCAATCGGCGACATGGACGGCCTCACCGGGGGAGAACCGCATTGTGTGTGTCGGCCTCTTTGGCCCAGAGGAAACGATTCGTCCGTTGATCAAATCGTTTTCGCTTTACAAGACATCGGATGCGCTGGTGCACGATGCGTCATCCGTCGAGATTGGACAATGACACGATGACAAGCAGGCGAAAATTGATCGTGCGCCTCACGACGCCGGTCGGGATGGGCTACATTCCAACCGGTTTTGCG
Organism: Burkholderia sp. AcTa6-5; assembly: GCF_017815075.1. Classification (NCBI taxonomy): domain Bacteria; kingdom Pseudomonadati; phylum Pseudomonadota; class Betaproteobacteria; order Burkholderiales; family Burkholderiaceae; genus Burkholderia; species Burkholderia sp. AcTa6-5. Next base: position 1,177 of record NZ_JAGIQE010000033.1, on the reverse strand, counting down.
TTCGGCGTACTTGCGTGTCAAGCGGGACTTGCGCCCGTGCTCGTGATTGCAATGAGCGTGTTCATCTTCGCCGGCGCGCTGCAATTCGCTGCGGTTCCGATGCTTACCGCCGCAAGCGGATTGAGCACGGTTGCCCTTAGCACGCTGCTGATCAATTTGAGGCACATACTCTACGCCATTCCACTGCTGGATCATCTCCCGAAGTCGCTTGCCGGTCGGTTCTATGTCATCGCGGCGCTCACCGATGAAAATTATTCCGTGCTGTCGACCGTACCCGAGGCGGAACGACGGTCCTTGTCGACGGCGATTAGTTTGGTCAATCATGGCTACTGGATCGGCGGCACGGTGCTGGGTGTGCTACTCGGCAATCACGTTTCACGGTGGATTCCCAACCTGGATTTTGCGCTGCCGGCGCTCTTCGCCATTCTCGCCATCGAGCAGTACCTGGCTCGACGCAGCTGGGTACCGGCAGCCATCGGTGTTGGAGCGTACTTTGTCGCGAAGGCGATGTTCCCGAACTACGCATTGATTGTTTCATTGGGAATCGGCTTGGTCCTGTTGTTGATGCGAGCGATTGCATTCCCGCTGGCGATGGACGGCAACCGGGGGCTGAAATAATGATTGGAACGAGTGAAAACTGGATGGCGGTTGGCATCATGAGCGTGCTGACCATCGCACTGCGGGCGCTGCCGCTCTTGTTGCACCGTTCAGTGCTTCGCAGCTCATGGATGACAACGCTGAATCGAGAGCTTCCGCTGTGCGTGATGATAATTCTCGTCACGCATTCCCTCGCGGGAAGCCATTCGACGGCACCGCTCGGCGCAGAAGTCATTGCGCTTGCAGCCGTAGCCCTCAGCTACCTCCGCTGGCGCAACGCCTTGCTCAGTGTCATAACGGGATTGGGTGTGCTGGCTCTACTCACGCGGGTCATTCTTTGAGGGATGCAGAGTATTGATCAAGCCGGATCATTGCGTCCGTGCTGGGCGACGCCAACGCTTGGTATGCATCAATCGATATCATCTGGTTCGCGCGAGGGGGATTCGGTTGCGCGCATCTGCTCGAGCACCTGCCCGACGAGATCGCGACGCCGAAGACGATCATCGGTTTTTCCGACGCGACGTCGCTATTCTGCGCGCTTGCAGACCGGCCCGGCGTGCGCTTGTTGCATGGTCCGACA
>NZ_JAGIQE010000032.1:0-77942 GCF_017815075.1 Burkholderia sp. AcTa6-5 | reverse complement strand
GCGAACGAATGCAACCTTCACCAGCATGCGCACGCGAGCGCATGGGCGAGCACGTTGCCGACGTCGGACGCGAAGGGCTTCTGGGGCGCGTTCGGCTGTTCGTGCTGGGCGATCTGATATCGCGTGCATACCGCTTTCAACTCCCCGGCATGGGTCCGCGCGCTGCCGCTCGCGGTGCGCGTGTTTCTCGCCTGTCGTCCGGGCCGCCCGGATGAGCGGCCTGCATCCCGCTGAATCAGAATCCGCGCGCGGCGCCACGCCGCGCGCGTCAACATCACGGAGAAAACCAATGAGTTCATTCAACCTGCGCAACCTGCTGCGCATGACCGCCGCGTCGTCGGCCGTGCTCGCCGCGCTGCTGGCCGGCGCGCCGGCATTCGCCGACGAAACCCACCTCGACGACATCGCGTCGCCGGCCGCCGCCGCGCGCTCCCCCGCGATCGCGGTCGGCCCGCAGTACGACACGACCCACGTGTGCGTCGCGCCGGAAGACTTCGATCGCTTCACCGACAGCTTCGTCGCGACGTTCGGCGGCAAGAAGTCGAAGCAGGGCGTGTTCCAGGTCACGCCGACGCCGAGCCAGACGATGTCGCAGCTCGTGCTGACGCCGGTCGGCACGATCTCGGTATTCGGTTTCAAGACGCCGATCCCGTATCCGTTCTGCGAGGAACGCACCGGCTATCTCGTCACCGACATGGACGTCGCGGTGAAGTCGGCGCGTGCGCATGGCGCGGACATCGTCGTGACGACGTTCCCCGACCCGATCGGCCGCGACGCGATCGTCCGGTGGCCGGGCGGCGTGAACATGCAGCTGTACTGGCACACGCAGGCGCCGAACTACGACCCGCTGCAGACGGTGCCGGAGAACCGCGTGTACGTATCGCCGGAAAGCGCGAGCAAGCTCGCACGCAACTTCGCCGCGTTCTCGCACGGCAAGATCGTGTCCGACGTGCGCCATGCGCCGGGCATCGAGATCGGCCGGCCGAACGATACGTACCGCCGCATTCGCATCGAGTCGGGCTTCGGCAAGATGACCGTGCTCGCGACCGACGGCCACCTGCCTTACCCGTTCGGGCGCGAAATGACGGGCTATGAAGTCGCCGATCTCGCCGCGACGCTGAAGCAGGCCGAAGCCGCGGGCGTGACCGTGCTGGTGCCGCCGTTCAAGTCGGACGGTCGCGACGCGGCGCTCGTGCAGTTCCCGGGCGGCTACGTCGCCGAAATCCACGCGCGGTCGAAATGACGGTGCGCCGGCCGATGAAGCGATCGTGGCGCGGCGCGCTGCCGTGCGTCGTGCTGGCGGGCGGCGCCGCGTTGCACGCGGGATCGGCCGTCGGCGCCGATGCCGATGTGGCGGCGGCCGCCGCGGCCGCGTCGCCGGCCGCCGCCGCCGCGGCGTGCACCGCGAAGCGCCCGACGGTGTCGTTCAACCGCTGGCAGGAAGACTGGTCGGTGCTCGCGAATCCGTGCGTGCCGCGCAAGCCGTTCGACGCGCTGAAATACATACGGCTCGGCGACGATCCGTCGACCTACCTGTCGCTCGGCGCGAACCTGCGCGAGCGCTTCGAACTGAACAACGCGCCGCTGTTCGGCCTCGGCGCCGCGCACGACGACAACTACGTGATCCAGCGCGCGAACGTGCATGCCGATCTGCGCTATCGCGGGCACTTCCAGGCGTTCGTGCAGTTCGTCGATGCGCGGCCGTTCGGCAAGGACACGGTCGGCCCGGTCGACAAGGATCAGCTCGATATCGAGCAGGCGTTCGTCGCGTACGTCGATCAACTGGGGCCCGGCACGTTCAAGACGCGGATCGGCCGGCAGGAGATGGCGTTCGACTTGCAGCGTTTCGTGTCGGTGCGCGACGGCCCGAACGTGCGGCAGGCGTACGACGGACTGTGGACCGATTACGAAATCGGCAAATGGCGCTTGATCGGCTATGTGACGCGCCCGGTGCAGTATCGCAATGCGGCCGTGTTCGACGACGTGTCGAACCGGCACCTGCGATTCGACGGCGTGCGCGTCGAGCGCACCGCAACGGGGCCCGGCGATCTGTCCGCGTACTGGTCGCGCTATACGCGCGACAACGCGCGCTATCCGGATGCATCCGGCACCGAGCGGCGCGACGTGTTCGACATGCGCTACGCGGGCAAGACCGACGGGTTCGACTGGGACGTCGAGGCGATGCTGCAGACCGGCCACGTCGGGCAGGATACGGTCGGCGCGTGGGCGTTCGGCGCGCTGGGCGGCTACACGTTCGCGAAGACGGCCGGCACGCCGCGCGTCGGCATCCAGGTCGACGGCGCGTCGGGCGACGCGCATCCGGGCGACCGGCGCGTCGGCACGTTCAACCCGATGTTTCCGAACGGCTATTACTTCACGCTCGCCGGCTACACCGGATACAGCAACCTGATCCACGTGAAGCCGTCGCTGACGTTCAAGCCGGCCAGCTCGGTGACGGTGCTCACCGCCGTCGGCTTCCAGTGGCGGCAGACGACCGCCGACGCGATCTACGGTCAGGGGATGTCGGCGGTGCCGGGCACGGCCGGCAAGGGCAGTGCGTGGACGGGGATGTACGCGCAGGCGCGCGTCGACTGGCTCGTGAACGCGAACGTCGCGCTCGCGCTCGAGGCCGTGCACTTCCAGCTTGGCTCGTCGATTCGTGCGCTCGGTGCGCGCAATGCCGACTATCTCGGGATGGAAGCGAAGTTCGGCTGGTGACGCGTCGTGTCGCTCCGCGCCGCACGTGTCAGCGCTGCGCGCGGGCGAGCGATTCGACGAAATCGATGAACGCGGTCACGCGCTTCGAGCCGCGCTGGTTCGGCAGGTACAGCGCGGTGATCACCGCGCGCGCCGAGCCCGGCGTCACGTCGTACTGATCGAACAGCCGCTGCAGGCGGCCCGCTTCGATATCCGCGTCGACGAGCCAGTCGGGCAGCAGCGCGATACCGGCGCCGTCGAGCGCGGCCTCGCGCAGCACCTCGCTGTGATTCGATTTCAGCCGGCCGGTGACGACGACCTGTGTCGTGCGTTGCGCGCCGGCGAACGTCCACGTCTGCTGGTCGACGCCGAAATGAAAGCGCAGGCACGCGTGATCGACCAGTTCGCCCGGCGTCGCGGGCGTGCCGTGCGCGTCGAGGTACGCGCGGCTCGCGACCACGTAGCGCCGGAACGTGCCGAGCGGCCGCGCGACGACTTCCGCGGTCGGGGCCGCGTCGCCGAGCCGGATCGCGACGTCGATCCGCGCGGACACGAGATCGACGCGTTCGTCGGTCAGTTGCAGGTCGAGGTCGAGCTTCGGATGGCGCGCGACGAACGCGGCGACGTGCGGCGCGATGCGTCGCAGCCCGTACGCGACCGGGACCGACACGCGCAGCGGCCCGGACGGCGCGTCGCCGCGGTCGGCCACCAGCGCGTCGGCATCGGCGAGTTCGCCGAGCACGCGTTTCGCTCGCGCATAGTAGACGGCGCCCGCGTCGGACAGCGTGACCTGCCGCGTCGTGCGGTTCAGCAGCACGGTGCCGAGCGATGCCTCGAGCGCGTCCACTGCGCGCACGACGGACGAAGCGGCGAGATCGAGCCGGCGCCCCGCGCTCGAGAAGCCGCCGGCTTCCGCTACTTCGACGAATGCGCGCAGCGCGGAGAATTTGTCCATGGGGTTGCTAGGGCCTGTTCACGCTAATAACGGGCTTGCGCTGGCCCCCGGAAGGGCCGAGCGCAAGGATTGCGACGAAGCGAATACTCGACGTATTCGCGAGGAGCATGACGCGGCGATCGGCCCTTCCGGGGGCAGCCCCACGAATGCATTTTTCCAAACAGGGGAACGCGCCTTTCCGCCCACATTGCGGCGTCGTGCGTCGCTTGTTTGGCACGGCCAAACGGCGCTCCTTACTCCTTGCACTGCGGGCGGAAAGGCACGTTCGCAAGCCCGTTATTAGCGTGAACAGGCCCTTGTGCGGGTCGTAACGTCGCGTAGCATGCGGTTCGCATTCTAGCGCCGGCCGGTGCGGCGGCCGCGCGCGCGTGCCGCGTCTTCAGGACAATTCAGGCGACGCTCAGGATTTTCGCCACGACGCCCGATAAGCTGCGCGACATTGCGTGTTGCACGGGTCGGTCCGTTCGTGACCGGGCGCGCGCACGGTTCGTCGCGGAGATCGCATGAAGACCCTGTTCCGGCACGCGTGCGTTGCGCATGCAGCCCGTTTGCTGATCGTGGCCGGGTGCGCGGGCCTGTCGGCGCCTGCGGCGTTCGCGCAGGCCGGCGCGCAGCCCGACGCCCACGCCAATGCGCAAACCGAAACGCAATCCGCAGCGCCAGCCCCTGGCGCGGGCCAGCAGCCTCCCGGCTTCTACCGGCAGAAGATCGGCGATTTCACGGTGATCGCGCTGTCCGACGGCACTCATCCGCTTCCGGTCGACACGGTGTTTCGCGACATCTCGAAGCACGAGATCCGGCGCGACCTCGACCGCGCGTTCCTGGAGCCGCCCGTGCAGGGATCGATCAACGCGTTCCTGGTCGATACCGGATCGAAGCGGATCCTCGTCGATGCGGGCGCCGGCACGCTGTACGGCGACTGCTGCGGCAAGCTGATCGACGACCTGCGCGCGGCCGGCTACGCGCCCGCGCAGATCGACGAAGTGCTGCTCACGCACCTGCACAAGGACCATGTCGGCGGGATCGCGTCGAATGGCGCGATGACGTTTCCGAATGCCGTCGTGCGCGTGAACGCCGTCGAGGCCGCGTACTGGCTCGATCCCGCCAACAAGGCGCAGGCGCCGGCGTTCCTCGCGTCGTTTTTCGACGCGGCCGCCGCGGCGGTCGCCCCTTACGTCGCGGCCGGCCGCTTCAAGACGTTTCGCGGCGAAGCGACGCTCGCGCCCGGCATTCGCGCGGTGCCGATGCCCGGCCATACGCCGGGGCATACGGCTTATCTGATCGAGAGCGGGAACGCGGGCCTGCTCGCGTGGGGCGATATCGTGCACGTGGCGGCGATCCAGTTGCGCGACGTCGACGCGACGGTCCAGTACGACAGCGATGCCGGCGCCGCCCGCCGTACGCGGCGGGACACGCTGAAGCGCGTCGCCGATCGACGCTATCTCGTCGGCGCCGCGCATATCGCGTTTCCGGGGCTTGGCCACCTGCGCCGCGAGGGTGCGCAATACGACTGGGTGCCGGTCAACTACGACGCGACGCCGGTGCGGTGACGGCCCGGCGTCCTTCGTCATCGCACACGAAGTGCCGTCACACCGCTTCTCCGACGGGCCGGCTACAGCGGAGAGGCCACCTCCGTGGCGGCATGCGCATGCTGCGGCATTCTGGAGGACGACGCGCCACGATGCGAATCGCTCAGGCGCGTTGCGTGTCCCGGTCCGGCGTCGACGCAAGCCACGACCGTCCGGTTCTGGATCGCGAGTCCGAGATACCGCGACGACACATCCAGCAGACATCCAGCAAAATCGACCATCATTTCGTCGTTCCCCCTGCATTCGTATCAGCAAAATCTTCATCAAGCTGCGCACGGCGTGAGCGTCGCCTGCGTCGCCGCCATCCGGGCCATGTTCGGTACAGCCGCCATTGCGCCGATCTCGTCGCGCTGCTCGCCGAAGGCGTCGAGCAAATACTCGGTCAATTTGCGCACCCGCGCGGGGAGATTGCGTCTGGACCGGTAAACGAGACAGGCTTCCAGTGGCGCCACCTGCCACGCATCGAGCACACGCACGAGTTCGCCGCGATTGAGCGCCGCTCGTGCGAGCGGGTCGGGCAGGATGGCTAGCCCCTCGCCGTCGACGGCCGCCGCGAGAAGCGCATGAGGGCAATTCGTGCGCAGCGCCGCGCGCGCGGCAAGCGTCACACTGTCCCCGGATGCTGCATGGCTGACCGTCCACACCGAATGCTGTGCGCCCGTCGCGAGGCAAGCTTCGGCAGGCACATCGAGCGGGTGAGCGAGATCGTTGGTCCGTTCGAGCCACGCAGGACTCGCATAGAGCCCGAGCGGCACGGCCGCGAGCGATCGCGCGATGCACGACGACGGTGCCGAACGACCGACGACGATCGCGAGGTCGGCAAGATCGCCGAGCGTGTCGGCCAGGTGATCGACGCGCCGCACGTCGACCCGTACTTTCGGCCAGGCGCGCATGAAGCGGACCAGGACGGAAGTGAGGCGGGCGGTATCGAAGATTGCCGGCACCTCGATGCGGACGTTACCCGCGCAATCGCCGGCTTCGTCGCTGCCGGTACGCGCGAGGTCTTCATAGGAGGACAGGACGCCCGTGACGCGCTCGAGCACCGCATGGCCCGCCGTGGTCAACGCGACGCGGCGCGTGGTCCGGTTGAAGAGCTGCACGCCGAGCATCGTTTCGAGATCCTGCACCGCGCGGCTGACCGACGGTACGCCAAGATTGGTGGCGTCCGCTGCCCGCGTGAAACTGCCGTGGTCCGCCACTGCCTTGAATACCTCCAGTGCTTTCAGACGCTCCATATCGACCTCCGATCATTGATTGGCTTGCATGGAGCCATATTGGCGGGCAGACGCGCATCGGGCCAGTTACGACTTGTTAAGCGTTGCTAAGTCGGCGCCCGAATCCGTGCCAATCGTCGTCGGCTGCAACAAAGCGGTTCTTTTTAAGATCTTTTAAGGGCGCGTACTGAGCTTTTGAGTAATGATTGGCTGTTTTTGCGTCAGTGTGCGCGCCCAGCGCACCGTATTGGTCGACACGGCCGACCCTCAACCCGCGCGACGACGCTCTCGATGACCGCTCCTTACAGCCTCGCGTTCGGCCCTTTTACGCTGCAATTCCCGCAACGAATCCTGCTCAAGGACGGGACGCCGCTGAAAATCGGCAGCCGCGCGCTCGACATTCTCGTCGTACTCGTCGAGCAGGCGGGCGCGCTGGTCTCGACGCGCAATCTGTGCGACAGCGTCTGGGTGGACAACGTCGTCGAGGAAGGCGCGCTGCGCGTGCATCTGTCGGCGTTGCGCAAGGTGCTCGGTGACGGACCGGACGGCGCGCGTTACATCGTCAACGAACCCGGACGCGGCTATCGTTTCGCGGCGCCCGTTACCCGTGCCGACGCAGTGGACCCTGCCGCACCACGGCCCCATACGCACGCCGCCCAGCCTTCCAACGGGTCCGAAAGCGGTTCACGCGGTCTGCCGGTCACGCTCGCTCGCGTGATAGGCCGCGAGGACGTCATCGCAGGTCTGACCGACCACTTGCCCGAGCGACGCTTGCTCACCATCGCCGGCCCGGGAGGCATGGGCAAGACGACGGTAGCCGTGGCCATCGCGCATCGCTTCGCCCAGCGCACCGGCATGCGCGCCGTGTTCGTCAATTTCGCGCCGGTTTCCGCGGCCGCGAGCGCGGCCAGTACGATCGCCTCGGCGCTCGGCGTGGCCGTCTCCAGCGGCGATCCGGTACCCGATCTCATCCAGGCGCTCGGGGCGTCGCCGGTGCTGCTGGTGCTGGACAACTGCGAGCATCTGATCGATGCCGTTGCCGTGCTCGCCGAGCAACTGCTGCAAGGCGCGTCGGGCGTGCATCTGCTGGTCACGAGCCGCGAGCCGCTGCGCGCGGAAGGCGAATCCGTCCATCGCCTCGCCGCGTTGCCGTCGCCCGAAACGGTCGCAGGCGTGAGCCTCCACGATGCCGTGCAGTTCCCGGCGATCGCGCTGTTTCAAGACCGTGCGCGCGCCGCCAATGACCGGTTCGCGTTGAGCGACGCGAATCTGGCCCCCGTGATCGATATTTGCCGACGGCTCGACGGCATCCCGCTCGCGATCGAGTTTGCGGCGGCGCGCGTCGGCCTGATGGACGTGCATTCGATTGCAGCGCGGCTCGACGACCGTTTCGCGCTGCTCACGCAGGGCCGCCGCACGGCGCTTCCGCGCCAGCAGACGCTGCGCGCGACGCTCGACTGGAGCTATGAATTGCTCCGGCCGGAGGAGCGCCAGGTGCTGCGCCGCCTCTCGGTCATGCGGGCCGCGTTCGGCATGGATGCCGCGGCGGCTGTCGCGGCCGGTGGCGACGTCGATGAACTCGCCGCCTTCGACGCCGTCACCGGCCTGATCGCCAAGTCGCTGATCGCCTGCGCGATCGACGATCCGGACCATCCGTATCGACTGCTCGACACGACGCGCCATTACGCATATATGCGACTTGAAGAGGCGGACGAACTCGACGACGCGCGCCGCCGCCATGCGCTGTACTGCTGCGCGATCTTTGCCGACCCCGTGGCGGCGTGGGAAGGCAAGGCGCCGCGCCAGTGGCTTGCGATTCACAGCCAGCGAATCGACGACGTGCGAGCCGCGTTCGATTGGGCGGCCGCGCAGGATCGCGAGCCGCAGCTCGCGATCGACCTGCTGATCGCGACGGCGCCGCTGTGGTTTCATCTTTCGCTCCCTCACGAGTTCCTCCGGATGGCCGAGCGCGCGATCGCCGCGGCGGAAAACTCGGATCTGGCGGGCAAGGCGCAGCATATCGAGCTGCTCGCCGCGTACGGTCACGCGCTGTGGCACACGCGTGGGCCGACGGCGGCGATGGCGAACGCATTCGACGCCGCACAGGCCGCCGCGCAGCGCCTCGGCGACGACCGGCTCGCATTGCGCATGCTGTGGGGCGTGTGGGCGCATCGCACGCTCGCGGGCGCGTACACGGAAAGCCTCGAACATGCGCGTGCGTTTCGCGCTGCCGCCGCACGGACGGGTGATTTTTCGACGACGCAAACCGCCGACCGGATGTGTGCGCTGTCACATCACTTCCTCGGGGACCACGATATCGCGCGCGCGTTGATCGAAGCGGTGATGGCGCGCGACAAGGATCCGGTGCGCGCGACGCACGCGAATCACGCGCAGGTCGACGCGCATATCGCTGCGATTTCCATTCTGATGCGCATTCTGTGGCTGCAGGGCGAGACCGACGCGGCGATGGCGCTCGCGCGCGACTGCGCGACGGAGGCGCTCGCGATCGATCACGATCTGACCGTCTGTTATGGGCTCGCGATCGGCTCGATCGCCGTCGCGACATGGGAAGGCGAAGTGGCGCTTGCGCGCGAATGGACCGCGCGGCTTCGCGAGCGCACGCGCCGGCGCGGTCTCGCGTATTGGGACAAATGGGGCGAGGGCTTCGAGGCCATTCACGAAGGCAGACCTGTCACGCCGGCGGGCGCCACCCCGATGCAACTCGAAGTGTTCGCGCGCGCCGGCGACGCAGCGAGCGCACACGCATTGATCGAAGCGGGACGGGCGGACACGCCGTCGTGGTTGCAGGGGCATTTGCAGGAGGCCGCGGCAACGCGCGGTGTGCGGACCTGAAGCGACGGCAAATCGGCTCGAAGCGCGCGTCGGTAGCCTGAACGCCTTGCTGGACATGGGCTTAACGGCTCTTAGCAACGCTTAACTGTGGCTCGTGCGGGAATCCGATGAAAATTTGTTCTGTCGACGGCCAACGGCGCCGGATCGACAAGCAAGCTCACTCATCGGAAACTGCGCCATGAACGATTTCACGTCTGCCCGTCTGCCCGAAGACGCCGCACCGGGCCTGATCAGATCCGCGGACTCGTATCCGGTTCTCGATGCGGAAACGCAATCGTTCGTCGACCATGCCGCCGAGGCAGGGGTTCCGGCAGAGCGTTTGCGCGAATGGGCAAACGGCGATGCGACGGACGCGATACACGCCGAAGAAATCGCGCTGACAGCGGGTGCTGCGGATCCGGGCTTCACGATACGGATCGTGCGGCCGCCGCAGGCGGCGCCCACTCCGCTGCCCGCCGTGCTCTTCCTGCCGGACGGCGCGAGTTTCGCGGGTGGCCAAAGCGACAACCGGCTGGCGCGCAGGATCGCCACCGACGCCGAGGCGGCCGTCGTACTGGTCGATTACACGTCCGCGCCCGCTGCGTGCTTTCAGACCCAAAACGAGCAGGCATTCGCCGCGCTCGTTCATCTGCAGGAGCACGCACGTGCATTGAATCTCGACGGAGGCGCCCTCATCGTCGCGGGCGAAGGCACGGGCGGTCATCTCGTCGCCACCCTCGCGCTGCTCGTCAAGGCGCGCCGCGGCCCCCGTATCGCGCTTCAGATCATGCTGTGTCCGACGCTTTCCGCAAGCACGGCGGGCGCGTCGGCAGCGAGATATGCGGGCGGTCCGAGCTTGACCACACCGACCACGGGCATGCGTGCACGGACGCGCTTTCCGTTGGACAACCTCGGCGAAACAATCGCAATGCCGCTAAACGCGAGTTACACGGATCTCGAAGACCTGCCGCCCGCGCTGATCGTCACGGCCGAAAACGATGTCGCACGTGACGACGGCGAAGCCTACGCCCGCAAGCTGATGCTCGCCGGGGTGCGCGTCAGCGCGGTTCGCTGCCTCGGCACGATTCACGATTTCACGGTGCTCGATGGCCTTGCCGACACGCCGCCCACCGAGGCGGCATTGCGATTAGCATGCGGCACGATCCGCGCGACGCTACGCGGACACTGAATATGGGACAGATCGATATGTCAGTCGAGTGCATTGACGAGCGCCGCAGCTCAACCTTCCCCTCTCCTCAGGAAATCGAGCAGCAACGCGTGTCCATCATAACGATTAAGTTGCCCTCGGTTGGGGGACGTCCTCTAATTCAGGCGTGACCGACTCGCCTCGGTATTCGGTGGCGTCTGCAATAACTCGGGCGGTGCACTCGTGCAACGTGGTCCTGCATACACGCAAATGTCGGTCTATGTCGCCAAACCCGCGTTGAAGCAGCATTACATGGACCTGGATCCGTGCAATTGCTTCAATCCCGGCATGGGGCATACATCCAGATTCGCGAACTACCGGGAAGGCGGATCGATGGGAGCAGCGCCGGGCCTATATGCTTCAGCGCGACCGTGCGCGCCGCCACGCGCCGGGCGGATGGCCGACGATCCGCGCGAACACGCGGTTCAGATGGCTCTGGTCGGCGAAGCCGCACGCGACCGCGATGTCGGCCAGCGTCATGTCGGACGTCTCGATCAGCTCGCGTGCGCGCGTCACGCGCTGTTCGAGCAGCCACTGGTGCGGCGTGCGGCCGGTCGTGCGCGAGAACGCGCGGATGAAATAGCCGCGCGACAGGTCGCATTCGTTCGCCACTTCCTCGATCGATACGCCGAGGTCAGCCTTTTCCATCAACAGCTCCTGGGCGCGCGCCACCTTCGCGGCAGACAGCACGCCCTTGCGCTCGAGCTCGCGCGTGCGCGCGTTGCCGTAGCGGCGCAGCAGATGCGTGCCCATCGCGAGCCCGATCTGTTCGATGAACAGCGCGTTCAGCGGGCCGCCCGCGTCGAGGCTGTCGGCCACCGCGTGCGCGAGATGGCCGAGCACCGGGTCGCGTACGTCGGGACGGCACGTGAGGCCGCCGATCGATTGGCCGCCGTGCTCCGGGCCGACGTGTTCGAGATACGCATGCGGCAGCTCGACCAGCACGAAGTCGAAGTTGCCGTACAGATCCGCGTGGAAATGGCGCGAGAAGTCGCGAATGTAGATCGAGTGATGCTGGAACCGGCGCTCGCTCGCGCCGGCGCGCCCATAGAGCGTGCGGCGGTGGCCGCCGCTCAGCGACACGCCGACCAGGAAGCCGCGGTCGCACGGCGGCATCTCGATGCGTTCGACGTGCGCCTCGCGCATGCATTTGCGGTGCAGCCTCAGGCCGCCGGATGCCGTCTCGACATCCTTTGCCAGCAGGCTCGACACGCAGCCGAGCGTGTCTTTGGGCCGCCGCGGAGGCGATGCCACCGGCGCGGCGATGACGGAGTCTGACATGGAATTCCCCAGCGAGGGACTCGGAACATGAAATGACGAGTCCAGTTTAGATGCGCACGCGAACGTTCAAAATGAATTTGCATAAACGTCCGCTCGCCATCCTGACAAATTGCTTTCAATGCGTGGGCGCGGCGAGTGCGCCACCCGGCTCAACGCCTGCGCGAGCGGCCCGGCAGAGTATAGCGCCCCACTTTTACACGCAAGTGATCGTGCCGGTCGCGCCCGCCCGAAATGCGCGGGCAGAGCGCATTTTCCTTCAAGATTTTCGATGGCCATCCGTCTACACTCGGTCCGGAATTCGACATTTTCCGTCCGGTGCAACGGCGCGCCGGACGCGGACTTCCTGCCGGGTGAACTGCCGCGTTCATCGGGCAGCCATCCCGAGGGAACCGGAGGCGGCCATGATCCAGATCGGAACTTTGTCTGTGGATTTCGAGCAACGCGACATTCGTCAGCACGGCGCGTCGCTGCGCATCGGCGCGCGCGCGCTCGACATTCTCGAAGTCCTGCACCGTGCAAGCGGTTCGGTCGTGTCGAAGGACGACATCATGGACGCGGTCTGGCCGGGCCTGATCGTCGAGGAAAACCGGCTTCAGGTGCATGTGGCGACGCTGCGCAAGGCGCTCGGCACGAGCCGCGATCTGATCAAGACGGTGCCCGGGCGCGGCTACCTGCTGGTGGCGAGCGCGTCGTCCGGCCCGGACCTCGTACCCGTGGTCGACGCGCCGGCCGTCGCGGCGGCGCCGGCCGTCGTCGCCTCGCCCGATACGCCCGATGTACCCGATGCGCCCGCGTCGTCGCTGCTCGCGCCGCTCGTCGGGCGCGACGCCGAACTCGCGCAGATCGTCGACATGCTCGAACGCACGCCGGTCGTCACGCTCGTCGGCGCGGGCGGCATCGGCAAGACGAGTCTGGCCGTGCGCGTCGCGCACGGCGTGCGCAGCCGCTCGCGCGAGCGCGTGCTGTTCGTCGAACTGGCGCGCGCGTCGACGCGCGACGACATGCTGATCGCGCTCGCCGCCGAGCTCGGCCTCGACACGCCCGGCGTGCCCGCCATCGACCGCATCGGCGACGCGTTCGCGACGTCGCGCTGCCTGCTCGTGCTCGACAACGCGGAGCACATCGTCGATCTGGTGGCGAGCCTCGTCGAAACGCTGACGTCGAGCGCCGGCTCGCTGCGCGTGCTCGTGACGAGCCGCGAGCCGCTGCACATCTCGGCCGAGGCGGTGCTGCGCATGAGCCCGCTCGCGGTGCCGGACGGCAACGCGTCCGCCGACGAAATCGTCCGCTGCTCGGCCGTCGAGCTGTTCCTCGAACGCGTGCGCGCGGCCGCGCCGGATTGCACGGTCGACGAAGCCGGCGTGCGGCTGATCGGCGACATCTGCCGGCGCCTCGACGGGCTGCCGCTCGCGATCGAACTGGCCGCGGCGCGCGTGGCGACGCTCGGGCTCGCGGTCGTCGCGTCGCGTCTCGACGACCGGCTGAACCTGCTGACGGGCGGGCTGCGCTCGGCGCTGCCGCGTCATCAGACGCTGCGCGCGACGTTCGACTGGAGCTACGTGCTGCTCGATCGGCCCGCGCGCGCGCTGTTTCGCCGGATGGGGTGCTTCATCGGGCCGTTTTCGTTCGATGCCGCGTACGCGGTCGCCACCGAGCCCGGCACGTCGGCCGCGGACATGATCGCGGTGCTCGGCGAACTGGTGGCGAAATCGCTGGTGACCGTCGAGTTTCATGGTGCGTATGCGCGCTACCGGCTGACTGAATCGACGCGCGCGTACGCGCTCGAAAAGCTGCACAACGAAGGCGAGTTCGAGCGCATCGTCGCGCGCCATGCGGCGTACGAGCGCGAGCGCGCGCCCGTGCGGCTCGTCGCGCCCGTGACGCCCGCCGACGTGCCGCCTGCCGATGCGCGCGCGCTGGCCGTGGACGAACCGATGGACGAAGCGGTAGACGAACCGGCGGACGCCGCCGAGGCCGCAGCCGTGCCCGAGCCCGACCGGCTGGCGCGCGCGCTGCTGGAGCCGTCGCGAATGCGCGCATGCACGGCGCGCGCGAGAGAGGTGCTCGACGAACTCGACACGGGCGCGGCAGACCCGGTCGACGCCGCGCGCGAGATGCGGCTGCGGGCGGCCTGCGCGTCGGCGCTGCTGCATACGGACGGCGACGCGCTGGCCGCCGCCGCGATGTGGGACCGCACGCTCGGTCTCGCCGCGCACATCGGCGACGATGCGTTCGACGCGCGCGCGCTGGTCGGGTTGTGGAACACGATGCTGACGCTGTCGGACATTCACGAATCGCTGCGCTACGCGACGCGCTTCGAGCGCGCGGCCGAGCGGCGCGGCGACCGGTCGCAGCGGTTGCTGGCGAACACGATGGTCGCGACGTCGCTGCATTACTTCGGCGAGCATGCGCAGGCGCGCGAGCGGCTGGAAGCGGTGACGGCCGAGCTCGCCGACGTGGGCGAATCGCCGTGCGCGCAGGCCGCGCTGGGCGTCGACATGGCGACGCTGGGCCGCACGATGCTGATCCGTCTGCTGTGGATGCAAGGCGAGCCGGAGCACGCGATGCGCGTCGCCGCGCAAGCGGTCGAGCATGCGCGCCGCGGCCCGTCGCCGCTCGCGTTGTGCATCGTGCTCGGCGCGGCCGCCGTGCCGATCGCGCTGCGCTACGGCGATCACGACATCAGCTCCGACTATCTCGCGACGCTGCGCGCGACCGCCGACGCGCACGGTTTCGACATCTGGCGCAGTCACGCCGAATGCCTGACCGGTCAGTTCGACGTCCAGGCCGGCCATCCCGGCGCCGGGCTCGCGCGCCTCGAACCGGCGCTGCGGCGCGTCGAGGCGAGCGGCTTCCGGCGCGTGCTCGCGCCGTTGACCGTCGCGTACGCGGAAGGCCTCGTGCGGACCGGCCGCGCGGATGAAGCATGCACCCGGCTCGATGCGACGCTCGCGCGCTGCCGCGCGCACGGCGAGCACCTGTTCGTCCCCGAACTGCTGCGCGTGCGAGGCGTCGCGATGCTCGAGCAGGCGCGCACCGTCGGCGCGGATCTCGCCGTCGCGTACGAGGCGGACGGACATCGTCATCTGCAGATGGCGATCCAGACCGCGAACGCGCAGGGCGCCGCGATGTGGGCGCTGCGCGGTTCGCTCGATCTCGCCGATCACCTGATCGAGCGCGGCCACACCGCGCAGGCGTCGGCGCTCGTCGCCGGAGTCGCGCGGCACTTCGATCCGCATTCGCGCGCCCACGACGTGCGCCGCTTGCTGCGCGTGCAGAACTTCGTCCGTCCGGATGCGCCGCCCGCGCCGTGCCTGACGCATGCACGACGCGATGCCGCCGACGCGGCGCAGCAGGCGGCATGACGATGCGCGAACCGAGTACGGCAGGGCGGCCGCGCGATCGCAGCATGCGTGCCGACGCGCGCGCCGCGGGAAGCCGCGCGTGTCGTGCGGCGTCGCGCGCGGGCGCGCACGGGAGACCCGACGGTGCTTAGAGCGACGGAACCCGCGCGTTCGGCGGACCTCGTCGTGTTCAACGGCAAGATCGCGACCCAGGACGAACAGCGCTCGTTCGTCCGCGCGCTCGCCGTGAAGGACGGGACCATCGTCGCGACCGGCGACGATCGCGACGTGCTGCGCCATGCGCACGACGACACGACCCGAATCGATCTGAACGGCCGTACCGTGATTCCGGGCCTGATCGACGCGCACCTGCAGGCGATCCGCGGCGGCATGAACTTCAACCTCGAGGTGCGCTGGGACGGCGTACCGTCGCTCGCCGACGCGCTCGAGCTGCTCGGCCGTCAGGTCCGCCGCACGCCCGCGCCGTACTGGGCGCGCGTGGCGGGCGGCTGGACCGCGCTGCAGTTCGTGGAAAAGCGCGGCCCGACGGCGGCCGAGCTCAACGCGATCGCACCCGACACGCCGGTGTTCATCCAGCATCTGGCCGACAGCGCGTGGCTGAATGCGGCCGCGCTGCGCGCGCTCGGCTACGGGCGCGACACGCCCGATCCGCCCGGCGGCGAGTTGCGGCGCGACCGCCATGGGCGGCCGACCGGGCTGCTGCTCGCGCGCCCGGACCCGGCGGTGCTCGGCGCGGCGCTCGCCCGCGCGCCGATGCTCGATGCGGACGACCGCGTCAACTCGACGCGGCAGTTCATGCGCGCGCTGAACCGCGTCGGCGTGACGAGCGCGATCGACGCCGGCGGCGACGGTCTCGCGTATCCGGACGACTATGCGGCGGTCGCGACGCTCGCGCGGCGCGGCGAATTGACGACGCGCATCGCGTATGCGCTGGGCGCGCGGCACGCGGGCCGCGAGCTCGACGACTTCGCGACATGGATCGCGCTGACGGCACCCGACCGCGGCGACGCATTCCTGCGCACGAGCGGCGCGGGCGAGCGGCTGCTGTGCTCGGCCGTCGATCTCGGGAATTTTCTCGAACCGCGCGTCGACCTGCCCGCGTCGGTCGACGCGGAGCTGGCGGCGATCGTCCGGCTGCTGGTGCGTCACCGCTGGCCGTTCCGGCTGCATGCGACCTACGACGAATCGATCGGCCGCTTCCTCGACGTATTCGAAGCGATCGATCGCGACACGCCGTTCGACGGGCTGCGCTGGAGCTTCGACCGCTGCGAGACGATTTCGGATGCCAATATCGCGCGCGTCGCGGCGCTCGGCGGCGGCATCACCGTGCAGCCGCGCATGGCGTTCCAGGGCGAAGCGTTCATCGCGCGCCATGGGGCGGCGGCGGCCACGCGCGCGCCGCCGATCCGCGCGATGCTCGCGGCCGGGCTGCCGGTCGGCGCCGGTTCGGGCGCGACGGGCGCGGCGAGCTACAACCCGTTCGTCGCACTGTACTGGATGGTGTCGGGGCGCAGCGTGGGCGGCACCGCGCTGTATCCGGCGCGCAACCGGCTCGGCCGGATGGAGGCGCTGCGCCGCTACACGGTCGGCAGCGCGTGGTTCTCCGCGGACGAGCATCGCAAGGGCGCGCTGGTGCCCGGCCGATACGCCGACTTCGCGGTGCTGAGCGACGACTACTTCACGGTCGACGCGCGGCGTATCCCGACGTTGTCGTCGGTGCTGACGGTCGTCGACGGCAAGGTCGTGCACGCGGAGCAGGAATTCTCGCCGCTGGCGCCGCCGCCGCCGCCCGTCAGCCCCGTATGGTCGCCGGTCGCCGCAGGCGGCGTCGCCGATGCGGCGGGCGCCGGCGGCCGCGACGCGCCGCACGCGTCGGCGGCGGGCGACGCATGCGCGGCGCCCGGCATCGATGCGTGCCGCGCGCGCGGTCACGGACGCCGCTTCGCGCGGTCGCGCTATCCGACCGCAAGCGCGGCCGCCGAACGCTGCGAAGCCTTCGGCCGCTGCTGCGTCGCGTTTTGAGCGGCGCGTGCCGGTGCGCGACGCACGCCGCCGTGCATTGAACGATTTTCCGCCCCGTGCGCGGGGCATGAAGGAGACAGGATGAATGCTGCGCACCCGCGCGCATCGGCCACCGGCGACGAAGTGGCCGGCGTTCGCATTCCGCGCACGCCCGTTGCGGTCGAGGCAGCCGACGCGGCCCGCGCGTCGTTGCCCGCCGCGCTCGTCGATCACGCGGCGCGCGTGTTCGTGTTCGCGTCGCTCGCCGCGCGGCGGGCGGGCGACGCGTGCGATGCCGATGCACTGTATGTCGCCGCGATGTACGCCAACATGGGGCTGAGCCCGGCGTACGGCCGTTCGACCGAACGCTACGAGCTCGACGGCGCGGATGCCGCGCACGCGTTGCTGCTGCGGCATCGCCGGTCGCGGCGCATGCGCGACGACGTGTGGCACGCGATCGCGCTGCATACGACGCCGGGCGTGGCCGTCCGCGCGTCGCCGCTCGCGCGCGCATTGGCGTGCGCGGTGTCGACGGACCTGATGGCGACCGACTTCGACGCGTACATGGCCCACGAGCGCGACGCGCTCCTTGCCGCGTATCCGCGCGCGGGCGATTTCCCCGAAGCGTTTCTCGACCTGGTCGCGCGCGGCGTCGCGCACCGGCCGCAGTCGACCTTCGGCACGTGGAGCGCCGACGTGCTCGAACGCGCGGATCCGGATTTTCATCGGCCGAATTTCTGCGGCCGCGTGCTGGGCGCGCGGTGGAACGACATGTGACGGCCCCGGTCGAGCGTGCGGCAGCCGCACGCTCGACCGGCTGCGGCGCGCGGCCGCGCGCGGGATGCCGCACGTGGCGCGCCGCATGTGCGGGTCACGCGTGCGACGGCGCCGCATCGTACCGCGCATAGTCGACGTAGCCGGCGCGGTCGCCGCCGTACCAGCCGGCGGCCTTCGGCTCCGCGAGCGGTGCGCGGGCCGCGATGCGCTCGACGAGATCCGGGTTCGCGATATACGCGCGCGCAAACGCGACGAGATCGGCGTCGCCCGCGTCGATCAGCGCGTTCGCCGCGTCCGGCGAAATGCCGCCGTTGACGATCAGCGTGCCGTGGAACGACCGGCGCGCGTGCTCGACGATGCGCGGCAGATCGGGCTCGCCGCTCCAGCCGTTGGTGTCGGCCGCGTGCAGGTACGCGACGCCCGCCGCGTCGAGCATCCGGCCGACGTACGCGAGCGTCGCGTCCGGATCGGCGTCGCGCACGTTGTTGTATTTCGCGTACGGCGAGATGCGCACGCCGACGCGGTTCAGCGGCATCACGCCGCCGACCGCGTCGACGATTTCCTCGAGAAAGCGCGCGCGGTTCGCGACCGAACCGCCGTAGCGATCGTCGCGGCGGTTCAGCGTCGACGACAGGAACTGGTGCGGCAGATAGCCGTTGGCCGC
This sequence comes from Burkholderia sp. AcTa6-5, assembly GCF_017815075.1. Classification (NCBI taxonomy): domain Bacteria; kingdom Pseudomonadati; phylum Pseudomonadota; class Betaproteobacteria; order Burkholderiales; family Burkholderiaceae; genus Burkholderia; species Burkholderia sp. AcTa6-5. Next base: position 59,360 of record NZ_JAGIQE010000032.1, on the reverse strand, counting down.
ATGGATCTCGACGCCGTCGAAGCCCGCGGCCATCGCGTGCGCGGCGGCCTGCCGGAATTCGTCGACGGCCGCGACGACTTCATCGGTCGTCATCGCGCGCGACGGCGTCGCATGAATCTTCGTGTAGTAGCCGTTCTGCAACTGCGCCCACACCTGCAACTGTTCGAGGTCGTCGTTCACGCCGGACGGCGACAGCGGCGCGGCGCCGCCGAGCAGCGTCAGCGAACTGACGCGGCCGCCGTGCCACAGCTGCGCGAAGATGCGTCCGCCGTTCGCATGGACGGCGTCGGTGACGGTTTTCCACGCGGCGGCTTGCGCATCGTCGACGAGACCGGGCGTCAGCTCGAATGCGGCGGACGCCGGGCTGACGTTGGTGGCCTCGGTCACGATCAGGCCGGCCGACGCGCGCTGCGCGTAGTACTCGGCCATCAGTTCGGTGGGCAGGCCGCGCGACGGCGCGCGCGAGCGCGTCATCGGCCCCATCACGACGCGGTTCGGCAGCGCGAGGCCGCGCAGATCATAGGCACTGAGCAGGGAAGACATGATGGACTCCTGTGGTTCGACGGGGAGCGGGGCGGCTTTGCGCCCCGCGAACGGATCGATTCGATGGGTAACGATGGATCAACCCACGGCGTGACGTTGCGCATGCGGCCGCCCGACGAGCAGGTAGTGGCCGAGCGCGACGATCGGGAACGCGCCGGCCACCGCGGCGACGAGCGGCCAGCCGCCGTGTTCGTACAGCGGGCTCGCGAGCGCGGAGCCGATGGCGCCGCCGACGAAGATGCTCGTCATGTACAGCGCATTGAGCCGGTTGCGGCTCGCCGCATGCAGCGCGTAGATCTCGCGCTGGCCGAGCACCATGTTCATCTGCACCGCGAAGTCGAGCACGATGCCGGTGACGACGAGCCCGTACAGGCCGGCGCCGTGCACGACACCGACCGCATACGCGAGCGCGCCGGCAACCAGCGCGATCAGCGTCGCGCGCACCGTATGGCCGGCATCCGCGAGGCGTCCGGCCACCGGCGCCGACGTCGCGCCGATCGCGCCGACCAGCGCGAACAGGCCGATCGCCGATTGCGACAACCCGTAGTGACGCGTCAGCTCGACGGGCACGGCGGTCCAGAACAGGCTGAACGACGCGAACATCAGGCCCTGGTAGAACGCGCGGTGACGCAGCACCGGCATCGTGCGAACGAGGTGCAGCAGCGAGCCGATCAGTTCGAAATAGGTTGCGCGATGATCGGGCTGGCGCGACGGAATCGTCAGCGCGAGCACGGCCGTGACGAGCGTCATCAGCACGGCCGCGGCCGCGAACACGAAGCGCCAGCCGAACGCGTCGGCGACGACGCTCGACAGCGGCCGCGCGAGCAGGATGCCGAGCAGCAGCCCGCTCATGATCGTGCCGACGACGCGGCCGCGCGAATGGTCGGGCGCGAGGTGCGCGGCGAGCGGCACGAGGATCTGCACGGCCACCGAGCTGAACCCGATCAGCAGCGAAATCGCGAGGAAGAGCCCGGGCGTGCGCACGAACGCGGCCGCCGCGAGGCTCGCGATCGACACGACGGCCGTCACGATCATCAGCTTGCGGTTTTCGAGCAGGTCGCCGAGCGGCACGATGAAGAACAGCCCGAGCGCGTAGCCGATCTGCGTCAGCGACACGATCAGGCTCGCCGTGTTGCCGGACATGTGCAGGCTCGGCGCGATGAGCTCGGTGATCGGCTGTGCGTAGTACAGGTTCGCGACGATCGCGCCGCAACTGAACGCGAACAGCAGGATCAGCCCCTGCGTGAGTTTGACGCCGTGCGCGGGCGGCGCGAGCGGTGTTGAATCCGTTGACATGATCGACTCCTGGAAAAGGGAAAGGCCGGACACCGAAGCGTCGCGCGGGCATCGAGCTCGCCCGGCCGCGATACGGTGCACCGCATTGCCGTCCATACTATTGATCAATCGATAAAACCGGAAGCGAGACGCCGCGCAATCGAGTGTTGCGCGGCACGCAAAGGTGCCGCGCCGCAGCGGTTCAGCCGCGTTTGCCCTGCAGCGTCGGAATCTGCTCGAACAGGCCCGCGAGCCAGTCGACGAACACTTTCAGCTTGACCGGAATGTGGCGATTGGGCGGATACAGCACCGAAATCGGCCTGGCCGGCGCGTTGAAATCGGTCAGCACCTCGCGAAGCCGGCCCGATTTCAGGTAAGGCTCGACGAGGTACAGCGATGTCTTGATCAGGCCGATGCCGGCGACGCCGCACTCGATGTAGTTGTCCGCGTCGTTGACGGCCACCGTGCCGCACATCTGCACGATGCGCGGCTCGCCGTCGACGACGTAATCCCACGGGCGCGGTCGCCCGGTGTCGGCCGAGATGTGACTGACCGCCACGTGCTGCGCGAGATCGTCGACGGTCTCCGGCTCGCCGCACCGCGCGAAATACGCGGGCGAGCCGCACGTGCAGGTGGTCAGGCTGCCGATCCGCCGCGCGATCATCCCCGAATCGTCGAGCGCGCCGATGCGCACCACGCAGTCGACCCCTTCGCCGACGAGGTCGATCTGCCGGTCGGTCACGCCGAGTTCGATCATGATGTCCGGATGGGCGTCGAGAAACGCCGGCAGCGCGGGCACGACGACCTGCTTCGCCATCGCGGGCGGCAGGTTCACCTTCAGCCGGCCGCGCGGCACGTTGCGGGCCTGCGACACCGACGCCTCCATGTCGTCGATCTCGCGCAGCACCGCGACGGCGCGTTCGTAATACGCCTGGCCGTCCTCGGTCAGCGAGATGCGGCGCGTGGTGCGGTTCAGCAGCCGGCAGCCGAGATGCTGCTCGAGTGCGCTCAGCAGCGCGGACACGCGCGGCGTGGTGAGGCCGGTCGTGTCCGACGCGCGCGTGAAGCTGCCGGTTTCGACGATGCGCGTGAACACGCGCATCGAAAGCAAGGTATCCATCGTCGGAAGTTCTCCCGCCTGTCGGCATGCGGCGCCGGTGCGTGCCGGCGCCGTCTTGTCGTGTATCGGATAGGGCGTGTCGCGCAGCGAATGCGACCGACCGCTACGCGTCGATGCGCTTTCTCAGCGCGTCGCCGGCAAACGGCATTTCGCGCAGGCGCTGGCCGGTCGCGTCGAAGATCGCGTTGGCCAGCGCGCCGGCGGTCGGCCCCATCGACGCCTCGGCCGCGCCGAGAAACGGCGCGCCGGGGCGATTGACCAGATGGACCTTCACGTTCTGCGGCGCGGCCGAGAAGCGCAGGATCGGGTAGCTGCTCCAGTCGAAGCTGCGAATCCGTTCCGTGTCGTACTTCAGCGCCTCGTACAGCGTCCAGCTCGCGGCCTGCACGATGCCGCCCTCGATCTGGTTGCGGATGCCGTCCGGCGACACGATCTGGCCCGCGTCGACGGCGGCTTCCGCGTGTTCGAGCGTCACCTGGCCGGTTTCCGGCACGACCGACACCTCGACCGCGATCGCGACGTAGGCCATCAGGTTCTTGTATTTGCCGAACGCGAAGCCGACGCCGCGGTTGCGCGCGCGCGGCGGCCGCGGCCAGCCGAAGTGCTTCGCGGCGAGCTGGATCACCTGCCGCGCGCGATGGTCTTCCATGTGGCGCAGCCGGAATTCGACCGGATCGACGCCGGCCGCGTGCGCGAGCTCGTCCATGAAGCTTTCGATCGCCCAGACGTTGGTGTGCGCGCCGAGCGAACGCATCGCGGACGTCTGCAGCGGCATCGTCGGCGAGAAGTGGTTGACGATGTGCTGGTTCGGCAGCGCGTACAGCGGGATCGCGTTGCGGTCGCCGCCGCCCTCCGGTTGCAGCATCGGCGTCGACGGCGCGGGCACGAACGGCGGCTCGAGCATGCGCGCGGGCAGCAGCCGGCCCGCGTTGACGATCCGCTCGTTGTGCGAGCTGCTCCACAGCGCATAGTTCCAGTCGACGATGCGGCCGCTCGCGTCGAGCGATGCGCTGACCTCGGTCACCATCGCGGGCGTGAAGTGATCCCAGGTGTGTTCCTGTTCGCGCATCCATTGCACGCGAATCGGCTTGCCCGGTATCGCGGCGGCGATCAGCGCCGCATGTGCGGCCACGTCGTCCGCCGCGTTGTGGCCGTAGCAGCCGGAGCCTTCGGTGTGAATGCAGCGAATGTTCGCCTTCGGCATCGACAGCATCTCCGCGAGCGCGTCGCGCAGCGGATAGACGCCCTGCGAGTGGGTCCACACCGTCATCATCCCGTTCTCGAGATGCGCGACCGAGCACGACGGCCCGATCGACCCGTGCAACAGGTAGTTCTTCAGGAACGTCGCGTTCAGCGTCTTTGCGGCCGGCGCGGTGGCCGCGTGCGTGTTCGCGATCTCGATGCGCTGCGTCGAGATTCGCTTCAGGTCCGCGTGCACGGTGCTGCGCTCGGGCAGCTTGCGGCCCGGCGACCACTGGCAGCCGGCGGCGAGCGCGCGCTGCGCGACCACCGCCTGCCACTCGCCCTGCGCGACCACCGCGAGCATGCTGCCGTTGCGCACGATCCGCACGACGCCCGGCAGCTTCAGGATCGCGGCTTCGTCGAACGACAGCAGTTTCGCGTCGTACACCGGCGGCATCACGACGCGCGCGTGCAGCATGCCGGGCAGCTGCATGTCCTGCACGTAGCTGACGCCGCCCGTGACCTTGTTCGGGATGTCGACGCGCGGCAGCGACGTGCCGATCACCGCGAACGTCGCCGGGCTCTTCAGCGGCGACGTGGGCGTCGCGTTGCGGTGCAGGTCGACCGTGCGGATCGCGTCGCCGTAGGTCATCGTGCGGCCGTCGGGCGCCGTGATCACCGCGTCGGCGGTCGTCAGCACGCGCGGATCGACGCCGAAGCGTTTCGCCGCGCCTTCGACCAGCAGCGCGCGCACCTGCGCGGTCGCGTTCAGCAGCGCGGAGCCGCTGTCGGCCATCGTATGGCTGCCGGCGGTCAAGCCTTCGTCCGGCGACGCGCCGGTGTCGGCGGTCAGGAACGTGATCAGCGACGGCTTCATGTCGAGTTCCTCGGCGGCCACCTGCAGCAGCGCGGTGCGCACGCCGGTGCCGAGCTCGACCTTGCCGGTGTACACGGTGACCTTGCCGTCGGGCGCGATCTTGACCCATGCATCGAGCAGCGGATTGGTCTTCAGGCTGCCGGCGAGCGCCTGCGTGGCCTTCGCCACGTGCACGGCCGCGCCTTCGTCGGCGATCACCAGCTGCGCGGCCGCGCGCGACGCGGGCGCGAGACTGAACGCGACGAACAGCGCGCCGGAGACGATGAAGTGCCGGCGGCCTTCGTCGATGTCGTCGTGGGAATTCATTACAGCCCCTTGCTGATCGTGACGGGAGCGGAAGCCGGTTCGGGGGCCGGCAGCCCCGCGACCGAGCGCACCGCCGCGAGAATCCGCATGTGCGTGCCGCAGCGGCACAGGTTCGGTTCCATGTGCGTGCGCAGTTCCTGTTCGGTCGGCTTCGGATTGCGTTCGAGCAGCGCCTGCGCGCGCATGATCATCCCGGCGATGCAGTAGCCGCACTGCGCGGCCTGGTGCTCGATGAACGCGCGTTGCAGCGGGCCCGGATGCTCGGCGGTGCCGAGGCTCTCGATGGTGCGCACGCTGCGCGAACCGACCGCGGCCACCGGCATCAGGCACGAGAAGGTCGGCTTGCCGTCGACGATCACGGTGCAGGCGCCGCATTGGCCGAGGCCGCAGCCGAACTTCGCGCCGTGCAGGTGCAGGTCGTTGCGCAGCGCGTACAGCAGCGGCGTGGACGGATCGATGTCCAGCGTGTGCCGCACGCCGTTGACGGTGAGGGTAATCATCGTGCGGTGTCCTCTTTTCTGAGCTTCGCGGCCATCGCGTCGACGCCCGCCCACGCGGGACGATCGGTATAGGTCTCGCGCACGTACGCGGCGAGATCGGCGATCTGCGCGTCGTCGTACTGGTCGATGAACGACGGCATGTAGTTGAGCGTGTCCTCGCCGTGCCAGCCGATGCCGTTGAACATCATCTGGATCGCGTTGCGCGGCGTATCGGCGTTGACTGCCGTGCTGAACGCGAGCGTCGGCCGCTCGCCGATCGACTGCATCGGCGCGGCCGGCCCGTGGCACTGCGCGCACGATGCCTGGAACAGCGTCGCGCCGCGCTGCGCGGCCGGCGTCGTCGCGGTGTGTTCGCCCGCGGCCGTTGCCGCGGCCGCACGCGCGGTCGCCGGCTTCTGGATCGACAGGATGTATGCGGCGATCGCCTCGACATCCTCCACCGGCACCGTCGCGAGATCGCGCGTGACCGGCAGCATCGGCCCGGCCGCCGCGCCGTGCTCGCTCGCGCGGCCGGTGCGCAGGTAGGTCACGAGCTGCGCCTGTGTCCAGGGGCGCGTGGCCTGGCCGAGCGCATTGAGCGGCGGCGCTTCCCAGCCGTCGACGATGCCGCCGTCGAATGCACGGCCGCGCTGCTCGCCGCCGATCGCGTTCAGCGGCGAATGGCACGATGCGCAGTGACCGAGCCCGTCGACGAGCATCCTGCCGCGGTTCCATTGCGCGGACTGCGCGGGGTCGGGTTGATACGCGCCTTCGCGCAGGAACAGCACGTTCCAGAACGCGACCAGCGGCCGGAAGTTCAGCGGAAAGATCAGGTCGTTGGCGGGCGCCGTCGCATGTACCGGTTCGCGCGTCATCAGGTACGCGTATGCGGCGGCGATGTCGTCGTCCGACATCCGCGTGAAATGAATGTACGGAAACGCCGGGTAGAGCGGCTGGCCGTTGCGGCCGATGCCGGTGCGCAACGCACGGGCGAAGGCGTCGCGCGACCAGCGCCCGATCCCCGTTTCGGCGTCCGGCGTGATGTTGGTCGCGTAGATCGTGCCGAACGGCGTCGCGAGCGGCAAGCCGCCCGCGAACGGCTTGCCGTTCTTCGCGGTGTGGCACACGATGCAGTCGCCGAGCGCGACGACCCGCGCGCCGGCGCGCACCAGTTGCGGATCGAACGAAGCAGGGGCGGGCGGATCGATCGGCGCGATCGACGGCCGCACCATGATGCCGATCGCGACCGCGATGCCCGCGATCGCGATGCCGGCCGCGCCGAACCAGAGTCGTTTGTGCTTCATGTGCGCTCCGCGCGAAGCGGTGCGCCGCACGTCGTGCGCGGCGCGCCCGGGGCGTCGTGCGTCGGCTGGCCGGGCCGCGAACGCGTGGCTGCGCGGCGGTGATTGGCAACTGGATCCACGTTGTCACTCCATCAATCGAAAAGGCGCGCAGGCTGGCCAGCGCGGTTGCTCTTGCAGCCAGTCTACGCAGACGCCCGCGTCATTTCCTGAAACCCGGCTGAAACGTTCTGAACGGGTTCCGGCCCGGTTCGGCGGCACCCGGCACGCACGCGCTAGATCCGCAGCAGCCGGCCCGCATTGCCGCCGAGCACCAGCGCGCGCTGGTCGTCGGGCAGGTCCAGCCGGTCGAGAAAACGCACCGGTTGCGCGTAGCCCATGTCGAAGCAATAGTCGCTGCCGAGCACCAGCCGGTCGATGCCGACGTTCTCGATCAGAAAGTTCAGCACCGGCCCCGAGTGGGACACCGTGTCGTAGCTGAAGCGCCGCAGATAGCTGCTCGGCTGTTGCGCGAGCCGGCGCGTTTCCGGCCGGACGGTCCACCCGGCGTCGAGCCGGCCGGCGAGGACCGGCAGCGCGCCGCCCGCATGCGGCAGCGTGACGTGCAGCGCCGGATGGCGGTCGAGCACGCCGCCGAGTATCAGGTGCGAAGCGGCGATTGCCGTATCGAACGGATTGCCGAGCAGGTTGCTCAGGTAGAAATCGCCGAGGCGCGCGCCGCCGACGGTTTGCTGCGGGTGCAGGAACACCGGCAGCCCGAGTTGCTCGATGCGCGCGAACACCGGCGCGAACTGCGGATCGTCGAGGTCGCGGTTGTCGATGTTCGTGCCCATGTACACGCCGCGCACGCCAGGCAGCGCCGACGCGCGCTCGAGCTCGTCGATCGCATCGGTCGCGTCGAGCATCGGCAGCGTCGCGAGGACGACGAAGCGCGCCGGATGCCGCTGGTGCACGCGCGACGCGGCCGTATTCCACGTGCGCGCCAGTTTCGCGTTGAACGGCCGGTCGCCCCAGTACGCCATCGGCACGCTCAGCGACAGCGCCTGCACGTCGACGCCCGACGCGTCCATGTCCTCGAGCCGCGCGTCGACGTCGATGAATTTCATCGGCAGCGGCCCGAGGCCGCCGGCCGGCGTGCGGAACGTGAACGTCGTGTCGTCGCACGCGAATGCGCCGCCGAACCGCTTGCCTTCGCCGCCGACGAGGTCGCAGAAGCTTTCCGGGTAATAGTGCGCGTGGATGTCGATCGCGCGTGGACGCCGGGCCGGCAGCATGGCTGCAGCGGCCGAGGCGGGCGCCGGTTGCGCCGCCGCGGCCGGACGTCCGGCAAGGGCCGCGACGGCAAGCGCGGCGAATGTGCCGAGCATGCGGCGCCGGCCGGTGGGCAGGCAGCAGGGGCAGGTCATCGGATCGTCTCCAGGTCGTGATTGTCGTGTTGTGGCGTGCCCTGGCGCGGGAGGGCGCCGAGTTCGCATGCGACGAGCTGCGCGTCGAACCGCGCGCGTTCGCGTCGCGCGCGGGCCGAGCCGTCGGTGGCCGACACCGCGACGATCGCGACGAACGCGGCGGCCATCGAGAACAGCGCCGGATATTCGTACGGGTAGAGCGCGTGCGCGTGGCCGAGCACCTGTACCCAGACGGTCGGGCTCAGCACGGTGAGCGTGACCGCCGTGACGAGCCCGATCGTGCCGCCGACCACCGCGCCGCGCGTCGTCAGGCCGCGCCAGTAGATCGAGAGCAGCAACACCGGGAAATTCGAGCTGGCGGCGATCGAGAACGTGAGGCTGACGATGAACGCGATGTTCTGCTTCTCGAATGCGATGCCCAGCACGATCGCGAGCACGCCGAGCACCAGCGTCGTCGCGCGTGCGACGCGCATTTCTTCGCGGTCGGTCGCCTGGCCGCGGCGCAGCACGTTCGCATAGAGGTCGTGCGAGATCGCCGACGAGCCGGCGAGCGTCAGCCCCGCGACCACGGCGAGAATCGTCGAGAACGCGACCGCGCAGATGAAGCCGAGGAAAAAGTTGCCGCCGATCGCATGCGCGAGATGGATCGCCACCATGTTCGCGCCGCCGGCCACCGCGCCGGACGCATCGTGATACCGCGGGTCCGCCGCGACGAGCGCGATCGTGCCGAAGCCGATCACGATGATCAATGCATAGCCGGCGCCGACGATGCCGGTTGCATGGAGGATGCTCTTGCGCGCCGCGCCGACGTCGCCGACCGTGAAGAAGCGCATCAGGATGTGCGGCAGGCCGGCCGTGCCGAAGATCAGCGCGAGCCCGAGCGACACCGCGGACACCGGGTCGGACACGAGGCCGCCCGGCCGCATGATGGCCGCGTGCTTCGGATGGACGCGCAGCGCCTGCGCGAACAGTGCGTCGAGGCTGAAGCCGAAGCGGCTCAGCACCATGAACGCCATGAATGCCGCGCCGGCGAGCAGCAGCACGGCCTTGACGATCTGGATCCACGTGGTGGCGAGCATGCCGCCGAAGAACACGTAGACGACCATCAGCACGCCGACGATCACCACCGCGGCCGTGTAGTCGAGCCCGAACAGCAGCTCGACGAGCTTGCCGGCGCCGACCATCTGCGACACGAGATACAGCAGGACGATGACGATCGAGCTCGACGCGGCGAACGCGCGGATCGGCCGTGGCTGCAGCCGGTACGACACGACGTCGGCGAGCGTGTACTTGCCGAGGTTGCGCAACGGCTCCGCGATCAGGAACAGGATGATCGGCCAGCTCGCGAGAAAGCCGACCGAATAGATCAGCCCGTCGTAACCGCTCGTGAACACGAGCGCGGAGATGCCGAGCAGCGATGCGGCCGACATGTAGTCGCCGGCGATCGCCCAGCCGTTCTGCAGCGCGGTGATGCGGCCGCCGGCCGCGTAATGATCGGCGACGCTGCGGTTCTGGCGGGCGGCCCAGCGCGTGATGACGAGCGTCGACGCGACGAACAGCACGAACATGCCGATGGCGACCGGATTGTGCGGGTGCGCGAGCGGCGCGGAGCCCGCCGCGAACGCCGGCGCCGCGGCTGCGCTCGCGGTTGCAGCGAGGAGGATGGCGAAGGTGCGTTTCATTGGCCGCCTCCGTCGCGGATCGACGCGACGAGCGCGTCATGCACCGCATTCGCACGCCGCACGTACAGCGCGACGAGCGCGAACGTCGCGACGAACATGCCGAAGCCGGCCGGGATGCCCCACGTGGTCGGGCGGCCCGGCACGATCGGCCGGCCGAGCCATGCCGGCGAGAACGCCAGCGACAGGATGAACGCGAAGTAAAGCGCGAGCATGACGGCGGTCAGCGACCACGCGAATCGCCGCCTTCGCGTGACGAGATGGCGGAAGCGGGCATCGCGCAGCAGCGGATGCGTGGCCGCGGCGGGCACGTCCTGATCGGGTGCGGGGCCGGCGGCGGCCGGAATCGAACGGTTCACGGTGTCTCCTTGTCGGTATTGGATGGGGCGCGATGCGGCGGGCGCGAGACGTCGTCCATGCGCCCGCCGGCGGTCAGAACCGCGGCGGCACGGCCGTTTCGCGCATCACGACTTCCGCGGTACGGTAGCGTTCGGCCATCTCGCGTTCGGTGTCGTTCTTCAGTTGCGCCTGCATGTATGCGCCGAGATGGCGCGCGTGTTCCACGATCGCGGCGCCGAACGCGGTGCGCGTTTCGCTGTACGCGTGCAGTGCATCCAGCGGATCGGCATGCGCGGCCAGCGCGCCGACCAGCGCAAGCGCATCGCCCGCGGCCTTCGTGACGCCCATCCCGCAGTGCGGCCGCGCGACGAATGCGGCATCGCCGAGCAGCGCGATGCGGCCGAACGCCATGCGCGGCACCTCGAGGTCGTAGATCGGCTGGAACAGCGGCTGTGCGGCGCGCGACACGACTTCCGCGAACTGCGGCGCGAGCAATGCATGCGCGGCGTCTTCCATGTCGGCGAGCACGTCGCGGCGGATCAGCGTCGGCGGAATGCCGGTCGCCCACAGCTTGCCCGTCGCGTCGGTGAGCAGGTTGGGCAGGTCGGTGTCCTCGCGGGTCGAGCGATACCACACGAAGTTGTAGCGGCGCTCGCCGGGACGCGTGCTGTTGTGCTGGCCGGCGACCGGGTAGCCGAGGATCTGCTCGCGCGGCGGCAGGCCGAACGCGAACTTGTCGAACAGCGTCGCGTGCGTGCGCTCCGACAGTTCGCGCTCGTCGACGAGGCCGCGCCACGCGACGTAGCCCGCGTACTGCAGGCGCGCGTGCGGCAGGAATCGTTCGCGGATCGCAGAACGGAAGCCGTCGGCCGCGACGACGAGGTCGGCATGCACGACCGAGCCGTCGGCCAGCGTGAGCGTGGCGTGCTCGGGCCCGTCCGCGACGTCGGCGACGACGGCCCCCGCGTGATGGTGCTGGTCGGGCAGCGCGGCGCGCAGGACGTGGTACATCTTGCTCCATGCGGTCAGCGTCTGCGGCAGTTGCCGCTCGGATGCGAGCGAGCCGTCCCGCGCGAGCGTGACGCGCGATTCGACGTTCACGCCGATCGATGCGTCGACGCGCACGCCGGCCGCGCGCAGCACGTCGAACAGCTCCGGATGCGTGACGATGCCGGCGCCACGGCCGGACAGCGCGTCGGGCACGCGTTCGAACACGTCCACGTCCCAGCCGTTGCGCAGCAACAGGTTCGCGGCGAACAGCCCGCCCAGCGAGCCGCCGACGATGGCGGCCTTGCGATGCGTCGAATGGATGCTCATGTCAGTCTCCACGGGTAGCGGCGGGCGCTGCGGCGCCGCGCATGTCGAGGCCGGCGACTTCGGCGGCCGGGTAGTTCAGTTCGATCGTCACGCCCGACGGATCCTCGATGAAGACCTGATGCAATCCGAGGCTCGGCACGGTGCGGTCGCGCCACGCGATGTGTTCGGCACGCAGCGTGCGCCACATCGCCTCGACGCCGGTCGCGACGAATGCGATGTGGTCGACGGTGCCGGTGCCCGCGGCCGGCACGGGCTTGTCGCCGAGATACGCGGCGAGCCCGTTCGGGTTGGCCGGATCGATGCCGATCAGGTGGACCGTGCCGTAATCGGCTTCGTCGTCACCGAGGTAGAGCCACGCGCCCGGAAAGTCGAACGGCGGGCGGTAGCCGCGTCTGAAGCCGAGCACGCGTTCGTAGAAGCGGCACGATGCTTCGAGATCGGGCGTGCGGATCGAGTAATGCGCGAGTCGAGATACGGGCATGACGAACCTCTTGTTTATCGAAGGATAAGTTATCGTTCGATAAATTGTAGGTCGAAAACGGCGCAGCGCAAAGCCGTGATCGAGTCGTGTTAACCCTTGGCCCGGAATCGGGGGCGAATCGGGGATGAACGGGCACCGATGGCGCCGCGTGTCGCGTTACGACGGAACTTCGCCGGCGACGACTTCGTCCGCGTAGCACCAGATCCAGCGCTCGCCGGGCTCGATCGAGCGGACGAGCCGGTGGCCGGTTTCGCGGAAATGCCGGCTCGCGTGGCGATTCGGCGACGAGTCGCAGCAGCCGACGTGCCCGCAGATCAGGCACATCCGCAAATGTACCCAGCGGCTGCCCGATTTGACGCATTCCTCACAGTAGTCCTTGTCGGTGTCGAACACGCGTGCTTCGTCGAGATGCGTACAGGCGTTGGTCATCTTGCGCTCCGGTGCCGGCGCGGGAGCGACGCTTGCGGCACGGCCGGCGCGAAGCCGCAAGCGGGAGGGGTACGCGGCATTGTGCAGCGTCGCGTCGCGGCCGCACCTTAATTGTCATGAAGCGGCCCGCGCGGCGCGCGGCGACGGCGTACAGTCGCGAATGCGTCCGGCGCGGGCACCGGCCGGGCCGCATTCGACATCGACATCCTCGGGAGGCGCTCATGGATCAACCGCAACACGTGCGGATCGTCGGCCTGCCGCGCAGCAGGGACGCGTATGCGATCCGCGATTTCCTGCAGCGGCGCATGATTGCGTACGACTGGTGCGAGCTGACATCCGACGCCGACTGCGCGCAAGTGCTCGGCATCGCGCCGCTGCACGACATCCGGCTGCCGGTCGTGATCTTTCCGGACGGCTCGCGCCTGTACCAGCCGACCCTGGCCGAAATCGCGGCGCGGCTCGGCTGGGTCGCGCGCCCGCGTTTCGTCGAATACGACGTGTCGATCTACGGCGCGGGGCCCGCCGGGCTGTCGGCGGCGGTCTACGCGGCGTCCGAAGGGCTGCGCGCGGTCGTGATCGAGCGCGGCGCGATCGGCGGGCAGGCCGGCACGAGTTCGCTGATCGAGAACTACATGGGCTTCCCGGACGGCATCCCGGGCGCGGAGCTCGCCGAACGCGCGCGCGAGCAGGCGGTGAAGTTCGGCGTCGAACTGCTGACGATGCGTGAAGGCGTGCATGCGACGTTCGTCGACGGCAAGATCCGCGTCGAGCTCGCCGACGGATCGATCCTGGTCGCGCGCGCGAACATCTGCGCGACCGGCATCGAATATCGCAGCCTCGGGCTGCCGGAGGAGCCGGCGTTTCTGAATGCGGGGCTGTTCTACGGCGCGGGGTCGAGCGAAGCGCCGATGTGCGCGGGCGAGCAGGTGTTCATCGTCGGCGGCGGCAATTCGGCCGGCCAGGCCGCGATGAATTTCGCGCGGCATGCGCGCCAGGTGACGATGCTCGTGCGCGGGGCGTCGCTCGCCGACACGCTGTCGCGCTACCTGATCGACCGGATCGAGCGGACGCCGAACATCGAGGTTCGCTACCGGTCGAGCGTCGCCGCGCTGCATGGCGACGGCTGGCTCGACGCGATCGAGCTTCGCTCGGCCGACGGCACGCGCGAACGGCTGCCGGCCACGCGCCTGTTCGTGTGCATCGGCGGCGCGCCGAATACCGACTGGGCGAAGGACACCGACATCATTCGCAATCCGGACGGTTATCTCGTGACCGGCGGCGACCTGTACGACTGTCCCGCGTTCGAGCGCGTATGGCCGCTCGAGCGGCGGCCGTACCATCTGGAAACCAGCGTGCCGGGATCGTTCGCGGCCGGCGACGTGCGATCGGGATCGGTCAAGCGCGTCGCGTCGGCGGTCGGCGAAGGCGCGATGGCCGTGACCTTCGTGCACCGGTTTCTCGGCGAGGATGCGCATCGGCTCGCGCTCGTGTGACGCGCTCGCCGGCCATTCGATCCATTCATCGCGCGTCGGCCTGCGTCGCGTCGCGTAACCCGTCCCGGCCGGCGCGCGCCGGCGGCGCCCATCCGCCGCCCAACGCGCGCACGAGGCTCACCGTCGCGACGGCCAGCGCCTGCCGGCTGTGAATCAGCTGGCGCCGCGCATTCAGCGCATCGCGATCGGCGTCGATCACTTCCAGGTAGCTGACGTAACCGTGCGCGTAACGGCTCAGCGACAGCCGCGCCGCGGCGTCCGTCGCGTGTGCCGCATGGTCGTAGCGCACGATCCGCTCCTTTTGCGCGGCGATGTCGTTGAGCGCGTCCTGCACGTCGCGCAACGCAGCGATCGCGGTCGCGCGATAGTTGGCATCGGCGACGTCCGTGCCGGCCCGCGCGGCGGCCACCGCCGCGTCACGCTTGCCGCCGTCGAACAGCGTCAGCGCGACGTTCGCGCCGAGACTCCACAGCGAGCTGTTGCGGTCGAGAAACGAGCGCAGGTCGCGGGTGGCGAAACCGCCGTCGGCGGTCAGCGTCAGCGTCGGCAGCCACGCGGTGCGCGCGATGCCCAGCTCGAGCGACGCCGCGTCGGCGCGCCGGGCCGCCGCGAATACGTCCGGGCGTTGGGCGAGCAACGCGGACGGCAGCCCGGCCGGCACATCCGGCACCTGCACGGGCACGGCGCCCGCGTCGACGTCGAACGCGGTCGGCGACACGCCGGTCAGCACCGCGATGGCGTCGACGAGGTTCTCGCGCAGCCGGCGGCTCTCCGCGAGATCGGCATGCGCGGTATCGAGATCGGCGGACGCGCGCAGTCCGTCGAGATCGCTCGCCGCGCCGGCCCGCACGCGCGCGGCGATCACGTCGAGCGCGGTGCGCCGCAGCCCGATCGCGCGCGTGAGCGTCACGAGATCGTCGTCGACGTAGCGCAGCGTCAGGTAGTCGACGGCCACTTCGGTCGCCACCCGCAAACGCACCGCATCGCGATCGGCCGCCGCCTGCAGCACGTTCTGTTGGCCGACGTCGGCGTCGCCGCGCAAGCGTCCCCATAGATCGACTTCGTAGCTCGCGGCGACCGGAACCGACCAGTTGTGCATCGTGCGCTTCGGCAGCGCGTTGTCGACCGTGCCGGATACGCGCGTGCGGCTGAACGACGGGTCGACGCGCACGGCCGGTGCCAGCGCGGCCTCGCGCACGCCGAGCAGCGCCTGCGCCTGGTCGACGCGCGCGGCCGCCGCGCGGATGTCGAGGTTGTGCGCGAGCGCGGCGTCGACGAGGCGGCCGAGTTGCGGGTCGCCGAACCACGCAGGCCACGCCGCGAGCGACGGCGCGCGCGCATCGGTCGACGGATCGGCATGGCGGAACCCGTCGCGCCCGACCGGGACGGGCGCGAGCGGCTGCGGCGCGATCGAGCAGGCGGCCAGCAGGCTCGCGGCGAGTACGGCGAAGGCGCGCTTCATCGCGCTGCGCCGCCGGGTTGCAGCGTGACGACGACCGACAGCCCGGGCCGGATGCGCGGCTCCGTCGCGGCCGGGCCGTCCAGCAGGATCTTCACGGGGACGCGCTGCGTGACTTTCGTGAAGTTGCCGGTCGCGTTGTCGGGCGGCAGCAGCGCGAATTGCGCGCCGGTCGCGGGCGACAGGCTGTCGATGCGGCCGCTGAACGCGCGTTCCGGCAGCGCATCGAAGCGCAGTTGCACGGCGTCGCCGGCGCGTACGTGCCGCAACTGCGTCTCGCGGAAATTGGCGACGATCCACGGATGCGGCTCGACCAGCGTGAGCAGCGCCTGGCCGGGCGCGACATGCTCGCCGGTCTCGACGGTCTTCTTGCCGACGTAGCCGTCCGACGGCGCGACGACCGCCGTGTAGCCGAGCTGCAGCAGTGCGTCGCGCAATTCGGCATCGTTCTGGCTCGACGCGGCGTCGGCGGCCTGGGCGGCGGCGAGGGCGCTGCGCCGTTGCGCATCGGCCGCCGCGACGCGCGCGCGGGCGGACTTGCGCGCGGCATCGGCCGCATCGAACTCCTGCTTCGACAAGCCGCGCGGCGTCTCGCGGGTCAGTTCGCGTGCCCGCGCGTAATCGAGTTCGGCTTTTTCGGCATCGGCGTGCGCCGACACGAGCGCCGCGTCCGCCTGCTCGATCAGCGCGTGGGCGCGGCTCGCATCGGCATGCGCCTGCGCGACGCGTGCGCGCTGCGCGGCGACGCGCACGTCGAAGTCGCGCCGGTCGATCTGCACGAGCGCGTCGCCCGCGTGCACGAACTGGTTGTCGTCGACGAGCACGCGCTCGACCGTGCCGGACACGCGCGGCGAGATCACGTGCAGGTGGCCGGTCACGTATGCATCATCGGTGCCGCGATCGCGTGCGTCGAACTCGTACGCGAGCAACGTGACGAGCAGCAGCGCGATCGCGGCGATCGCGACGATGGCCGGCTTGCGGGAACGCGCGGGCACGGCGGGCGACGGCGCGGGTGAGGGTGGGGTCATGATCGGCAAACTCCGTTGTACGGGCAGGATTCGACGCACCGCGTTATGCTTGCGCCAGCTTGACAGGCGGGAGCCGCTCGACGATGAACACGACGTTCGCCACCGGCAGTGCCATGCCGGCGCCGGCCGCAGGGCCGGCCTCCGACATTCCGACGTTTCGGTCGATCGCCGCGATCGCGGCCGTGCTGCTCGGCGCGATCATCGCGACGCTGACGTCGCGCATCACGTCGCTCGGGCTGGCCGACGTTCGTGGCGCGCTGGGCGTCGGCTTCGACGAAGGCGCGTGGATCAACACCGCATTCACCGCATCGCAGATGTTCGTCGGGCCGCTCGCGATCGCGGCGGCCTTCATGTTCGGCACGCGCCGCGTGCTGGTCGCGGGCGCCGTGGTGTTTCTCGGCGCGGAAACCGTGCTGCCGCTCTGCACGCAATTCGGCGCGTTCATCGTGTGCCAGGCGATCGCGGGGCTCGCGTCCGGCGTGTTCGTGCCGCTGACGATCGGCTTCGTCGTGCGCACGCTGCCGCCGCGGCTGATTCCGTTCGGCATCGCCGCCTATGCGATGAATCTGGAGATGTCGCTGAACCTGTCGGCCACGCTCGAAGGCTGGTACAGCGAACACCTGAGCTGGCGCTGGCTGTTCTGGCAGAACGCGGCGCTGACCGTGCCGTTCATCGCGTGCCTGATGCTGTCGCTCCCCGACGAGCCGATCAAGCGCTTCGCGTCCGGCATCGACGCGCGCGGGATGCTGCTCGGCGCGGGCGGGTTCGCGTGCCTGTGCATCGCGCTCGACCAGGGCGAGCGGCTGTTCTGGCTGCAGTCGCCGCTGATCGTCGCGCTGCTGGCCGCCGGCATCCTGATGATCGCCGCGTTCCTGATCCACGAACTCGCGTCGCCGCGCGCGGGCATCGATCTCGGCTACCTGGCGCGGCCCAACATCGCGCTGCTGATCGTGCTCGTCGGCCTCGTGCGCTTCACCGTGCTCAACACGAGCTTCATCCCGTCGCTGTTCCTTGCCAGCACCTACGGGCTGCGCCCGCTGCAGATCGGCGATACGCTGCGCTGGATCGCGATTCCGCAACTGCTGTTCGCGCCGTGCGTCGCGCTGTTGCTGCAGCGTGTCGACCCGCGCCGGCTGATCGTCGCCGGCTTCGCGATGGTGGCGATTGCGTTCGCGCTCGGCTCGCGGCTCACGCCGGTATGGGCCGAGCCCGATTTCATTCCGTCGCAATTGCTGCAGGCGCTCGGCCAGACGATGGCGCTCACATCGGTCATCGTGTTCTTCGGCCGGCACGTGACGGCCGAGCATGCGCTGACGTTCGGCGCGGTCGTGCAGACGACGCGCCTGCTGAGCGGGCAGCTCGGCACGACGTCGATCGCGGTGATTCAGCGGATCAGGGAGGCTACCCATTCGAATCTCGTCGGTCTGCATGTGTCGCTGTCGGATCCGGAAACGCTCGAACGGCTGCGGGCCGGCGCGGCGTCGCTGGTCGCGCATGGCGCCACGTTCGCGACGGGCAACCAGGCGACCTACGCGCTCGTCGATCGCGCGGTGCGCGTGCAAGCCACGACGCTCGCGCTGGCCGACAACTTCCGCGTGGCGATGGCGTTCGCGCTCGCCGGCGCGCTGCTCGGCATCCTGCTGCGCCCGGTGCGGGCGCCGTGAGCGCGGCGCCGCGCGATCTGAAATTTCCTGAAAAGTCCTGAACGGCACGTGTGCGGCGTCCGTCGCGGCGGCATGCGCGCCGCCGCGGCGGACGGCGCGCTTACGCCTGCAGGAACGCGAGCAGCTCGGCGTTGATGCGATCGGCGTTCACGACGCACATCCCGTGCGCGCCGCCCTCGATCACCTTCAGCACCGCGTGCTTGACGATTTTCGACGACAGCCGCGCCGAATCGTCGATCGGCACGATCTGGTCGTCGTCGCCGTGCAGCACGAGCGTCGGCACGTCGAACTTCTTCAGGTCCTCGGTGTAGTCGACTTCGGAGAACTCCTTCACGCACAGATACTGGCCGTGAATGCCGCCCATCATCCCCTGCGACCAGAACGCGTCGATCGTGCCCTGCGACACCTTCGCGTTCGGGCGATTGAAGCCGAAGAACGGTACCGCGAGATCCTTGTAGAACTGCGAACGGTTCTCCGCGACGTTCTTGCGGATGCCGTCGAACACGTCCATCGGCAGGCCGCCCGGATTGGTCGGCGACTTCACCATCTGCGGTGGCACCGCGCCGATCAGCACGGCCTTCGCCACGCGCTTCGTGCCGTGACGGCCGATATAGCGCGCGACTTCGCCGCCGCCGGTGGAGTGGCCGACGAGCGTGGCTTCGCGCACGTCGAGCGCATCGAGCAGCGCGGCGAGATCGTCCGCGTACGTGTTCATGTCGTTGCCGCGCGACGGCTGGCTGGAGCGGCCGTGACCGCGGCGGTCGTGCGCGATCACGCGATAGCCGCGCTGCACGAGGAACAGCATCTGCGCATCCCATGCGTCCGCGCACAGCGGCCAGCCGTGCGAGAACACGACCGGGCGGCCGCTACCCCAGTCCTTGAAGTAGATCTGCGTGCCGTCCTTGGTGGTGATGGTGTTCATCGTCTGCGCGCCTGCATGGGCTGAAGAGGGGCTGTGGGACGGCGTGCCGGCGGCGGCCGCCATCGCGGGCAGCGCGGCTGCGGCAACGGCCGTCGCGCCGGCGAGCAGCATGTCGCGGCGGCGGGCCGACGCAACGGCATCGGTCGGTTCGGTATGCATCTGGACTCCTGGGGTATGCGGCGGCGAGGCCGCACGGGATGGTGGATCGGTGGCGGCCGGCCGCGGCCATCCCGCCCGGCAGCCGTCCGGCGTGCGCCGCCGCGCGGCGACTGGCGCGCGCGGACGAACGAATGCCGTCGGGAGCGTATCCCGACGCGGTGCGCGCCGTACTGAAATCCGGCTGAATTTTCTTGAACGCCGCGGCGCCGCGCGCGAATTTGCCGCATTGCAGAAAAATTAAGCGCGGGACCGGGACTCTTCAGCGCGCGGCGGCTATCGTCAACATCGGGTCACCGCCACACGTTGCGCGCCACGCGAACGGGCCGGCAGGGCCCGCGCCGCCCGTCACCTGCCTGGATATGCCGCCATGGACGCCTTCAATCGCTGGGAGCACATGATCACGTCGCTCGGACCGATGCCCGTCGCGGGCGTCCGGATGCTGCCGATGCCGCGCACGCGGGACACGGACGGCGCGCGTCGCCCGCATCGGGACGATGCGCCGGTGCCGTCGAGCGGCGACGTGCGCCGCCGCAGCGCGATCGTCGCCGTCGAGCGGCAGACCGATTCGTCGATGCTGGTGTCGTGGAGCGATCCGACCCGCTGCCGCTACGACGAACAACGCTGGATCTGCGCGAAGGCGCGCAGGCTGGCACGCTGCGCGCTCACCGGGCAGCCGATCCGGATCGGCGACGCGATCTACAAACCCCAGTGGCGCGGCGAGAAACGCCCCGCGAACTGCCGTGAGATGGTTCTCGCGACGGCGCTCGAGCAGTTCGTCGCCCGGCAGTCCCGGGCATGACGCGCCGCGCCGCACGCTTCGGCCGCGTCCGCGGCTTCCCTACCCGCAAGGAACCCTCATGAGCACGTTCACCACCCGCGACGGCGTGTCGATTCACTACAAGGACTGGGGCAGCGGCCGCCCGGTCGTGTTCATTCACGGCTGGCCGCTGAACGCCGACATGTGGGACGTGCAGATGCATCATCTCGCGTCGCACGGCCTGCGCTGCATCGCGTACGACCGGCGCGGCTTCGGGCGGTCCGGTCAACCGTGGAGCGGATACGACTACGACACGCTGGCCGACGATCTCGCGACGCTGCTCGACACGCTCGACCTGCATGACGTGACGCTCGTCGGCTTTTCGATGGGCGGTGGGGAGGTCGCGCGCTACATCGGCCGGCACGGCACGCGCCGCATCGCGAAGGCGGTGCTGATCGGCTCGGTGACGCCGCTCGTCGCGCGCCGCGACGATCATCCGGAAGGCGTGGACGTCGCGGTATTCGACGGCATCCGCGCGGGCATCGTGGCCGATCGCGCGGCGTTTTTCGACGGCTTCTGGCCGCTCTTTACCGGCTCGAACCGCGGCGGCTCGACGGTGTCGCGGGCGGCGCTGGGGTGGACGTCGGTCATGGCGCTGCAGGGCGGGCTGAAGGGCACGCTCGATTGCGTCCGCGCGTTTTCCGAAACCGATTTCCGCGCCGACCTGCAACGGTTCGACGTGCCGACGCTCGTGATTCACGGCGACGACGACCAGACGGCGCCGCTCGCGCTGACCGGCGCCGCCACCGCGAAGCGCGTCCCGCATGCGACGCTGAGCGTCTACGAAGGCGGCCCGCACGCGCTCTACCTGACGCACGCGGCCAGGCTGAACGACGAACTGCTGGCGTTCGCGCAGGCCTGAGCCCGCGCCGCAGGCCGGCCCGGCCTGCGGCGAATCGCGCGCAAACGCGGGCAAACGAGCCGACGGATATTCGGCGGCCACAATAGAGGCGTCTGAAATAAACCGGCCGGTCAATCAAAACGAAAATGTGCCGCATTGCGCCGATCGAAAATCGTTTCGTCTGATATAACGAAATCGCATTCATCGGCGCATCCACGATTTGCACATGAAACGTGCGCGGCCCTGCCGCATGTCGGTGCGGGGCGAAAAGCAGCGTTTCCCGACGGCATTGTTCGTCATTTCAAAAAATTCGTGTCGTTCATTCTGATAATTTGAATCATTCGACCATGCAAATACCGTAGCATTGATGCCGAACCGGCCCCCGATTTCAGTGGGGCGCCGTTGAATGTCACCCTCAAGAAATTCTCATGATCCGGATTGGAACACTTCACGTTTTTCTCGACAGACGTGAAATTCGTTCGAACGGCAAGCTGCTGCGCATCGGCAGCCGCGCATTCGAAATTCTCGAGCTGTTGATTCGGGCGGACGGTGCGCTGGTATCGAAAGACGACATCATGCAGCGCGTATGGCCGCACACCGTCGTCGAGGAAAACAACCTGCAGGTGCACATCGCTTCGCTGCGCAAGGCGCTGGCCGGCGACCGGAACCTGATCGTGACGGTGCCCGGCCGCGGCTATCGTCTGGTCGTCGGGCAGGACGACGGCGACGCGCCCGTGCGTCCCGCGATGGGGCGGCCGTCCGCCGCGCCGAGCGCGTTGTTCGGCCGCGAACAGACGGTCGCCGACGTGCTGGCCGCGCTGCAGGGCGCGCGCGTCGTGACGCTGGTCGGCGCGGGCGGCATCGGCAAGACGCGGGTCGCGATCGAAGCGGCGGCGCGCGCCGCCGCACGTTTTCCGGAAGGCACCGTATTCGTTTCGCTCGCCACCGTCGCGTGTCCGCGCTTCGTGCCCGACGCGCTCGCCGGCGCGTTCGGCATCACGCAGCCGATCGGCTCGCTGACGCTCGAAGCGGTGCTCGCCAGCGTCGCGCGTCGGCGGATGCTGCTCGTGCTCGACAATTGCGAGCATCTGCTCGACGCCGCCGCGCAGATCGCGAGCGCGCTCACCGATGCGGACGACGGGCTGTGCGTGCTCGCGACGAGCCGGGAATCGCTGCGCATCCACGGCGAGCGCGTGTGCCCGGTGCCGCCGCTCGACGTGCCCGACGAAGGGGCCGGCGATCGCGAGGCGATGAGCGCGAGCGCGGTGCAGTTGTTCGCGGCGCGTGCGCGCGCGGCCGATCCGCGTTTTCCGCTCGATGCGCGCAGCCTGTCGTTGATGGCGTCGGTCTGCCGCCGCCTCGACGGCCTGCCGCTCGCGATCGAGCTGGCCGCGGCCCGCGCCGCCGTGCTGGGCATTGACGTGCTGGCCGCCCATCTCGACGATCACTTTCGGCTGCTGACCGGCGGTTTTCGCACCGCGTTGCCGCGCCATCAGACGCTGCAGGCGATGGTCGACTGGAGCTACCGGTTGCTCGGCGACGCCGAGCGCCTGCTGCTGCGATGGCTCGGCGTGTTTCGCGACGGCTTCTCGATCGAGGCCGTGCGCGAGGTCGTCGGCGCCAACGGGCTGGCCGGCGCCGACCTGCTCGATACGATCGCCGGCCTCGTGTCGAAGTCGCTGCTGATCCTCGAAACCGCACACGGCGCACCGCGCTACCGGCTGCTGACGACCACGCGGGCCTACGCGCAACAGCAGCTCGACAGTCACGGCGAAGGGACGGCTGCCGCGCGCGCGCATGCGACCTACTTCCTCGCGTTGTTCCGGCGCATGGCCCACGGTGGCGACGAGCCGCGCGGCGAGGCCGGCAGCACGACCCGGCTCGATGCGGTGCGGCGCGAGCTCGGCAATCTGCGGGCCGCGCTCGACTGGGCGTTTTCGGCGCAGGGCGACGCGGCGCTCGGCACCGCGCTCGCGGCCGTCGCGGTGCCTTGCCTGTTTGATCTGTCGCTCGTCGACGAATGCCGCGAGCGGGCACGCGTCGCGCTCGATGCGATGCGCGACGCGGACGCGACCCCCGTGTCCGACGATGCGCGCGTGCGGTTGCTGGCCGCGTATGCGGCCGCGCTCGCGCATACCGCAGGGTCGACACAGGTCGTGCACGATGCGTGGTCGGAGGTGCATGCGCTCGGACTCGATGCGGCCGAGGCCGAGCGGCCGACGCGCGAGTCGTGACGCCGGGTCCGTCGCGCGTCTCCGATGCTTCAGAACGATTCAGCCCGGTTACAGGACGGCCGCAGGCGGCACGCGTAGATTGCGTGGACGGAGGGCGCCCGCACTCCGTCGGCACGCGTGCGCGCCGACCCCGTGCGCTCGCCGGCATCGCGCGACACCACTGAACGCCGGCGCGGCGAAACGCCCCGGGGTGCACGTCGCCGCGCATCCCGCTCAATCGACGAACCGGCGCATGAAACCTGATCCTTCCGACCTTTCCCGTCACGCGACCGACCTCGGCCTGCTGTTCCTGCGTGTCGCCGCCAGCGTGCTGCTGCTCGTGGTGCACGGCTTGCCGAAGATCGTCCATTACACGGCCGAAGCCGCGGCCATCGAAGATCCGTTCCATCTCGGCCGCACGCTGTCGATCCTGTTCGCGATCTTCGCGGAGGTCGTGTGCCCGATCTTCATGATCGTCGGTCTGTACCCGCGGCTGGCGGCGCTGCCGGTGATGGTCGTCACGCTCGTCGCGCTGGTGTTCGTCCATCCGGACTGGCCGCTGCGCGATGCGCAGTTCGCGTGGATGCTGCTGATCCTGTTCGGCACGATCGCGATCGCGGGCGCCGGCCGCTATGTGTTGCCGTTGCCGGGCATCGTGCGTCGGCGTGACTAGCCGCAGCCCGCGCGTCGGCGGGCAGCACGCGATGTGCCCGACGATGCCGTTCCCGCGGCGAGCTGCGTGCTGCCGCTTCGCCCTTTTCGCGCGCCGCGCTGGCGATCCGACATGTTGAATTTCTCCGATACGGCGATCTACGGCGCGCCGATCGTGCTCGCCGATCTCGCCGCGTGGCGGCTGTTCGGGCACGATCGCCCCGTGGCTCGCGCCATCCGGCGCTGTGCGGCGTTCGCCGCGCTGAGCGCGGTGCTGTTCGCGACCGGCGTCAGCCCGCTTGCCGTTCCCGCGTCGCTCGGCGGGCTCGACCGGATCGTGGTCCAGGCCGTGTGCATCGCGTGGTGGCTCCAGTGCGCGATCGTGTTCAGCCTGCTGCTCAATCATCTGCTGCTGCCGCGTGCGTGGCACAGCCAGCGGCTCTTTCACGACATCGCCGCGGGCATCGTGTTCGGCGCGGCCGCGGTGGCCGCGCTGGGCTACGTGCTCGGCCTGCCGTTGAGCGGTCTGGTCGCGACCTCCGGCGCGGTCGCGGTGATCCTCGGTCTCGCGCTCCAGAACACGCTGAACGACGTGTTCTCCGGGCTCGTGCTGAACACCACGCAACCGTTCAGACTCGACGATACGGTGTCGATCGGCGAGCTCGAAGGGCGGATCGTCGAGAGCAACTGGCGTTCGACGAAGCTGATCGACAACCTCGGCAACCTGGTCGTCGTGCCGAACAGCTCGGCGGCGCGCGCCACCATCGTGAACCTGAGCGAGCCGGCCGGCCTGCACGGCGTCACGCTCGTGCTCGACCTCGATCCCGCGGTGCGGCCGGCCGTCGCCGTCGGCGCACTGGAGCGGGCCGCGGCGAGTTCGCTCGACGTGCTCGCGCGCCCCGCGCCGATTGCCGTCGTGAAGGCGTTCCGCGCGAACGCGATCCAGTACGAACTCGTCTGCTACGTCGACGCGCTGCAGAAGAAAACGACCGTGCGCAACGCGCTCTACGATCTCGCGCATCGGCACCTGGCCGCGGCGGGCGTCGCGTGGCGGCCGCTCGTGGGGCCGGCGCCGGTGTCCGCATCGTCGTCGACGTCGCAAGCGGATCCGGTATCGCGTCGGCTGCTGCTGTTGCGCGCGGTCGAACTGTTCGCGCGCGTCGACGACGACGATCTGGCCGTGCTGGCCGATGCGCTGGTCTCGCGTTCGTTCGGCAAGGGCGACGTGATCTATGCGTCGAATTCGGAGTCGCGCGTGCTGACGATCGTCGAATCGGGTGTCGCGGCGGTGTTCGTGCCGGGCGCGTCCGGCGACGTCGAAGTCCGGCGGATGGCGCCGGGCGATGCGATCGGGCAGTCGGTGGTGCTCGCCGGCACGCGGCTTCACGCGACCGTCCACGCGGTGACCGCGATGACCGTGCATCAGCTTCGCAGCGAGGATCTGTCGGCGCTGATCGGCCGGAAGCCGGCGCTCGGCAGGCTGATGTGCGAGTCGCTCACCGACCATATCGCGACCGAGGAACGAATGATGATTCCGCCGGTCGAGAAGGCGCACGCGGGGTTCAGCCTGATCGGCTGGCTCGAGAAGGAAATGAAGCGGCTGCACGATTCGCTCGGCTGACGCCGGGGTGGGCCGCGAGGGGCCGGCAGCGGGGGGATCGGCATGCGCTTTTTTTCACGGTGCGTGGCGCCGTGCCGGGGGCGCTGGATGACGCGCGCTGCCGGGCCGTCAGCCATCGACGAGGCGGCCGCGCGTGCGACCCCGCCGTGCCGCCGGGCCGTGAACGCGCGCGTCAGTCCGGCGTCGTGAAACGTTCGACGAGATCGGGCTGGTCGAGTTGCTCGACCCACCAGTGCAGCGCGCGGCCGGCCTCGTCGCCGCGCCACGCGAGATAGCAGTGCGTGGTGTCGCGCATGCCCGTCACCTGCCGCGCGACGAGCTTGCCGTCGGCGATCGCGCGCGCCGCGATGCATTCCGGCAGCGTGCCGACCGCGAGCCCTTCGCATTGCGCTTCGAGTTTCGCGGCCAGCGTCGGGACCGCGAGGGTCGGCTGGCCCGCATCGATCGCGACCGACTGCGGCTGCAATTCGCGCGACGTATCGCTGATCACCGCGCCGCGATACCGGACGACCGACGCCATCGCCAGCGGTTCGGGCATCGATGCGAGCGGATGGGTCGGCGCGACCGCGAACACGTGCTTCAGCGAGCCGATCGGCCGCGCGACGATGCCCGGCAATTCCGGCGGTTCGCCCGCCGCGCCGACGACGAGATCGGCCCGGCGCGAAATCAGCGCATCCCACGCGCCGCCGAGCACTTCGGTCGACAAACGCAGCCGCGTGTCCATCCCGAGCGCGTAGAACCGGTGCACGTACGGCCACAGCGCATCGAACGGCAGAATTTCGTCGATACAGACACGCACTTCCGTTTCCCAGCCCTGTTGCGCACGCAGCGCCTTCATTTCGAGTTGCTCGGCCGCGCGCAGCAGGCGCCGGCCCTCCTCGACGACGATGCGTCCCGCATGCGTGAGCTTCGCGCGGCGTCCGCTGCGGTCGAACAGCGCCACGCCGAGATCGCTTTCGAGTTTCTGCACCAGATAGGTCAGCGCGGACGGCACGCGATGCAGCAGTTCCGCGGCTTCGGCAAAGGTTCCGGTGCGGTCGATCGCGTCCAGGGCTTCGAGCGCTTCGAATGACAGCTTCATCGCGGATTCCGGTAGAGGTGGCTGGCGCATCATACCAGCGCCGGGGCGGCATGAGCAGCGTGCGTCGCCGCGATTTGCTAGAGTGGCGGGTATCGTCATTCGCGACCCGCATCGCCCCATGAGCGCCCCTCAGCCGGATACCGCACCGTCCGATTTCCTCCCGGCCGACGTCAGGCAGACCGTCGTCACGCAAGCGTTGCCGCACGGGCAAATCGGTATCGTCCGACTCCAGAGCTTGCGCCGGAACATGGGGCTGACCGCACCGTACGAACTCGAGAATACGGATCTCATCGTATTGCAGTTGCGTCCGTTCGGCGAACAGGATCTGTGGCTCGATGGCCGCCCCGCACCGTTCGTCCCGTATGACGCGGGAACCGTGTCGATCTACGATCTCGACCGCCGCTGGGTGGCCGACCTCAAGGGCGCGTTCGATTGCCTGCATTTCCACCTGCCGCGCCACACGCTCGAGGAAACGGTCGACGACCTCGGCGGCCGGCAGCGGCCGCAGCTTTACCTGCCGCCGCATCTGAGCACCCACGACTCGATCATCCACGCGCTCGGCCAGTCGCTACTGCCGGCGCTGGCCCGGCCGGGCGAAGCATCGCAGATCTTCATCGATCACGTGGGGCTGGCGTTTCAGGCACACGTCGCGCACCGTTACGGCGGCGTCGGCGAACGGCGGGAAAGGTCGGACGGCAAGCTCACGCCGTCGCAGGCGCGGCGCGCGCAGGAGCTGTTGCTCGCGCACCTCGACGGCAACATCGGGCTGGCCGACGTCGCGAGCGCGTGCGGGCTGTCCCGCAGCCATTTCGTCAAGGCGTTTCATCGAACGACCGGGCTGCCGCCGCATCGCTGGCTCGTCGTGCAGCGCGTCGAACGGGCGAAGGAATGGATGCGCAACCCGAACGTGCCGTTGAGCATGATCGCCGTTGCGTGCGGCTTCGCCGATCAGAGCCATTTCTCGCGAACCTTTGCGCGATTGACCGGTGTCACGCCACGCCGGTGGCGCGCGGACCATACGTGAGCGTCGCGATACGACGGAGGCGGGGCGCACGGCATGACACACGCGGCGACGTGCAGGCATGCGACTTGCGTGCGAGCACGGGCCGCATCACATCGGAGGTTTTCATGAAACGACACTGGCCGCGACAATCGATGCTCGCGATAGGTGTGTTCGCAACGTTCGGCTTGCATGCCGCCATCGCATCGGCGGCAGCCGACGTGTCGATCAGCCGGGCCGATTACGGGACGACCGCGAGCGGGCAGGCGGTGAGCCAGTACACGCTCGCGAACCGGCACGGCGTGACGCTGAAAGTGATCACGTACGGCGGCATCGTGACGGCGCTCGACGTGCCGGACCGCACCGGCCACGTTGCCGACATCGTGCTCGGCTTCGATTCGCTGCGCGACTACGAAGCGCACAACGGCAACATCCATTTCGGCGCGCTGATCGGCCGGTATGCGAACCGCATCGCGGGCGGGCGTTTCGCGCTCGACGGCAGGACGTGGACGCTGCCGGTCAACGACGGGCCGAACACGCTGCACGGCGGCCCCGACAGTTTCGACGCGAAGGTGTGGAAGGTCACCGGCACGCACAGCGACGCGGCCGGTTCGAGCGTCACGCTGCGCTACGTGAGCCCCGACGGCGAGAACGGCTTCCCCGGCACGTTGACGACGGACGTGACCTACACGCTGACCCGCGACGACCAGATCCGCATCGACTACCGCGCGACGACCGACAAGGACACGGTCGTCAACCTGACCAACCACAGCTACTTCAATCTGGCGGGGCACGCCGGCGGCAGCGTCGAGCGGCAACTGATCGAGATCGCCGCCTCGCGTTTCACGCCGACCGACGATACGTCGATTCCGACCGGGCAACTGACGAGCGTCGCGGGCACGCCGATGGATCTGCGCCAGTTGACGCCGATCGGCGCGCATTTGCGCGATGCGTATCCGCAGTTGGCGATCGCGCATGGCTACGACCAGAACTGGGTGCTCGACCAGGGCGGCCAGCCGGCGCCCGCGTTTGCCGCGCGCGCCTACGACCCGGCGTCCGGGCGTTTCCTCGAGCTGTACACGACGCAGCCGGGGCTGCAGTTCTATACGGCCAACGGGTTGAACGGCAGCGTCGCGGGCAAGGGCGGGACCGCCTACCGGCAAACCGATGCGTTCGCGCTGGAAGCCGAGCATTTTCCCGATTCGCCGAATCGCCCGGCTTTCCCGTCGACGGTGCTCAAGCCGGGCGACACGCTGCACGAAGTGACGGTGTGGCGGGTGGGCGCGCGATGAGCGTCGGCGTCGGCATCGGCGGGCGCGCGTCGATCACACGTTGATCGTGCCGCGCCCGATTTCGATCACGCGGCCGCCGACGCCGATTTCGCCCGCGGCATCGACCGACAAGTGCAGCAGGCAAGGCCGGCCAACGGCTTCGCCTTGCTCGACCCGAAACGCGGCCGGCAGATCGTGACTGGCGGCAAGCAGCCAACCGCCCAGGTTCGCACAGGCCGAACCGGTGCCCGGATCTTCCGACACGCCGCCGCCCTGCTTCACGAAGAAGTAGCGGGACACGACCGTTCCCGGGCGTGCGTCGTCGAACGCGAATACATAGGCGGTCTTCCGGCCGAGGCTGCTTCGCGGCCAGATGTCGAGGTGCGCGCTGTCGGGCTGCGCGCGTCGCACGGCGGCCGGGTCCTTGAGCGCGACCAGCAACTGGTCGGCGCCGGTGTCGACCCACAGCGGCGGCGCGAGCAGGTCGTCCTCGGCGAGCCCGAGCAGCGCCGCGATCCGCGCATCGGACAACGTGCACGGCGCCGTGTTCGGCATGCCGGCGTGCGGCGCGATGAAGGTCCACACGTCGTCGTGCGCGGTGACGTCGACGACGCCGGCCTTGAATTCCAGCGTCAGCGCATCGCCTGCGTTGAGCCGCTCGCGCACGACGTGCGCGGTGCCGAGCGTCGGATGGCCCGCGAACGCCATCTCGTAGCCGGGCGTGAAGATGCGCACGCGTGCATGCGCCCGCTCGGACGGCAGCACGAAGGTCGTCTCCGACAGGTTGAACTGCACGGCGAGCGCCTGCATGGTCGCGTCGTCCATGCCGCGCGCATCGTCGAACACGCAAAGCGGATTGCCGCCGAACGTCGATTCGGCGAAGACGTTCAGCAGGCGGAAGGTGTAGGGGGTCATGGGCATTTCGTATGGATCGCAGCCGGGAAGGGCATGCCGTACGCCATTGTGCCTGCATGATTCGACGAAGGTGGCGGCACACGTGCCGTCCGGTTTTCATGCATGATCGGTGTGCACCGATTCGCTGACGGCGAGCCGGCAGCGGCAGTCGGTTTTTGCGCCGGAACAGACGATCACGTTCGAAGGGGTGCGATGAGCAATCGCGTGCGACCCCGGCTTTCACGCATGCAGGAGGAAGACATGACATCCGACGAAGGCGTCCTGCATCCCCGCGACGCGCCTACCGGTTCACCGTACACCGCGCTGGAAACGATCGTGCGCGGCGTGGAAGCGCTCCGGATTCCCGCCGATACGGAGTGGCCCACGGCGCGGCTTTACCTCACGGACAACGACCGCCAGTGGAAATTCTCCGCCGTGCTGGTCCCGATCGTCGCGCGGCGCGAGCCGACGATCCTGCTCACCAAACGATCGTCGGGGCTCAGCGAATATTCGTCGCACGTGAGCTTCCCGGGCGGCCGCCCGACCGAGTCCGACGCGAGCATCGGCGCGACCGCATTGCGCGAGTCATTCGAGGAAATCGGCCTCGATCCCGCTGCGGTGCGCGTGATCGGCAGCCTGCCGATTCACAAGACCCGAAAGCGGAATCACGCGATCTTTCCGGTGGTCGGCATCGTGCCGGAAGCCGCCGCGTGGGCGGCCGCGCCGGCCGAAGTCGAGGAAATTTTCGAGTTCCCGTTCGCCGCGCTGCTGAATCCGGATCTGCCGCGGCAATACGCGGACGGCGAACGTGCCGGCGGCTGGTATTGGGCGGATCAGCCGCAGGACATCTGGGGAGTGACCGCGTTCATCCTGAAGTCGCTGGCCGGCCTCGCGCTCGATGCCGCGCGATGAACGCGTGCGTCGCGGTCGGCGTTCAGCGCACGTGAATGGCATCAATGCGACGACACGAACACCGCATCGTCGAACGCTTCCGGGATCGCGAAGCTCGCGCGCATGCGCTGCGCTTCCTTCGCCGGCGTCGAACCGAACAGGCGCTTGAACTCCCGGCTGAACTGCGACGGGCTCGTGTAGCCGACCGCGTAGCCGGCCGCCTCCGCCGTCAGGTCCTGGCGCACCATCAATAATCGCGCCTGATGCAGGCGCGTCGACTTCAGGTACTGCATCGGCGACACCTGCGTGATCGCCTTGAAGTGACTGTGAAAGCTCGGCACGCTCATGCCGGCTGCGTCGGCCAGTTGCGACACGTCGAGCGGCCGCGCGTAATCGGCGTGGATCATCCGCAACGATCGGCCGATCCGGCCGAATTGCCCGCGCATCGCCAGCGCGCTGCGCATCGCGTTGCCCTGCGCGCCGGTCAGCACGCGGAAATACAACTCGCGAAGCAGCGCCGGGCCGAGCACCGCGGCGTCGAGCGGCCGCTGCATCGCGTCGACGAAACGCAGCACCGATGCGTGCATCGCTTCGTCCATCGGCGTCGACATCATGCTCTTCGGCGCCTGCACGGTTTCCGCGACGCCGGCGCGGTCGATCTGCGCGGCGAGTTCGGCGGCCAGCGTGAAATCGAGGTGCAGGTACAGCGCGAGCAGCGGGCGCTCGGGCGTCGCGTCGGTCTCCATGCTGAACGGGACGGGCACGGACACGGCCAGGTAATGGTGTTCGTCGTACAGATAGCGCTCGCCGCCGAAGTAGCCGCGCTTCGATCCCTGGCACACGATCACGATGCCCGGGTCGTACAGCACCGGCGTGCGCGACAGCGCGCGGTTCGAGCGCAGGACGCGCACGCTCGGCAGCGCGGTCAGGTTGTAGCCCTCGTCGGGCGCCAGCGCGCGCAGCAGCGTCACCAGGCGCTTTCGGTCACGCGGCGACAGCAATGGAGGTCGGGCGGAGGCGGGCACTGTGCTCATAGTTTTGTGCAAGAAAATCAGCGGAATCGGGCTTATTCGGCGTCGTTCGTCAGACTAGTATGCACGCTTCAATCCACATTCGGGAGAAGCTCGCATGGCATCCGGCAACCTCATGCTCATTACCGGCGTCAGCAGCGGTTTCGGCCGCGCGCTGGCCCAGGAAGCGCTGGCCGCCGGTCACACGGTGGTCGGCACGGTACGCAGCGAGCAGGCGGCGCGCGCGTTCGAAGCGCTGTCCGCGCAGGCGGCCGTCGCGCGCGTGCTCGACGTGACCGATTTCGAGCGCATCGACGGCGTCGTCGCGGACATCGAGGCGAACGTCGGGCCCGTCGACGTGCTGGTGAACAACGCCGGTTACGGGCACGAAGGGATCATGGAGGAGTCGCCGCTCGACGCGATGCGGCGGCAGTTCGACGTGAACGTGTTCGGCGCGGTCGCGATGATGAAGGCCGTCGTGCCGTTCATGCGCGAGCGCCGGCGCGGCCGCATCCTGAACATCACGTCGATGGGCGGGCACATCACGATGCCGGGCATCGCGTACTACTGCGGCAGCAAGTTCGCGCTGGAGGGTATTTCCGAGACCGTCGGCAAGGAGCTCGCGCCGTTCGGCATCGCGGTGACGGCCGTCGCGCCGGGTTCGTTCCGCACCGACTGGGCCGGCCGCTCGATGGCGCGCACGCCGCGCTCGATCGCCGACTACGATGCGCTGTTCGACCCGATCCGCCGCGCGCGCGAGGAAAAAAGCGGCAAGCAGCCGGGCGATCCCGCGAAGGCCGCGCGGGCGATGCTCGCCGTGATGGCAGCGGACCATCCGCCCGCGCATCTGCTGCTCGGCAGCGATGCGCTGCGGCTCGTGCGCGACAAGCTGGCGGCGCTGGACGACGAAATCCGCGCGTGGGAAGCCGTGACGGTGTCGACGGACGGCTGACGCGCTGCGTCGTTCGTTTCCTGCCGGTGAATGATCGGCCATCGCATTGCACGATGGCGTCGCGATTTCACAATAAAGCCGATAATGACGGCGGCCCGTTCGCCACGTTCATCCACCTCACAGGAGCACCGCGATGCCGTACGTCACCACGAAGGACAATGTCGAGATTTTCTACAAGGACTGGGGCCCGAAAGATGCGCAGCCCATCGTGTTCCACCACGGCTGGCCGCTGTCCAGCGACGACTGGGACGCGCAACTGCTGTTCTTCGTCCAGAACGGCTATCGCGTGATCGCGCACGACCGGCGCGGCCATGGCCGCTCGGCGCAGGTGTCGGACGGTCACGACATGGATCATTACGCGGCGGATGCATTCGCGGTCGTCGAAGCGCTCGACCTGCGCAATGCGGTGCATATCGGTCACTCGACCGGCGGCGGCGAAGTGGCGCGCTACGTCGCGAAGCACGGCGAGCCGGCCGGCCGCGTCGCGAAGGCCGTACTGGTCAGCGCGGTGCCGCCTCTGATGCTGAAAACCGAATCGAACCCCGAAGGCCTGCCGCTCGAGGTGTTCGACGGCTTCCGCAAAGCGCTCGCCGACAATCGCGCGCAGTTCTTCCTCGACGTGCCGAGCGGTCCGTTCTACGGGTTCAACCGCGAAGGTGCAACCGTGCATCAGGGCGTGATCCGCAACTGGTGGCGGCAGGGGATGGAAGGCAGCGCGAAGGCGCATTACGACGGCATCAAGGCGTTTTCGGAAACGGATCAGACCGACGACCTGAAGTCGATCTCCGTTCCGACGCTCGTGCTGCATGGCGAGGACGACCAGATCGTGCCGATCGCGGATGCCGCGCTGAAGTCGATCAAGCTGCTGAAGAACGGCACGCTGAAGACGTACCCGGGCTATTCGCACGGGATGCTGACGGTCAACGCCGACGTGCTCAACGCCGATCTGCTCGCGTTCGTGCGGGCGTAAGGATGGCGGCGCCGGCCCGCTGCGGCGGGCGGCGCCGTGATTGAAGGCGGGCGATCCGGCCGCGGCTGCGATCGCCCGCGCCGTGTTTTCACCCGCTAACCGTTGCGCAGGAATACGACATAACCGCGAAACCACGGATTCGACGCGAGATACGGCGGCGCATCCCATTCGCCGCCCTGGATCACGCCGATCCGAAACGGCAGTTGCAGCCGCGCGACGCGCGGCAGGTACGCCGCATAGTCGGGAATCGTGCGGCGGCCCTGGTAGGTCTGCACGACCACCTCGTCGACGATCCCCTTGAGCTGGTTGACCTGGTCGGTATCGATGCGGCTGCTCCAGTCGAGCAGCCCCGTGATGCTGAGCCGGCAATCGGCGGGCAACGTATCGCGCAACGTGCGCAGGAACGCAAGGTAATCCTGAAGATGACGCGTGCCGGCATCGAAGTCGATCTGGATGCCGGCGATCGTGCGACCCGACGCACGCCAGCGTGCGAGCTGCGCGAGCATGATCTGCGTGACGCGCGGCGTCCAGCGCAGCGTATGCGCCCGATAGACGAGCCACACGCGCGCATCGGGCGCGGGCGGCAGCGCGACGCCCTGCGCGATCACGCGCACCTGCGACTCGTCTTGCGGCGACGCTTCGATCTGTCCTTGCAGCACGTAGACGATGCGCGCACCGCGCACGACCGCCTGCGGCTTCACGCCCGCCCACAGCCAGAACGCGTCGTACCGCGCGGCGTCGACGGTGCCGCCGAGCGCGACGCGCGCGGCCAGCAGCAGCGCGACGCACGCGATGCGCTTCATGCGGCGCTTACCAGTAGTAGCGGAGCTTCTGCGCCCACGGGCTGCCCGGATAGGCGGTCTTCAGCGTGTCGAACCAGCGCTTGCGCGTGCTCTTCGGCACGTCCTTGCCGCCGCATTCGTTGGAGCCGCCCGGTGCATAGCACTTGATCGCGCGATAGAACGCGTACGCGCGGTCGTTCGGGTTCGCCTGCGTATCGGCCATCACCGTCACGTAGCTCGACATCCGCTCGTACGGCTTGCCCGCGAACTGCGACGGCGTCGCGCCGAGCGTCGGCGGCACGCGCGTGGCGGCCGTATTCGACGCGTTGCGGATCCACAGCGGCACCGGATCGCTTTCGAGGCCGGACATGGGCGGATGCAGCCGCACGAAATCGGCGAGGCAGTTCAGCCCTTTCGGATCGGCGGGATTCTGCTGCAGCGTCGCGGCGATGTCGCGCGCCGACAGGCACGTGTAGCCGTCTTCGTTTTTCGCGCCGGCCGCGACGAACGGCTTCACCGGATCGGTGGGCGTGCCGGGCACCAGCGCGGTATCGGCGAGGAAGTCCGCGTAGTGCGAACGCGTGAGCTCCTTGTACAGCAACGTGTACAGCGCGGTGCTGCGCAGCGCGCCGGTGGTCGCCTGATTCTGCGCCTGCGCGCGCAGCAGGTCGGCATTGGCCGTGCGCTGCAGCAGCACCCCGCGGATCGCGGCGTTCTGCACGGGCGAATCGTCGGCGAACGCGTCGTTGACGAGCCCGGCCTGCTCCAGGTTGATCGCGAGCGCGAGTTCGAGCATTTCGCGCTGGAAGCGGAACGTCGCGAGCGGGATCAGGTCGCGCCACAGCTGGCGGGCCTTGTCGTTCTGGCCGCTGTCCTCCAGCGCGAACCCGCGCAGCGCCTGCTGGCTCAGCCCGAAGTAGTCGAGCGGCGCGGCGGGCGTCTGCGGCAACAGGTCGAGGGCGGCGTCCGGCTTGTGCCCGAGCTGCACGTACCAGGTCGCGAGCAGGTAGTCGTACAGCGCGGGCGCGTTCGCGAAGCGCGGCTTCTGCGCCTGCAGCTCGTCCAGCGTCATCGGCTTGCGGCTCGCATCGGTGCTGTCCGACGTGCGCATGCGCTGCAGGTCGACGGTGGCGAGCACGGTCGGCGACTGGATCTGGCGCGCGTCGAATTCCGGGCCGAACAGCAGCTTGCTGTCGAGTTCGTTCGCCAGTTGCATCAGCGGCACGTTCGACGTCGCCGGCGACCAGCGCGCGAGCGCATGGCCGTACAGGTCCGCCTGCTGCGTGACATTGCCGCCGAGCCACGCGACCCGTCGCAACAGCCCGCTCGCGGACACCGCATAGCGCCCCTTCGGATATATCTTCAGGTAGGTCTGGAACACCGTGTTCGCCGCGTCGAGCGATACCTTCGTCACGCGCGCGCGCGTCGGCGTCGGGCTGTCGTTGTCGAATGCGTTGGCTTGCGCGGCGTTCAACTGCGCGCGCCCGGCCATGTACAGGCCGGTTTCCTTCAGCCACGGGTCCGCGCTGTGCGAGGCGTTCGCGAACGCGCGGGTCGCGGTGAGGAAGTCGGCGCGGTAGAACGCGTTCGTGCCGTCGAGGTACGCGGCGAACTGCTGGCCGAGCGGCGACTTGACCGGCGGCTTCGTCCACGCGGCACTCGCGCCGCCCGCGGCACAGGTCTTCTGCGCGATGTCGGCGCGCGCCGCGCGCAGGCGCGCGGCTTCGTCGGCGGGCAGGCCGCCGGCGCCGCCCAGTGCATCGTTGAACGCGTCCGCGCCCGCGCTCATGCTGCGGCAGATGCTGCCTTCGCCGTCCGCGTACCGGTTCGACGACGCATCGGCATCCGCCCCGCCGCCGGTCTTGTCGGGCGCCTTCTGGCCGATGTCGATCCATCCGGAGAAGTCCATCGGGAACGGCACGACGATCCGGTCGATCCGCTCTTTCGCGGGGATGGTCTTCGGGTCGGGAAACACCTGCGCGACCTTGGCGCTGTCGACCATCATCAGCATCGCGTTGATGCGCGTGTCGTTGGCGGGCGTCAGCATCGGTACGTTGCCGCACGAGTAGGACGTCTGCCGGAGCGTGTTCGGCACGTAGCAGCCGTCGTCTCCGCTCGCATGGGCGGCCGGCATCCACAGCAGGCTGGCCGCCAGCGCGGCGAACAGGTTTCGGTTCAGCGTCGGGTTTCTTGGCATTTTTCTTGTGTCGGGTAGGGGGCCGCGACGGCCGGTTCTCTCAGGGGGCGCGTTGCCCCGGCGCGTATCGTACCTCACGGGCCGTCATGTCCGGCAGTGTGCCGGCCTGCCAGCCGCGCCGGGGGCCGACGCCCGCGAAACGGAAATCCACTCAGTGTGGACGCAACGCCACCTTGAATCCGGATCGCTTGAATTAAGATGCAGCCGGCAGTGGCGGACGTCCGACGATGGACGACCTGACGGGGGCCGCGCTGCACGACGGGGAGGGCTGCCGAAAGCGGCATTCGCGTCGATCCGCACGACGGAAGCGATCATGAAATGGACACGGGAAGATGCCGGTTTCCATGCCTGTTCAATAGCATTGCTTAACGATTGTGCGGGCGAAACGATGCGTCGTATCCGCCCAACGGCAGACGAGAGTACGCCGACAAATGAAAACAAGAGGATTCCGATGAAACCCATTACATGGATGGTCATGGCGGCCGCGCTCGCACTGACCGCATGCGGCGGCGACGATGTCGCGACGAACGGCGGCGCGTCGTCGTCGACGCCGACGAATCCCGGTTCGCCGTCCGGCTCGACGTCGCCCGGCGGCGGGTCGACAGGCGGCCCGACCGGCGGCGGCGCCACGCAGCCGCAGGCCGGCTGGTCGACGGCCGCCGCGGTGGACGGCAAGGGGCCGGAGGGCGCCCCGAGCGTGACGATCGACGCGAGCGGCAATGCGCTCGCCACGTGGATGACCAACGGCCCGACCGGCGCGAACGGCAACGAGATGTGGGGCGCGCGCTATGCCGCTGGCTCGGGCTGGGGAACCGCGACGCGGCTCGACACGGGCGACGGCTCGCATTCGATGAACACGACGAGCTCGAGCCCGTCGCGCGTGGTCGGCAACGCGAGCGGGCAGGCCGTCGCGTTCTGGACCGAATGGATGCCGGGCCCGAACACGTATGCGCTGTGGGCACGCCCGTACAGCCCGGCCGGCGGCTGGGGCGCGGCGTTCGAAGTCGCGCCGGACGTGACGGGGTCGACCTATTCGGCCGGCATCGACGGCCAGGGCAACGCGCTCGTCGCGTGGACGCAGTCGATCAGCCTGCTCGATACGCGTATCGCATGGACGCGCTACACGCAGTCCGGACAGTGGTCGCCGACGGCGCTGATCCAGATGCCGGTGCAGACCGGGCCGGGCGCGGTGACCGGCGACACCGACAACGTGGGGCCGATGATCTCGGTGCTGTCGTCCGGCCGCGCCGTACTCGCGTGGCGGCAGACCAACCATACGCACTCGGCGCTGTGGACGGCCACGTACGACCCGGCCAACGGCTGGACCGACGTCAATCAGGCCGTATCGAACACGAGCCTGTTCACGACGATCATCTCGCCGGTGGCCGGCATGGACGCGAAGGGCGACATCACGCTGCTCTGGGGGCAGCTCGACGTGACGGGCGGGAAGCTCACCACCACCACGATGTCGCAACGCTACGTGTCCGGCACCGGGTGGCAGCCGTCGCAACCCGTCGCGCCCGCCATCGTCGAGCCGACCGGTTTCATCGCGACGCCGATGCTCGCCGTCAACGAGAACGGCGTGGCCGCCGCGATGTGGGCGGAAGGCGGCGCGGCGCTGCAGGTGAGCGTGTCCGATGCCAGCGGCAACTGGGGGCCGTTGCAGCGGCTGACCGAACACTTGAACGGCGCGGCACTCCAGTACCCGCCGCTCGTGGTCGATGCGGGCGGCAACGTGACGGCCGCGTGGCAGGACACCGGTTTGCCGGGTGCGTCGGCCGTGATCGCGGCCAGCTACCGGAAGGGTGCGTGGAGCGCGTCGACGGTGGCGCCGCAGAGCGCGTCGTGGCCCGCGCTGGCCGTCAACGCGACGGGAGCGATGGCGCTGCTCTGGCAATCGTACGTCGCGACGATCGGCAGCCAGATCCAGGCCAGCTTTTATACGCCGGGCACGTAAGCGCCTCGCATTGGGAAATCGAAGGAGAAACCATGAAGCAAACCTTGCATTGCACCGTACGGACCGCGCTGGGCGTCACGGTCGCCGGCCTCGTGCTCGCCGCGTGCGGCTCGACGCAGATGAACATGGTCGACGTGCAGACGTCGACCGCGAAGACGCTCGGGCTCGCGTCGTCGGACGAGATCACGATCGCCAACGTCCAGTACGGGAAGAAGGACGGGCTCGGCGGCCAGAAGGTGAGTTACGACGCGACGACCGGCAAGGGGCGGCGTTTCGGCTGTACGGTGTTCATGATTCCGGGGCTCACGCCGATCGATCGGCCGACGTACAACAACTGGGAATGCCATCCGCAACGCTGATGGCCGCGATGAGGACCGCGCCCGCCATCGGGCGTCGGTCGATCGCTTAGGGGGACGATGCATCGCGTGGGCCTTGCGCCCGCGCAATTTGGTCCGATAATCGACGAACCGATTCTTTCCTGCCCGCCGGTTCGATAAAAAAACTGTCATGGATCAAGCTGCATTTGTCCCTGTTTTCAAGTTCCGCACGATCGACTACCCCGAGCCGGACCGGTTCCACGTCTGGGTCAAGGACATGCTGTGCGACTATCGCCTCGACGACGACGGCGGCCACGGCCCGTGCGACGCGGAAGCCAGCGGCGCGGCGCTCGGCCCGCTGATCTTGTCGGGCCGGCACTGGCACTCGCGCGCGCCGACCTATACGGTTCGCCGCACCCCCCGGCGGATCCGGCTCGACGGGCAGGATTCGATCCGCTTCACGTTGCTGCTCGGCGGTCGGCTCGCGAGCCATACCGGCGGCCCCGAATTGATCAAGGGCGCCGGCGACCTGTTCGTCTACGACGTCGCGCAGATCAACGACTGCAAGGTCGAGGCCGGCGACGTGATCAGCCTCGTCGTGCCCCGCTACCTGCTGCCGAGCCATGCGGCGCGGATGCACGGCCAGACGCTGACGAGCGGCGTGGGCCGGCTGGTCGCCGATCAGATGCTGTCGCTGTTCCGGAACCTGCCGAATCTTCGCATGCAGGACGTGCCGAGCATCGTGCAAGCGATGCTGTTGCTGCTGGCCGCGGCGGTGTCGCCGACCGCGCAGGTGTTGAACGACGCGCGCGGCCCGATCGAGCATGCGCTGGTCGACCGCGTGCGTCGCTACATCGACGTGCATTTGCTGGAGCCGGACCTGACGCCCGAACGGATCTGCCGCGACATCGGCGTGTCGCGGGCGCGTCTCTATCAGTTGTTCAAGGAAGAGGGCGGCGTCATGCGGCAGATCACGCGGCGGCGCTTGCGTCACGCGTATCACGTGCTCGGCGATCCGCAGCGCCGGCATCAGCGCATCGCGGAAATCGCGTGGGCGCACGGCTTTCCCGACGAGAAGTATTTCCACCGGCTGTTCAAGGCGGAATTCGGCCACACGCCGAAGGAGACGCTCGAGTGCGCGGCCGCGCCGATCCTGCTGCCGTGCGGTGCGACCGATGGGCGCTGGGGCGACGGCAGCCGGCTGGCGGGGTGGACGCTGCCGTTCGGGGTGCTCACCAACTGAGCGGTCCATGCGCGAGCGCCGTGCGGCGGCCGGCTGTATTCGCGCATCACGCGCACACGCTGCTGGCGATGCCTCCGTCGTCCATCTCGTCCAGCGCGGCGCGCAAGTCGTCGATGGCCACCATCAGCTCACGCACCTGCCGTAACGACGGGTACTGATGCAGCACGGCCTGCCATTGCGGCAGGGTCAGCAGCGCGTGCCAGATGACGCCGAGGCCGTCCGGATCGGCATCCGGCCGTTGCGCGAACACGCTCGCGTATTCGAGGCTCGCCTGCGCGGACAGCAGCTGCATCCGGCTCGCGGCGCTCAGCAGCCGCGGCGTCGCATCCGCCGACGCGTCGCAGCAATACAGCACTTCGCGGGCCAGCGCCGCTTCGTCGGTCGTCAGCGCATGCAGCGATGCGCCATGCACGCGTACCGTGCCCTGGTGCGTCTCGAACGCATAGACCGCGTCGGGGGCCGCCTGCGCGAGCAGGGTCAGGCCGCGCAGCAGCCGCGGCAGATCGGTCGTTGCGGCATCCGCGGACGCCTTCGCCTCGACGAGGAAGCGCACGTTCCACGCGG
This sequence comes from Burkholderia sp. AcTa6-5, assembly GCF_017815075.1. NCBI lineage: Bacteria > Pseudomonadati > Pseudomonadota > Betaproteobacteria > Burkholderiales > Burkholderiaceae > Burkholderia > Burkholderia sp. AcTa6-5. Next base: position 18,629 of record NZ_JAGIQE010000032.1, on the reverse strand, counting down.
GTGCCGGGTCGTTGCCGCGCGCGCGTTCGAGCAGGATCGCATCCCATTCGGTTTTCGCGCGGTCGTGCCGGCCCGGGATCGACGACGGCACGCGCATCGACGTGACGACGCGGTAGGTGCGCTGCTCGTCCACCGCGTCGAGCCTGCGCGCCAGTGCGTCGAGCGCCTGCGCCGCCAGCGCTTCGACGGCCGCGCCGCGCTGCTGCGACGCGACGCCCTGCGCGACGGCGACCGTGCTGCCGACGAGCGGCCCCTGCCGGACCCACAGCGCGCGGTAGCGACGGACGTCCTCGTCCGCGGCCAGCGCATCGAGCCGCAGCATGCGTTCGAGCGCGGGGCTGTCCTTCAGTTTGACGATGTCCTGCTCGAACGCCGCGTCGGTCGCCATCTCGGGCAGTGCGAGCAGATGCGCGAGTGCCGCGTGCAGCTCGGCCCACGACGCCGAAGTGGCCGCCGCATGCAGGCGCGCGAGGCCGTCGCGTTGCCAGGCCTGGGCGCTTCGTTCGAGCTTGGCCGGGTGCGCGATCGCATTGACGGCCGAGTGGAGCGCGCGCCGGTCCTGCTCGGCGTGCGCGGACAACGACGCGTATTCGCGCACGTTCGGCGCATCGTGACGCAGCACCGACGCCTGAAACGACGGATCGCCGGATGACGGATCCATCGCGTCGCGGATCATCCGCGCGAGCGCATCGATGAAGCGCTGCCGCAAGTCGGCGCCGGGCGCGTGGCCGTCCGCCCGCAACCTGCGCGCTTCCTCGATCACGATCGCCAGCGCGGTGGCCGGATTCGTCGCGTCGGTCAGCGACGACGCGCGCTCGAGCGGCGGCAGCCGGTAACGGCGCGCGACGGCGCGCAGGATGGCGTCGAGCAGGGCGGGAAGCGGTGTCAGCGACATGGCGGTCTGGGCGAGAAAGAGACCTGACCCGTCACGCGGTCAGCGTCACCGACAGGCTGCCGAGCTCGCCGAAGCGCACCGTCAGCGCATCGCCGAGCGGCACGTCGATCGCGCCCGCGTACGAGCCCGTCGTCACGATCTGGCCGGCGCGCACCGCATCGCCGCGCGACGCGAGGAAATTGAGGAGCCATACCAGCGGCTTCAGCGGATCGCCGTCCGGATGGCGGCCGTCGATCGTGCGGTTCAGCGCGCCTTCGAACGATAGCGCGAGCGTCGCGAGCGGCACGTTCAGCCCGTCGGGCACGACCGGGCCGACGCACAGCCCCTGGTTGAATTGCCCGTCGGCCAGCAGCTCGAACTTCGATGCGCGCGCCGGTTCCGCATAGCGGCAGCCGAGTACCTCGAGCACGATGCGCACTTCCCGGATCGCCGCGCGCACGTCGCCTTCGTCATACGGCTGCTCGCGCGCGGGCAGGTCGCGATCGAGCACGAACGCGATTTCCGGCTCGATCCGCACGATCGGGCCGCCGACGACGCGGTACGGCGCATCGGCCTCGCGGATCGTCGACGCGAAGATCGGCGCGAGGATCACGCGATCGGGCGGCGGCAGCGCGCATTTCCATCCGCCGACGGGTTCGCCGAGCAGATCGGCCACGCGCTGCTGGATCGCGAGCGCGGTGTCGATGTCGTCGGGGCGCAGTGCATCGGGCAACAGCGGGCCGGGCGAGCCGGCATGGCGGGCGGCGACGAGATGCTGGGCGGCGCCGTCCACGCGTTCGGTAGTCGTTGTCATGTCGGTTGAGCGAGTTGAAAGTGGGGCCGGCAAAAAAGGGCCGGACGAAAGTCGCATAGTCGATGATAGCGCCTTCGGCGCGATGGGCGCTCGAAAGGGCAGCGGCGTCCGCATCGCCTGCCCGGTTCGGGGGCTGAGCGACAACGCAAGCCGGCCGCTTCCCGTCGCGTCGCTTTGCCGCATGCGGCGGTAGCGCCGGCGCTTGACCGCCGTCAACATCCGGACCCGCCGCCGGCCGATGATGGTGGCATGGCCGCACGCGACAGCGCGTGCGGCAACTCACCCCAGCGAGGTTCGCATGTACGAGAAAATCATGGTGGCCGTCGACGGCAGCGCTTCGTCGAAACAGGCGCTCGCCGAAGCCGTGAAGGTGGCGCTGGCGGGCGACACGCACGTCAACGCGGTGTATGTGGTCGACAAGTCGGTGCTGTTTACGTATGCGGGCCGTCTCGATCCGCACGCGCTCGTCGAGGAAATCCGCGACGACGGGCGCAAGGTGCTGCGCGAAGCCGAACAGATCATCGCGCTGGCCGGCGCGAAGGGCGAAGCCGAACTCGTCGAGACCGAGAGCATCGGCGAGGACGTCGCGGAACGCCTGCAACGCTACGTGAACGAGCACGGGATCGATCTCGCGGTGGTCGGTACGCACGGGCGGCGCGGCATCCGGCGCGTGCTGCTCGGCAGCGTCGCCGAGCGTTTCGTGCGCGGCTCGAAGTGCCCGGTGCTGCTGATTCGCGGCGACGACGCCGACGCGGCGGCCGCCGCGGCCGCGGCATGACGCGGCGCGCGCGATGATACGCCGCCAGTACCGGATCGTCGTCGCGGCGATCGCAGTGTTCGTGTCGCTCGCCGGCATGATGGCCGTCGTGACGGGCCTGCTGTTCGATGCCGCGACGGCGCTGCGCGGCGGCGCGCTCGCGTTGATCGTCGGCGTCGCCGGCTTCGTCGTGATGCTGAACCCGGGGCCGAAAGGCGAGGAGTGACCCGCACGGGCGGGGCGGCGGCGCACGTTCGTCGACGGTTCCGCGACGACTGGCGACAGCCGTTACGCCGCCGCGATGTCGCCTAGTCGCTTGTCATCGACGGCGCGTTCGTGTCGTCCTGCCCGTTCCCAATCATCAGCCGCTTCAACGTTTGCGCCAGCTCGGTGCTCTCCGGCTGAATCTTCCCTGCCTGCGCGAACGCGTCGCGCGCCTCATCCTGGCGCCCCAGCTTCCACAGCACTTCGCCCTTGTGCGCCAGCGCGGTCGCATGCGCTTCGCGTGCAGCGCTTGCTTCGTCGCCGTCCGCCGCGAAGGTCGCTATCGAGCGGTCGAACCACATGAGCGCTTCGTCGTGGCGGCCGACGCGATACAGCGCCCAACCCTTGCTGTCGAGCGCATACGCATCCGCCGGTTGCTTCGCGAGATACGCGTCGATCATCGCGAGCCCGCGCTCGACTTCCACGCCTGCGTCGACGAGCCGATAGCCGACGTCGTTCAGGTGATCGTCGGAAATGTCGCCGAGGTCGAGCACGGCGGCGATACGCGCCGTGTCGCGTTCCGAGATGGCCAGCGACAGCAGCTTGGCGACGATCTGCTGCCGTAATTCGCCGCCGACCCGGTTGCCGTTGGCGATCAGGCTGCCGAGATATTGCGTGTACAGGTCCGGCGTGCCGGGCGCGTTCGTGCCGTTCGCGATGGCCGCGCCCGGGCCCGCGCACCAGTCGGTGTCGTCGGGGGCGATCAGCACGCTGGTGGAGAGATTGATGTTCCGACGCGTACGCGATTGCGCGTAGTAGGTATTGCCACGGGCATCCGAATAGCCGCACGCGAGATATTCGTCCTGGACGTCCAGCACGTACGGCACGCCGCCGAGCGGCGCGTCGCTGGACGAATCGACCAGGCGGAACGATTGACCCATCTCGCCTTCGCCGATGATCGGGTTGAACACCCACTGCTGCTCCGGATGGAACTTCGGCAGCCGGATCCTGGCCGTGCGGCCGGCCGCGTCCGTCGTGCCGAAGATCACGTTGTCGTGCTCGGCCGATTTGCCGGGCGGCCCCGCGATGGCCTGGTCCGGCCGGAACAGCCGATAGCGCGCATTCGGCAGCGGTCGTTGCGTGACCGGGTCGCGCAACACGAATCGATGAACGTAAGCCCCGTTGCCGAACGACGCCGTCGGCGGGACGTAGGTGCGGGCGTGGGCGGCGGGCAGGGCGGCGCACCCGATCGCTGCTGCGACACAGGCAGTGGAAAGGCGTGATGTCATGAAAATGCGGTTCTTATTGGTGGCGATGTCATTGGCCGACGGCCGGTAAAACGGTCGAACGCATTGCGCGGTCTTCCATGAACGGCCCGCTGCCGGCCGGCGATTCCGCATGACACCGTCGTTCGTTCAATGCCATTCGATGCGGTTGAGTCCGATGTCCCGATTCAACGGAAAACGAACCGGCAGGACGCGGCACTGCCGTGCGAAGCATAGCAGGCGACACTATCAGTCCCTATTTCTGGACGTTGCAGCTCGATGAACGATGCCGTGATTTGTATCAAGTTGTGATACGTCGATCCGAAAGACAATTCATCCGAGCCGGACGAAAAGGATGCAGAAGGCGGACTGATTCCAATCCGACCGTCCTTTACAACCAGTATTTCCCCTCCTTAAATAATCAGGGTCTGCCAAAGACCGGAAAAACGAGATCCCCATGAGCCATTTCCTGGATAGATTGCGTTATTTCTCCACCACGAGGCCACGCTTTTCAGACGGGCACGGCGCCGTCACCGACGAAGACCGCAAGTGGGAAGACGGTTACCGGATGCGCTGGCAGCACGACAAGATCGTGCGCTCGACCCACGGCGTGAATTGCACGGGTTCCTGCTCGTGGAAGGTCTATGTGAAAGGCGGGATCGTCACCTGGGAAACCCAGCAGACCGACTATCCGCGCACGCGTCCCGACATGCCGAACCACGAGCCGCGCGGCTGCTCGCGCGGCGCGTCGTACTCGTGGTACCTGTACAGCGCGAACCGCCTGAAGCATCCGATGGTGCGCAGCGCGCTCGTGAAGCTGTGGCGCGAACGCCGCCGCACGCTCGCGCCCGTCGACGCATGGCGCTCGATCGTCGACGACGATGAAGCACGGCGCTCGTACCAGAGCCGGCGCGGGCTCGGCGGCTTCGTGCGCGCGAGCTGGGACGAGGTCAACGAGATCGTTGCGGCCGCAAACGTCTACACGGTGGCGCGCTACGGTCCCGATCGCGTGGTCGGCTTCTCGCCGATTCCGGCGATGTCGATGGTGTCGTACGCAGCGGGCTCGCGCTACCTGTCGCTGATCGGCGGCGTGTGCCTGAGCTTCTACGACTGGTATTGCGACCTGCCGCCCGCGTCGCCGCAGACCTGGGGCGAGCAGACCGACGTGCCGGAATCGGCCGACTGGTACAACTCCACGTTCATCATGATGTGGGGCTCCAATGTCCCGCAGACGCGCACGCCCGACGCGCACTTCCTCGTCGAGGCGCGGTATCGCGGCACCAAGGTCGTGTCGGTGTTTCCCGACTACTCGGAAGGCGCGAAGTTCGGCGACCTGTGGCTGCACCCGAAGCAGGGCACCGACGCGGCGCTCGCGCTCGCGATGGGCCACGTGATCCTGAAGGAATTTCATCTTGCAGGGAAGAGCGATTATTTCGCCGACTACTGCAAGCGCTACACCGACATGCCGTGCCTCGTGCGGCTCGTGCCGCACGGCGACGGCTACGTGCCCGAGCGCCTCGTGCGCGCATCCGACTTCGACGACGCGCTCGACGAAGCCGCGCATCCGCAGTGGAAGACCGTGATGATCGACGACGCGAACGGCGAGTTCGTCGTGCCGGTCGGCTCGATCGGCTTCCGCTGGGGTCAACAGGCGGACGCCGACAAGGGCAAGTGGAACCTGCGCGGCGAGACGTCGAAGGGCGCGGCGCTGTCGCCGCGGTTGTCGTGCACGGCCGCGCACGACGACGTGGTCGACGTGCTGTTCCCGTATTTCGGCAACCAGCCGCACGCGCACTTCAACTCGACGCAGCATGCGTCCGTGCTGTCGCGCCGGATCGGCGTGCGGCGCATCGCGACGCGCAACGGCGACATGCTGGTCGCGACCGTCTATGACCTGTTCGTCGCGAACTACGGGCTCGACCAGGGGCTCGGCGGGCGCGACGTGGCCGCGAGCTACGACGACGATCTGCCGTACACGCCGGCGTGGCAGGAAGCGATCACCGGCGTGAAGCGCGCGGACGTGATCTCGGTCGCGCGGCAGTTCGCGGAGAACGCGCACAAGACGCAGGGCAAGTCGATGGTGATCATCGGCGCGGGGATCAACCACTGGTTCCACATGGACATGTCGTACCGCGCGATCATCAACATGTTGATCATGTGCGGCTGCATCGGCAAGCCCGGCGGCGGCTGGTCGCACTACGTGGGCCAGGAGAAGCTGCGGCCGCAGACGGGGTGGACCGCGCTCGCATTTGCGCTCGACTGGAACCGCCCGCCGCGCCAGATGAATGCGACGTCGTTCTTCTACGCACATACCGACCAGTGGCGCTACGACCCGATGGATCCGGCCGCGCTGCTGTCGCCGCTTGCGGACAAGTCGCGGTTCCACGGCGCGCCGATCGACTACAACGTGCGCGCGGAGCGGATGGGCTGGCTGCCGTCCGCGCCGCAGTTGTCGGTGAATCCACTGAAGGTCGGCGCGAGCCTGGGCGACCCGTCGCAGGCGGGTGCGGACGTCGCGCGGCAGTTACAGGCCGGCGCGCTGCGGATGGCGTGCGAGGACCCGGACGCACCGGACAACTTCCCGCGCAACCTGTTCGTATGGCGCTCGAACCTGCTCGGCTCGTCGGGCAAAGGCCACGAGTACTTCCTGAAGCACCTGCTCGGCACCACTCACGGCGTGCAGGGCGAGGACCTCGGCGCGACCGGCGGCCGGCGTCCCGAGGAGGTGACGTGGCACGACGAAGCGCCGCGCGGCAAGCTCGATCTGCTCGTGACGCTCGACTTCCGCATGTCGACGACCTGCATGTACTCGGATGTCGTGCTGCCGACCGCGACGTGGTACGAGAAGGACGACATGAACACGTCCGACATGCACCCGTTCATCCATCCGTTGTCGGCGGCGGTCGATCCCGCGTGGGAATCGAAGAGCGACTGGGAGATCTTCAAGGGGATCGCGAAGCGCTTCTCCGAGCTGTGCGACGGGCATCTCGGCGTCGAGCGCGACGTCGTGCTCGCGCCGATCGCGCACGATACGCCGGGCGAACTCGCGCAACCGTTCGACGTGCAGGACTGGAAGCGCGACGAATGCGAACCGGTGCCGGGCCGCACGATGCCGGCGGTGGTCGCGGTCGAACGCGATTATCCGAACACGTATGCGCGCTTCACGTCGCTCGGCCCGCTGATGGACAAGCTCGGCAACGCCGGAAAGGGCATCGGCTGGGATACGAAAGACGAAGTGAAGCTGCTCGGCGAACTGAACTACAAGGTCGCTCACGGCGCCGCGCAAGGGCGCCCGCGGATCGACACCGCACTCGATGCGGCCGAGGTGATCCTCGCGCTCGCACCTGAAACCAACGGCGAAGTGGCGGTGAAGGCATGGTGCGCGCTGTCCGGCATCACCGGCATCGATCACACGCACCTGGCCGCCGCGCGCGCGGACGAGAAGATTCGTTTCCGCGACATCCAGGCGCAACCGCGCAAGATCATTTCATCGCCGACGTGGAGCGGGATCGAATCCGAGCACGTGTCGTACAACGCCGGCTACGTGAACGTGCATGAACTCGTGCCGTGGCGCACGATGAGCGGCCGCCAGCAGCTCTATCAGGATCACGCGTGGATGCGTGCATTCGGCGAATCGCTGTGCGCGTACAAGCCGCCGGTCGATACGGGCAGCTACGAACACATGGTCGGCACGCGCTCGAACGGCAACCCCGAACGTGTGCTGAACTTCCTGACGCCGCATCAGAAGTGGGGCATCCACAGCACGTACACGGACAACCTGCTGATGCTGACGCTGTCGCGCGGCGGGCCGATCGTGTGGATGTCGGAGGACGACGCGAAGGCGATCGGCGCGGTCGATAACGACTGGATCGAGTGCTACAACGCGAACGGCGCATTGTGCGCGCGGGCGGTGGTGAGCCAGCGGATTCCGTCCGGGATGGTGATGATGTATCACGCGCAGGAGAAGATCGTGAATACGCCGGGCTCCGAGATCACCGGCACGCGCGGCGGCATCCACAACTCGGTCACGCGCATTGCGCTGAAGCCGACTCATATGATCGGCGGCTACGCGCAGCTCGCGTACGGGTTCAACTACTACGGCACGGTCGGCTCGAATCGCGACGAATTCCTGATCGTGCGCAGGATGAACAGGGTCGACTGGCTCGACGGCGAAGAAGCCGCGACCGATACGTCGAACGTCCGCACCGGAGAAACGTCATGAAGATACGCGCACAGATCGCGATGGTGCTGAACCTCGACAAGTGCATCGGGTGCCATACGTGCTCGGTGACCTGCAAGAACGTGTGGACGAGCCGCGAAGGGATGGAATACGCGTGGTTCAACAACGTCGAGACGAAACCGGGCATCGGCTATCCGAAGGACTGGGAGAACCAGGACCGCTGGCGTGGCGGGTGGCAGCGACGCGCGGACGGCAGGATCGAGCCGCGACTCGGCGGCAAGTGGCGGTTGCTCGCGCAGATCTTCGCGAACCCGCATTTGCCCGAGATCGACGACTACTACGAGCCGTTCACGTTCGACTACGCGCATCTTCAGGAAGCCGGCAACACGCGTGCGATGCCGGTCGCGCGGCCGCGCTCGCTGATCAGCGGCCAGCGGCTCGAGAAGATCGAGTGGGGGCCGAACTGGGAGGAAATTCTCGGCGGCGAATTCGAGAAGCGCGCGAAGGACACCAACTTCGAGAACGTGCAGAAGGACATCTACGGGCAGTTCGAGAACACCTTCATGATGTACCTGCCGCGCCTGTGCGAGCACTGCCTGAACCCCGCGTGCGTCGCGGCGTGCCCGTCGGGCTCGATCTACAAGCGCGAGGAAGACGGCATCGTGCTGATCGACCAGGACAAGTGCCGCGGCTGGCGCATGTGCGTGTCCGGCTGCCCGTACAAGAAGATCTACTACAACTGGCAGAGCGGCAAGGCCGAGAAGTGCATCTTCTGCTATCCGCGTATCGAGGCCGGCCAGCCGACCGTGTGTTCGGAAACCTGCGTGGGCCGCATTCGCTATCTTGGCGTGCTGCTGTACGACGCGGACCGGATCAGCGAGGCGGCCAGCGCGGAGAACGAGAAGGATCTGTACGAAGCGCAGCTGTCGCTGTTCCTCGATCCGGAAGACCCGGCCGTGATCGCGCAGGCGGAGCGCGACGGCGTGCCGGCCGCGTGGATCGACGCCGCGCGGCGTTCGCCGACCTACAAGATGGCAATCGACTGGAAGATCGCGTTCCCGCTTCATCCGGAATACCGGACGCTGCCGATGGTCTGGTACGTGCCGCCGCTGTCGCCGATCAACGCGGCCGCCAACAGTGGCGATCTCGGCATGAACGGCTACCTGCCGGACGTCGAATCGCTGCGCATTCCGCTGCGCTATCTGGCGAACCTGCTGACGGCCGGCGACGAAGCGCCCGTGAAGCTCGCGCTCGAACGGCTGCTCGCGATGCGCGCGTTCATGCGCGCGCGCCACGTCGACGGCATCGACGCGCGCGCCGTGCTCGACCAGGTCGGGCTGTCGCTCGCGCAGGTCGAGGAGATGTACCGCTATCTCGCGATCGCGAACTACGAGGATCGCTTCGTGATCCCGACCACACATCGCGAGTATGCGGAGAACGCGTACGACCTGCGCGCGTCGTGCGGCTTCTCGTTCGGCAACGGCTGTTCGGACGGCCGGTCGTCGGCGAGCCTGTTCAGCGCGAAGAAGGAGAAGGGCACACGGACCATTCCGATCCGCGAGGTCTCCCGATGAGCACCGCACCCGATCCGACCTATGCGGCGTTCGCCGCGCTGCTCGACTATCCGGACGACGCGCTCGTCGACGTGCTCGATTCGGTCGAAACGCACCTGCGCGAAGCGGCGCGTTTGCCGAGGACGGTACGCGCCGGGTTCGAACGGTTCTTTGCGTACATGCGCGAGCGCGACCTGCTGACGCTGCAGGAGAACTACGTCGCGCTGTTCGATCGCGGCCGCGCGACGTCGCTGCACCTGTTCGAGCACGTGCACGGCGAATCGCGCGACCGCGGACAGGCGATGGTCGACCTGCTGCAGATGTACGAGCGGCACGGGCTGTTCCTGAACCCGGGCGAACTGCCCGACTATCTGCCCGTGTTCCTCGAATACCTGTCGCGGCTGCCGGCGCCCGATGCGCGCAGCCTGCTCGCTGAAACCGGCGAGATACTGCGCGCGGTGGCCGGCCAGCTCGCGCAGCGCGGCAGTCATTACAGCTTCGTCGTCGGCGCGCTGTTGCCGATGGCGGGCCTCGCACCGGTCGACGCACCGGCCGCCGCGGACGACGACGTCGCCGCCGAGCGGCCGAGCGCCGACGACTACCGCGCGCTCGACGCGTCGTATGCGGACGAAGCCGTGCGCTTCGTCGGCGCTGCAACACCGGCGACCGCGGAGCAGACGGTGCGGTTCCACGACAAGCGGCCGGCCCGCGGCGCGTAAGCGCGGGCCCAACTGGGGAAACACATGAACGCTTACCTGCATCAGTTCCTGTTCGGGATCTACCCGTACATCTGTCTCGCGGTGCTACTGGTCGGCAGTCTGATCCGCTTCGACCGCGAGCAGTACACGTGGAAAAGCGATTCGTCGCAGCTGCTGCGCCACGGGATGCTGCGGCTCGGCAGCAACCTGTTTCACTGGGGCGTGCTGGTCGTCGTGCTCGGGCACTTCGCGGGCTTCCTGGCGCCGCACTGGCTCGTGTCGCCGTTCCTGTCGGCGTCCGGGCACCAGTTGGTCGCGATGGTGGCGGGCGGCGCGGCCGGCGTCGCGTCGATCGTCGGGCTGACGATCCTGATCTGGCGCCGCCTGGGCGATGCGCGCATCCGCAAGAACAGCCGCACGTCCGACATCGTGATCGTGCTGATGCTGTGGGCGCAGCTCGCGCTCGGGCTCGGCACGGTCGTACTGTCGACGCGCCACATGGACGGCGTGATGTTCGAGCAACTCACCGACTACGTGAAGGGCGTCGTCACGTTCCGGCCGGACATCGCGAGCCTGCTCGTCGGCGTGCCGCTCACGTACCGGCTGCACATCCTGCTCGGCTTCACGATCTTCCTCGTGTCGCCGTTCACGCGGATGGTGCACATCTGGAGCGGGATCGCGTCGATCGCGTACCTGATCCGTCCGTACCAGCTCGTACGCAAGCGCTGAGGAGGAAAAAGCATGAACGAGGTTCTTTCCGAAGTCGCGACGATGCCGCTGATCGTCAACGGCATCGAGATCGACGCTGCGTCGATCTCGGCGGAAGCCGAGCACTACCACGATGCAGCCGATCCGCTCGACGCGGCGCGGCGCACGCTCGCGGTGCGCGAGCTGCTGCGGCAGCGCGCGGTGTCGCTGGCGCTGCTCGACGAAGGCGCGCCGCTCGACGACGCGGCCGTCGACGCGCTGCTCGAACGCGAACTCACGCATGTGCCCGAACCCGATCGCGCGGCTTGCGAGCGTTATTACGCGCAGCACCCGGCGCGCTTTCGCCGCGACGACATCGTCCATGCGAGCCACGTGCTGTTCGCGATGACGGACCGCGTGCCGCTCGCGCCGCTGCGGCAGCGCGCGGAACAGGTGCTCGCCGACGTGGTGGCCGCGCCCGATACGTTCGAAGCGGTCGCGCGCGCGTCGTCGAACTGCCCGTCGGCGGAAGTCGGCGGCAGCCTCGGGCAACTGCTGCGCGGCGACACGGTGCCGGAATTCGAGGCCGCGCTGTTCGATACCGACGGCACCGGCGTGCTGCCCAAACTCGTCAACACGCGCTTCGGCTTCCACATCGTGCGCATCGAGCGCCGCGTGCCGGGCGACACGGTGCCGTTCGACGAAGCCGCCGACCAGATCGCCGCGTACCTCGCGGCGCGCGTGCGGCGGCAGGCGATCCGGCAGTACGTGGCGATTCTCGCGGGCGGCGCACGCGTCGAAGGCGTCGAATTCGACGGTGCGAACGGGCCGCTGGTTCAATGAAACGGGGTTTGGCGTATGGCAACTCAACAAGGTAATGCCGGGCGGGTGGTGAACGCACCGGCCGTTCCGCTGCGTGCGTGGTCGGTGCTGGCCGCGAGCACGCTCGCGTTCATGGTGTGTTTCGTCGTGTGGATGATGTTCGGCGTGCTCGGCGTGCAGTTGCGCACCGATCTCGGGCTGAACAGCACGGAGTTCGGGCTGCTCACGTCGACGCCGGTGCTGACCGGCGCGCTGATGCGCTTGCCGCTCGGCACGTGGACCGACCGCTTCGGCGGTCGCATCGTGATGACGGTGCTGCTCGTCGTGTGCGCGGTGCCCGTCTACGTCGTCAGCTACGCGACGCAGCTGTGGCAGTTCCTGCTGATCGGGCTGTTCCTCGGCTGCGTCGGCGCGTCGTTCGCGGTCGGCACGCCGTATGTCGCGCGGTTTTTCCCGCCGCAGCGACGCGGGCTCGCGATGGGCGTGTTCGGCGCGGGCACGTGCGGCGCGGCCGTCAACCTGTTCGTCACGCCGCTGCTGCTCGACGCGTATGGCTGGCGTTTCGTGCCGCGCATCTATGCGGTCGCGCTGCTCGTCACCGCGCTGATCTTCTGGTTCGCGTCGGCGCCCGATCCAGGGGCGGGCAAGCGCGGCGGATCGATGCTCGATTCGTTCAAGGTGCTGCGCGACCCGCGCGTGTGGCGGCTCTGCCAGTACTATTCGATCACGTTCGGCGGCTTCACCGCGCTGTCGCTGTGGATTCCGCAGTACCTGAAGAGCGAATACGGGATGTCGCTGGTGATGGCGTCCGCGTTCGCGGCCGGCTTCTCGCTGCCGGGCTCCGTGCTGCGCGCGCTCGGCGGCGCGCTGTCCGACCGCTTCGGCGCGCACGCGGTCACGTGGTGGGGGCTGTGGGTCGCGTGGATCGCGCTGTTCCTGCTGTCGTACCCGGCGACCGATTTCGTGATTCACACGATCGACGGAACCGCGACGCTGAACGTCGCGATGCCGGTGGCCGGCTTCGTCGCGCTGACCTTCGTGCTCGGCGCGGTGTTCGCGCTCGGGATGGCGTCGACCTTCAAGTACGTCGCCGACGATTTCGCGGACAACATGGGCGTCGTGACTGGCATCGTCGGGCTCGCGGGCGGGCTCGGCGGCTTCCTGCTGCCGATCCTGTTCGGCATGCTGCTCGACCTGCTGCGCGTGCGCACGACGTGCTTCATGTTCCTGTACGGAATCGTGTGGGTGTCGCTGATCCTCATTTACCTGTCGGAAGTGCGGCGCACACCCGTCGTCACGGGCTGACCTCCTTTCGATCGATCCGATGCGCCGGTGCGATGCCCGAGGGAGCCCGGGTCGCGCCAGCGCATCGTCCCGTTCGGAAGGGCGCGCGCGACGTATCCGGCCGCGCGCGCTTCTGTCAAACTGGCGCCCATGAAACCGCGCCTCGCTTCATCGCATTCCGCCGATTCCGCGCCTGCGCCCGCAGGCTTTCCCGACGCCGACGAACTGGCCGCGCTGCGCGCGTGGTACGCGGGCATGACCGTGCGTCAGGCCGTCGAACGCTACCTGCCCGACCGGCTCGGCGCGGGGCGCTCGGCGCGCGGCGTGATCGGCGCGATCCGCCGTCGCCTCGTGCGCGTCGCGCGGCAGGTTGGCCGCCCCGATCTCGCGGAACGGCTCGGCCATGCGGACGGTGAGCGTTTGCGGGAGGCGAAAGCGGCCACCGACGCGATCGCCCAACTGCGCCATGCACGCGCGCCGGCACCGCAGATCAGCGACGACGTCGGCCTGTGGCTGCCGGCGCGCGCGGTCGTGGCACTGCGTGCGCACGGGATCGCGACGCTCGCCGACCTGACGGTGCGGATTCCGCGCCGGCGCCAGTGGTGGCGGGCGATCGCGGGCCTCGGCATGGCCAGCGCGCGGCGCATCGACGCGTTCTTCGCCGCGCATCCGGACCTGACCGAACGGGCGCGCGCGCTGATCGCCGCGACGCCGCGCGGCAGCATCGTGCCGTGGGAACACCTGAAGCTGCCGCACGAAGTCGACGGCTCGGCCGGCACGTTCCGCGCGCCGCGCGCGACCAGCACGCTCGACGCGGACAACGATTACGCGGCCGTGCACGCGTGGCTGTCGCTGCACGAATCGGCCGCGACGCGGCGCGCGTACCGGAAGGAGGCCGAGCGGCTGATCCTGTGGGCGATCGTCGAGCGCGGCCGCGCGCTGTCGTCGCTGACGACCGAGGACGCGCTCGCGTATCGCGCGTTCATCCGGCGGCCGACGCCGCACGAGCGCTGGGTCGGGCCCGTGCGGCCGCGCGGCGCGCCCGACTGGCGGCCGTTCTCGGGCGCGCTGTCCGCGCGCTCGGCGGCGTACACGCTGTCGGTGCTCAGTGCGCTGTTCCGCTGGCTGATCGAGCAGCGCTACCTGCTCGCGAATCCGTTCGCGGGCGTGAAGGTGCGCGACACGCGCGGCGCGACCGCGCTCGATACGTCGCACGCGTTCACCGAAGGCGAGTGGCTGCTGGTCCGCACGATCGCCGACGGGCTCGAGTTCGGCCAGCGCGCGGGCGACGGTGCGCCGCAGTCGGGCTGGACGCCGGCCGCCGCGCAACGGCTGCGTTTCATTCTCGATTTCGGCTATGCGACCGGGCTGCGCGCGAGCGAACTGGTCGGCGCGACGCTCGGCGACATCGAGACGGACGCGCACGGCGACGCGTGGCTGAAGGTGATCGGCAAGGGCAGCAAGGCCGCGCGCGTCGCGCTGCCGCCGCTCGCGCGCACCGCGCTCGACCGCTATCTGGTCGCGCGCCGGTTGCCGGTTACGCCGGCGCGCTGGCGGCCCGATACGCCGCTGATTCCGAGCCTGGCGGAAGACGACGCAGCCGCGATCACCAGCGTGCGGCTGTGGAAGGTGATGCAGCGTTTCTTCGCGCAGACGGCCGACGCCGTCGAAGCCGACCACCCGGCGCTCGCGCACAAGCTGCGCCAGGCGAGCCCGCACTGGATGCGCCATACGCATGCGACGCACGCGCTGGCGCGCGGCGCGGAGCTGACGACGGTGCGCGACAACCTGCGGCATGCGTCGATCTCGACGACGTCGATCTATCTGCATGGCGACGACGTGAAGCGGGCGCGGCAGATGTCGAGCGCGTTCGGCATCGACAAATGAGTGGAACGGCGCGGCATCGGCGCCGGTCAGACGATGTTTCGATCCCGGGGGTTCGTATGGCGTCGAGCCAGCGCACGGTCGATTTCATCGTCGAGCAGATCGCGGCGGCCGGTACGGTATCGGCCCGCAAGATGTTCGGCGAATACGGCGCCGCGCCACGCCGCGCGGCGGCCAGGCGTATTCTGTGACACATGCACGCGACCATCGTGCGCCAGGGAGTACCAACATGGAGACATCCGCATTGACGCGCGGCACGCGCCCGGCGCGCCGCGCATGGCATGTGCTCGTCGTGACCCTGTGTGTCGGCTGGAGCGCGCTGTCGTTCGGCGCGGAAGGCGCGAGCGGCGCGGCCGCGCTGCTCGACCGCTACCGCAGCCTCGGGCCCCAACTGAAGGACAACGCGTTTCACCGGCCCGTGGTGCTCGAATCGTCGGAGGCGTCGTCGTCGCTGAAGGGCGACATCTACGCGGTCGTCGATTATCCGTTCGCGGCCGTGAACGGCCAGCTCAACGATCCCGCGCAAGGCCCCGCGAACTGGTGCGCGGTGCTGATCCTGCACCTGAACACCAAGTACTGTCATGCGTCGAGCGGCGGCAACGGCCCGGTGCTCGACGTGAACCTCGGCCGCAAGATCGAGCAAAAGCTGTCGGACACCTATCGCGTGCAGTTCCGCTATCGCGTGGCGGCCGCGACGCCCGATTATTTCCAGGTCGACCTGACCGCCGACAGCGGCCCGATGGGCACGAAGGATTACCGGATCGCGCTCGAGGCCGTGCCGGTCGGCGCGTCGCGCACGTTCCTGCATCTCACGTATTCGTATGGTTTCGGTACGGTCGGCCGGATGGCGATGAAGACCTATCTCGCGACGGTCGGCAGCGACAAGGTCGGGTTCACGACCGTCGGCGCCGCATCGGCCGGGCAGCCGCAGTACGTCGGCGGCGTGCGCGGGCTGCTGGAGCGCAACACGATGCGCTACTACCTCGCGATCGACACGTATCTCGCGACGCTCGACAAGCCGATCGACCAGCGCCTCGCGCGCTGGTTCGACGCGACCGAGCAGTATCCGCAGCAACTGCACGAAGTGGAGCGGGGCGCGTATCTGCAGATGAAAGCGCAGGAGGTGCAGCGGCAGCAGGCGGCGCGATGACGCCGCCTGCCGCCTGGTGCTCGGCGTCGATCAGTTCGACGCGCCGCCGACCGTGCGAATGCTGTGCCACTGCCCCTGTTCGACGCGGAACAGCGTGTACGGCGGCTTGATCAGGTCGCCGCGCTCGTCGAACGAGATCTTGCCGGTCACGCCGGTGACCGACACGCCGGGCAGGCTCGCGACGATCTTGCGGCGATCGGGCGAGTCGGCCTTGCGAACCGCCGCGATCATCGCGAGCGCCGCGTCGTACGCGAACGGCGCATACAGCTCGACGTCCTGGTTGAAGCGCGCCTTGTAGTGCTTGTAGCGCTGCGCGAACGCGACGGCCGACGGCAGCTTGTCGAGCGCGGGGCCGGGCTCCAGATCCTGCGTGCCTTCGCCCGCGTGTCGACCGCGCGGAACTCGGGCTCGGCGTGCGCATCAATCTGGCACGTGCGGCTACGCGCGGCTACGTGTTCGATCGTGGACCGCATCGTGTGGCTCTCCCAACGAAAACCCTGCAGTAGTGCCTCCCAATTGCCTCGCCGGTACGGCGGCGTCCAGGCCGATCCGGCGGCCTCGTGCAGGCTAACCGACCGTCCGGCCATTTCTTAAGACGTACAGTTTTCCCATCATGCGTAATGCGCGCCGAACTGTACTCTTGTTCGCGCGTCCGAGGTGTGTACTTGCCGCCAACTGTTCTTCTCTTAAGATCCAATCATCAAGTGCACAGTGCCGCAGATCCAGCTGTTCCGGAATCCTGCCGGCGCATCTTCAAGAGAGAGCCAGCGCGATGGAAAAGGCAAAACCGGAGGGGAAGATCAGGAATCACGATGGCCCGCTCGGCGGGCGAAACATGTGCGTGTCGGGTTCACACGGCCTGACGGCGCGGCCGGGCGCGTCGGCGGGAGGCGCACGATGAAACTCTATGAAAAACTCGCGGACGATATCGAGCGCCTGATCCGCCAGGGCGTGTACCGGCATGGCGACCGGATTCCGTCGGTGCGGCAGGCGAGCCAGCAGCACCGGATCAGCATCACGACGGTGCTGCATGCGTATCTGCTGCTGGAAAGCCGCGGGCTGCTCGAAAGCCGGCCGCAGTCGGGCTATTTCGTGAACCTGCGGCGCGACGACGGGCACGCGCCGGTGCGCGAACTGCGGCCGTCGAAGCCGATCGCGATCTCGTCGTCGGTCGACGTGAGCCGGCTCGTGCTGTCGACGCTGCGCTCGATCGGCACGGACGACGCGGTGCCGCTCGGCTCGCCGTATCCGGACCCGAGCCTGTTCCCGTTCGAGAAACTGAACCGCTACGCGTATGCGGCCGGCCGCGACAAGTCGCTGTGGGGCGTGACCGACGGGCTGCCGCCCGGCCATCCGCGGCTGATCCGGCAGATTGCGCGCCGCTACCTGGAGAACGGGATGTCGGTGGACCCGAACGAGATCATCGTGACGGTCGGCGCGACGGAGGCGATCAACCTGTGCCTGCAGGCGGTCGCGAAGCCGGGCGACACGATCGCGGTGGAATCGCCGACGTTCTACGCAATGCTGCACGCGATCGAGCGGATGGGGATGAAGGCGATCGAGGTGGCCACGCATCCGGAATACGGAATCGACATCGCGGCGCTGGCCGCGATCGCGAAGTCGCAGCCGATCGCCGCGTGCATGGTGATGCCGAACTTCCAGAATCCGCTGGGTTTCCAGATGCCGGACGAGCGCAAACGCGAACTGGTTGAGTTCGCAACGAAAGCCGGGATGCCGATCATCGAGAACGGCGTGTACAACGAACTGTATTTCGGCGATACGCATCCGAGTTCATTGAAATCCTACGACCGGACCGGGATCGTGCTGCATTGCTCGTCGTTCTCGAAGAGCCTGACGGCCGCGTACCGGATCGGCTGGGCGCTGCCGGGCCGCTACCGCGATCAGGTCGAGAAGCTGAAGTTCCTGAATACGCTCGCGACGCCGTCGTTGCCGCAGCTGGCGATCGCGGAGTTTCTCGAACGCGACGGCTACGAACATCACCTGCGGCGGATTCGCAAGGCGTATGCGCAGCAGGCGAACCTGATGCGCGCGATGGTGTCGCGGTTCTTTCCGGAAGGCACGCGCATGTCGAGCCCGGCGGGCGGGTACGTGCTGTGGGTCGAGCTGCCCGCGCAGGTCGATGCGATGCGGTTGTACCAGCTTGCACTGGAGCAGGGGATCACGATCGGCCCCGGCTACATGTTTTCGATCGCGGACACCTATCGAAACTTCATCCGCTTGAACTACAGCAGCCCGTGGTCGCCGGAGATCGAGCAGGCGGTGATCACGGTCGGGAAGCTGGCCGTGGCGTGCATGCGGTGAAGGGGCGTTTGTGGTACGTTGTGTTTCGATCAAGAAGCCGGCCTCGTGCCGGCTTTGTTTTTGGTGCGCCCGGCAGGGCGCACTCACTTGGAGGTGAAAGTCCTCTACACGCCCGGCAAGGGGAAGTGTTAGCCA
>NZ_JAGIQE010000031.1:0-78186 GCF_017815075.1 Burkholderia sp. AcTa6-5 | reverse complement strand
GCGAACGAATGCAACCTTCACCAGCATGCGCACGCGAGCGCATGGGCGAGCACGTTGCCGACGTCGGACGCGAAGGGTTTCTGGGGCGCGTTCGGCTGTTCGTGCTGGTCGATCTGACATGACGACGCGCACCGTCTACCGCACCCCCGCGTGGATCCGCGTGCTGCTCGCGCAACCATGGGTCCTGCCGCTCGCGCGTGTCGCGCTGGTGTCCGCCTATCTGCTCGGCGGCGTCGCGAAGGCGCTCGACTTCCCCGCCGCGGTCGCGGAGCAGGCGCATGTCGGCCTGCAGCCGGCCGCACTGTGGGCGGCGCTCGCGATCGCGGTCGAGATCGCGGGCTCGCTGTGCGTGGTGTTTCGCCGTTTCACGTGGCTGGGCGCCGGCAGCCTCGGCATGCTGACGCTCGTCGCGATGGTCGTGGCGAACGATTTCTGGAACCGTTCGGGTGCCGAACACTTCATGGCGCTCAACAGCTTTTTCGAGCATCTCGGGCTGATCGCGGCACTCGTGCTCGCGACCGTGCTCGACGATGCGCGGCAATCGGCCGATGATGGCCGTTCCATTCGATGACGATGCAACAACCAGGAAACCCTGTGATGAAATCCGTTCGTTCCGTGCTGCTCGCCGCGACGCTCGCGGGCGGCCTGGCCGTCGCCCCCGTGACGTTCGCGAAACCGCCGGCGCCGCCCGCGGTCGTGCCGACGGTGGCGGTCGGTCCGCAGTACGACACGACGCACGTGTGCGTCGCACCCGAAGACTTCGATCGCTTCACCGACAGCTTCGTCGCGACGTTCGGCGGCAAGAAGTCGAAGCAGGGCGTGTTCCAGGTCACGCCGACGCCGAGCCAGACGATGTCGCAACTCGTGCTGACGCCGGTCGGCACGATTTCGGTGTTCGGCTTCAAGACGCCGATCCCGTATCCGTTCTGCGCGGAGCGTACCGGCTATCTCGTGACCGACATGGACGTCGCCGTGAAGTCCGCACGCGAGCACGGTGCCGACGTGATCGTCGACACGTTCCCCGATCCGATCGGTCGCGACGCGATCGTCACGTGGGCGGGCGGCGTGAACATGCAGCTGTACTGGCACACGCAGGCGCCGAATTACGACGCGCTGCAGACCGTCCCCGAAAATCGCGTGTACGTGTCGCCGCAAAGCGTCCGCAAATTCGTGCACGACTTCGTCAAGTTCTCGAAAGGCAGGGTGGTGTCCGACAACCTGAAGGCGCCGGGCATCGAGATCGGCCGGCCGGACGATACGTACCGCCGGATTCGCATCGAATCGGGCTTCGGCAAGATGACCGTGCTGGTGACCGACGGCCATCTGCCTTACCCGTTCGGGCGCGAAATGACCGGCTACGAAGTCGCCGATCTCGCGGCGACGCTGAAGCAGGCCGAAGGCGCGGGCGTGACGGTGCTGGTGCCGCCGTTCAAGTCGGACGGCCGCGACGCGGCGCTCGTGCAGTTCCCGGGCGGCTACGTCGCCGAAATCCACGCGAGCGTAGCGCGATGAAGCACGAGGACACGATTCTCGCCGCGGTGGCCGGCTTCGTCGACACGCTGAGCTTCGTCGCGCTGTTCGGGCTGTTCACCGCGCACGTGACCGGCAACTTCGTGCTGATCGGCGCGGGCCTCGCGGGCTTCGGGCAGGGCGTCATACTGAAGCTCAGCGTGTTTCCGGCGTTCGTATGCGGCGTGATCGCGAGCAGCCTGATCGCGCGGTCGATGGCCGCGCGGCCCGCGTGGCAGGGCACGCGCGTGCTGCACACGGTGCAGGCCGTGCTGCTGCTCGGCTTCTGCGCGGCCGGCGTGTGGGCGACGCCCGTCACGCAGCCCGACAGCGTGGCGGCGCTCGTGGCCGGCATCGTCGGCACGTTCGCGATGGGCGTGCAGAACGCGCATCCGCGCGTGATCGCGCGCACGGGCGGCGTGCCGAACACGGTGATGACCGGCAACGTCACGCAGGCGATTCTCGATGCCATCGACATGCTGTCGCCCGGCACGGCGGACAGCGTGCGCGCCACCGCACGCGCACGCTTTGCGAAGATGCTGCCGGCGATCGTCGCGTTCGCGCTCGGCGCGGCGGGCGGTGCGCTCGGGTTCCGCTACGTCGGGTTCCTGGCGCTGCTGGCGCCCGTCGGCGCGCTCGCGACGCTTGCGCTGTGCGCCGCGCAAGCGGCCGGTACCCCGACGCAGGAGCGTGCATGATCGAGCGGCGCAGGCGACGCCACGGCCGCCGCTTCGAGCGGGCCGCGCGCGCGTCGATCGTCGCGGGCCTGCTGTGCGCGGGCGCCAACGCGGCGTTCGCGGAAACGGCGGCTGCGTCGACCTCGACTTCGACGCAAGAACCGGCGCCGGCCTCGACGTCCACGGCGACCGCCGCATCGACGTGCACCGCCAAACGCCCGACCGTCCTGTTCAATCGTTGGCAGGAAGACTGGTCGGTGCTCGCGAGTCCCTGCGTGCCGCAGGAGCCGCTCGACGGGCTCAAATACATCCCGCTCGGCCACGATCCGCAGTCCTATCTGTCGCTCGGCGTGAACCTGCGCGAGCGGCTCGAGACCAACGACGCGCCGCTGTTCGGCATCGGCGCCGCGCAATCGGATACGTACGTGATCCAGCGCGTCGAAGTGCACGCCGATGCGCATCTCGGCCCGCATTGGCAGTTCTTCGCGCAATTGCAGGACGCACGCGCGTTCGGCAAGAACACGGTGTCTCCGGTCGATAAAAACCCGCTCGATCTCGAACAGGCGTTCGCGACCTACACGGGCGCGCTCGGCGGTGGCACGGTCAAGTTCCGCGTCGGTCGGCAGGAGATGGCGTTCGATTTGCAGCGCTTCATCGCCGCGCGCGACGGCCCGAACGTGCGGCTGGCGTTCGATGCGGTGTGGGCCGATTACGAATACGGCAAGTGGCGCTTCATCGGCTATGCGACGCAGCCGGTGCAGAACCGCGACGCGTCCGATTTCGACGACGTGTCGAATCGCGACCTCACGTTCAGCGGCGTGCGCTTCGAGCGACAGTCGGTCGGGCCGGGCGACCTGTCCGGCTACTGGTCGCGCTACAACCGCAGCAGTGCGCGTTTCCTGGATGCGAGCGGCCCCGAGCATCGCGACGTATGGGACGTCCGCTACACGGGCACCCATGGCCGCTTCGACTGGGATCTCGAAACGATGCTGCAGACCGGCACGGTCGGCAACGCCACGATCGGCGCGTGGGCCGTCGGTTCGATCGCCGGCTACAGGCTCGACGCGCCGTGGTCGCCGCGCATCGCGCTGCAGGTCGACGCGGCGTCGGGCGACCGGCATCCGCACGACGGCCGCGTCGGCACCTTCAATCCGCTGTTTCCGAACGGCTATTACTTCACGCTGGCCGGCTATACGAGCTACGCGAACCTGATTCACGTGAAGCCGTCCGTGACGCTGAAACCGTCGGCGAACCTGTCGCTGCTCGGCGCGCTGGGCTTCCAGTGGCGCGAGACGACCGGCGACGCCGTCTATCAGCAGCCGAACATCCCGGTGCCGGGCACGGCGGGCAAGGGCGGGTTGTGGACGGGGATGTACGTGCAGTTGCGCGCGGACTGGACGATCGCCGCGAACCTGATCGGCGCGGTGGAGGCCGTGCACTTCCAGGTCGGCGACGCGATCCGGCAGGCGGGCGGGCACAACGCCGATTACGTCGGCGTCGAGCTGAAGTACGGCTGGTGACGGCGGCGCGCGGCCACCCGCACGCGGCATGAAAAAGGGCAGCCCCGTGAACTGCGGGGCTGCCCTTCGTTCGTCCGGGCCGGTAGCATGGGCCGGCCCGTTCGCGGTGACGGCGATGCCGTTACAGGTTCGGCGACAGCGCGAGCGCGTTCGTCAGGTCGCCCATCGGCTGCGCGCCGTTCGCCTTCAGCGCGTCGTCGCGCTGCTGCAGGCCCGCGAGGCGCGGCAGCGAGAAGCGGCGCGTGATGAAGCGCAGGATCGAGCCCGTGTCGTACTGCGTGTGGTCGACGAAGCCCTTCTTCGCATACGGCGACACGATCAGCGCCGGAATGCGCGTGCCCGGGCCCCAGCGATCGGCATTCGGCGGCGTCGCATGATCCCAGAAGCCGCCGTTTTCGTCGTACGTGACGACCACGACCATGTTCTTCCACTGCGGGCTGGCCTGCAGGTGCGCGATCACGTCGGCGATGTGCTGATCGCCGGACGTGACGTCCGTGTAGCCCGGGTGCTCGTTCAGGTTGCCTTGCGGCTTGTAGAACGTGACCTGCGGCAACGCGCCCGCATCGATCGCCTTGATGAACTCGGCGCCGTTCGCGCCGCCGTCGAGCAGGTGCTGCGCACGGCTCGCGGTGCCCGGCGCCTGGTTCGCGAAGTAATTGAACGGCTGGTGGTGCGGCTGGAAGTTCGGCGTCGACAGGTCGGCGCCGTAGATCACGTTCGACGTGCCGTTCTGGCTCGCCTGCAGCGCCTGGCCCCACGCGCCGGCATACCACGCCCACGACACGCCCGCGTTGGTCATCAGGTCGCCGATGTTGGTCGCCGTCTGCGGCGGCATCGTCGACGGATTGGCCGGGTCTGCGAGCAGCGGGTCGCCGCCCGCGGCCGCCTTGTTGCCGCTCGGCTGATACGCCGGCTGCATCGTGTTGATGCCGTAGAAGTCGGGCGTCAGCGCGCCGTCGTTGACGAACTTCGGCGGGCCGCTCAGCGCGGAGGCCGGCGAGTTCGTCGCGACCTTCAGCGACTTGCCGTCGGCGTTCAGGACTGCGATCTTGCCGGCCGCCGGGCTCTTGTCGGCGTTCGGGTAGTACGGCGCGCACGCGCAGACCAGGTACTGGTGGTTCAGGAACGAACCGCCGAACGCGCCCATGAAGAAGTTGTCGGCGAGCACGTACTGCTGCGCGATCTTCCACAGCGGCAGCTTCGACGGATCGGCCGTGTAATGGCCCATCGTCAGGCCGCCCGCGTCGGTCCATGCGGCGTACATGTCGTTTTTGCCGCCGTTGATCTGCATCTGGTCCTGGTAGAAGCGGTGCACGATGTCGCGCGTCGCGATGCTCATCGACTGGTTGAAGCCGTTCGGATCGTCGATCGCGAACGGCGCGTTGGGCAGGTTCGCCGTCATCGCCTCGGTCACCGCCGGCGTGATGCCGGTCGCGGTCAGGCCGCCCCAGATCTTCGGCAGCGTCGCCATCGTCGAGCCGTCGCGGTCCTTCTGCACCGAGTTCGCGGCCGTCGCGTTCTGCAGACCGTTCGCGCCCGGGAAGTTGCCGTACAGGTTGTCGAAGCTGCGGTTTTCCGCGTAGATCACGACGACGTTCTTGACGGCCGACAGGCCCTGTTGCGTAACGTCGTCGCCGCCGCAGGCGGTCAGGCTGAGCGCGGCCGCGAGGGCGATCGGCGTGTAGCGAATCCAGGCGTGCTTCTTCATGCGATGTTCTCTCTCATTCGTCGTTGGTCGCGTGTGGGAACCGGGTGGCGGAAGGGCCGGCGCACGAACCTCGCGGTACCGCCCGGCTGCGCGCATTATCTGGAACCGATTTGACAGCCGGGTGTAGGGGCGCTTTCAATTGACTGTCGGTGGAACGTCATTGAACGGTCACGGAACTGACATAAGCTCCGGCCGATTGCCCACCGCTACCCGAACAACGAATGCACACCCTGCTGAAATCCTTCGCGTTCGCGCGATCGCTGATCCCTGCCGCGGCGACGCTCGCGGTGGCCGGCGCGCTCGCGGCGCTCGCCGGTTGCGATGCGCAGCCCGGCACGACTGCATCGGCCGCGTCCGTCGTACCGGCGGCCCAGGCCGCGCCGGCCAGCCCGGCGGTCGCGCCGGCCGGCCAGCCGCAGACGCGCGCGCAGGTGTTCGAGGGCGTGAAGCAGATGACGGCGCTCGGCAAGCAGCTGTTCTTCGATCCGTCGCTGTCCGGGTCCGGCAAGCTCGCTTGCGCGTCGTGCCACAGCGCCGAGCATGCGTTCGGGCCGCCGAACGCGCTGTCGGTGCAGCTCGGCGGCGACGACATGCACCGTACCGGCTTTCGCGCGGTGCCGTCGCTGAAGTACCTGCGCGGCATCCCGCCGTTCAGCGAGCACTTCCACGATTCGCCGGACGAAGGGGACGAAAGCATCGACGCGGGTCCGACCGGCGGATTGACCTGGGACGGTCGCGTCGATACGCGCGATGCGCAGGCGCGCATTCCGCTCACGTCGCCGTTCGAGATGAGCAGTTCGCCCGCACGGGTCGCGAAGGCGGTTCGCGCCGCGCCGTATGCCGATGCATTCCGCAAGGCGTTCGGCGAAACGGTGCTCGGCGACGACCAGGCGACGTTCGGTGCGGTGCTCCGCGCGCTCGACGCATTCCAGCAGCAGCCGGCGCTGTTCGATCCGTACACGAGCAAATACGACGCGTATCTGGCCGGCCACGCACAGCTCACGCCCGCGGAGCTGCACGGGCTGCAGCTGTTCAACGACGAGAAGAAGGGCAACTGCGCGAGCTGTCACATCAGCCAGCGCACGCTCGAAGGCGGCCCGCCGCAGTTCAGCGATTTCGGGCTGATCGCGATCGCGGCGCCGCGCAACCGCGCGCTGCCCGTCAATCGCGACCCGCGCTTCCACGATCTCGGCGCCTGCGGCCCCGAACGCACCGACCTGAAGGGGCGCGACGAATTCTGCGGGCTGTTCCGCACGCCGTCGCTGCGCAACGTCGCGCTGCGCAAGACGTTCTTCCACAACGGCGTCTATCACTCGCTCGAGGACGTGATGCGCTTCTACGTCGAGCGCGACATCCATCCGGAGAAGTTCTACCCGGTCGTGCACGGCAAGGTGCAGATCTACGACGATTTGCCGAAGCGCTACTGGCCGAACATCAACCGCGAGCCGCCGTTCGACCGCAAGCGCGGCGACCCGCCGGCGCTGAACGCGGCCGAGATCAAGGATGTGATCGCGTTCCTCGGCACGCTGACTGACGGATATCAGCAAACGGCCGCGTTAGCCAAGCCGTAGAAGGCGTTCACCGCAGCACGCATGCTATGCTCGCTCGCTGACGGTCGTGGCGCGCGCCGGAGGGCCGGCCCCCGGTTCGCCGGCTTGCGCCACGCCGTTCGATCGAACATCCAAGGAGAAAAACATGTCGATGCGTGCATCCCTTTCCGTCGTCACGCGCGTGCTGGCCGGCGCCGCGTGCGCAGCCGCGATGCTGCCCGCCCATGCACAGAACAACCTGAACTTCCTGAACGACACGCCGATCAGCTATTTCAGCAAGACCGATCGCGCGTCGCTGTCCAAGGCGGTCGTGCAGGCGCGCGACGAAGGCAAGGACGGCGAAACCACGACATGGCAGAGCAGCGGCCGCGGCACGCAGATCGACGCGAAGCTCACGCCGAGCACGACCGAGACGGACGGCAAGACCTGCCGCGAAATCGCGACCGAAATCGCCGCGAAGGGCCAGACGATGACGCTCAAGCCCGTCTACTGCAAGACGGCCGCGGGCAAGTGGCAGCTGCAGAAGCGCTGAGCACGCACGTGACGAAGCGGGGCGGCGCGGCGCGCACGGTGTCGTGCGGCGTCGTGATCCTCGATGCGGATGGCCGCGTGTTCCTCGCGCACGCGACGGACACCACGCACTGGGACATCCCGAAGGGGCAGGGCGAGCCGGGCGAGACGCCGGCCGACGCCGCGCTGCGCGAACTGCTCGAGGAAACCGGCATCGAGTTCGCGCCGGCGCGCTTGCTCGATCTGGGCCGCTTCGCGTACCGGCACGACAAGGATCTGCACCTGTTCGCGGTGCAGGTGGCCGACGGCGAGATCGATCCCGCGCAGTGCACGTGTACGTCGCTGTTTCCGAGCCGTCGCGACGGCTCGATGATTCCCGAGATGGACGCGTACCGCTGGACCGTGCCGGGCGACGTCGACACCTATGCGAGCCGGAGTCTCGCGCGGCTGTTTCGTACGAAGCTGTCGCTGGTGGAGTTGCATCGGCGATTGTCGGGTGCGTGAACGGGCGCCGCGGCTTCCACGTCTGCCGTCCTTCGGCGCCCGCCCATGAAAAAACCGGCCCTCGAGCCGGTTTTTTCATGGGCAGGCAGCGGGGCGACTTGCGAAGCCGCCCGCCGCCGCGCGGAGCAGGCCGTCAGGCCGGCTTGCCCCAGCTGTCGCGCAGCCCGACGATCCGGTTGAACACCGGCTTGCCCGGCTTCGAATCGACACGGTCTGCAACAAAGTAGCCGTGGCGCTCGAACTGCAGGCGCGTTTCCGGCGCGACATCGCCGTTGCCCGGCTCGACGTACGCCTGCACGATCTTCTTCGAATCGGGGTTCAGCGCCTCGAGGAAGTTCGCGCCGCCCGCGTCCGGGTGCGGCTCCTTGAACAGGCGGTCGTAGATCCGCACTTCGGCCGGCTGCGCGTGCTTCGCGCTGACCCAGTGGATGTTGCCCTTGACCTTGTACGTGTTCGCGCCTTCGGTGCCCGACTTGCTGTCCGGGAAGTAGTTGCAGTGCACGGCCGTCACGTTGCCGTCGGCGTCCTTGTCGAAGCCCGTGCATTCGATCACGTAGCCGTAGCGCAGGCGCACCTTGTTGCCCGGGAACAGCCGGAAATAGCCCTTCGGCGGATTCTCGACGAAATCCTCGCGCTCGATCCACAGCTCGCGCGAGATCGGAAACGTGCGCACGCCGCGGTCCGGATGGTGCGGATGCACGGGCGCCGTGCACGCTTCCTCGAGGTCTTCCGGATAGTTGTCGATCACGAGCTTCAGCGGATCGAGCACCGCGACCGTGCGCGCGGCCTTGTCGTCGAGGTCGTCGCGCAGCGCGCCTTCGAAGATGCTCATGTCGATCCACGAATCGATCTTCGTCACGCCGATCCGCTCGCAGAACAGGTGGATGCTCTCCGGCGTGAAGCCGCGGCGGCGCACGCCGACGATCGTCGGCATCCGCGGGTCGTCCCAGCCGTCGACGTGGCCTTCGGTGACGAGCTGCAGCAGCTTGCGCTTGCTGGTGATCGCGTACGTGAGATTCAGCCGCGAGAATTCGATCTGTTGCGGCAGCGGACGCGCGAACACGCCGGCTTCCGCGAGTTCGTTCAGCACCCAGTCGTACAGCGGGCGGTGATCCTCGAATTCGAGCGTGCACAGCGAGTGCGTGATGCCTTCGAGCGCATCCGAGATGCAGTGCGTGTAGTCGTACATCGGATACACGCACCAGGCGTCGCCGGTGCGGTAGTGGTGCGCGTAGCGGATCCGGTAGATCACCGGGTCGCGCATGTTCATGTTTGGCGACGCCATGTCGATCTTCGCGCGCAGCACGTGCTCGCCTTCCTTGAACTCGCCGGCCTTCATGCGGCGGAACAGGTCGAGGTTTTCCTCGGGCGAGCGGTCGCGGAACGGCGACGGCTTGCCGCCTTCGGTCAGCGAGCCGCGATTCGCGCGCATTTCGTCGGCGCTCTGGCTGTCGACGTACGCCTTGCCCCGCTGGATCAGCAGCTCGGCGAACTCGTACAGCTTGTCGTAGTAGTCGCTCGCGAAATACTGGTGATCGACCGCGTCCTTGCGCCAGTCGAAACCGAGCCAGCGCACCGCGTCGACGATCGAGTCGACGTATTCGACGCTTTCCTTTTCCGGGTTCGTGTCGTCGAAGCGCAGGTGGCACACGCCGCCGTAGTCGCGCGCGACGCTGAAGTTCAGGCAGATGCTCTTCGCGTGGCCGATGTGCAGATAGCCGTTCGGCTCGGGCGGGAAGCGCGTCTCGACGCGGCCGCCCCATTTGCCGGTGCGGTTGTCGTCATCGATGATGTTGCGGATGAAATTGGAAGCCGCGGGGGCGTCGTTGCGTTCGGTGCTCATGCGGTTGGCGTCAGGGTTGTGTCGGCGCGTCGCGCCGGTTTAATCCTGTAATTCTACCTGACCGGGGTCCGTCCCGCGCGGGCTGCCGGTCGGGCGCCGTCGGTTCGCGATGCGTATCGCAATATATCGAGTGTGTGTCGGCTGTAACACGACGTAAATCGGATTGCGGGCGTCGTTCGGCTTTTCCTATGATGGCTTCACCGATTCAATGCCGCCAATCGCGATTTTTGCGAGGCGGGAGGAAGCCAACAATCATGATGAAGAAGACCACTTTTCTCGTTCGTACCGCGGTGATCGTCGCGGCCCTGTCGCAACTCGGCGCCTGCGCGATGACGCATACGCAGCGTAACGCCGGTATCGGCGCGGCCGCGGGTGGCGCGCTCGGCTACCTGATCACCGGCGGCCCGGTCGGCACGGTGGCCGGCGCGGCGGCAGGCGGCCTGGTCGGCGCCGGCGTACGCTGATTCACGCCGGCGGGCGTACCCGACCGCCGGCCCCTGGTCGTGACGCCTGGCTGAGTGCGTCACGACCGCTTGAAGGTCACGCACATCCCCCGGATTTTGACAGGCACCATCAGGGAGAGGCGGGTGTGCGACACTGCGTCGACGCTACAACACGATTCCATTCGTCGACGAATCCTTCCATGACCGACCCCGTCGTTTTCGTCTTGCCCGGCTACGCCAATTCGGGCCCGCTTCACTGGCAGAGCCGCTGGGAGCGCGCCGATCCGCGTTTCGTGCGGATTGCGATGCCGGACTGGAACCACGCGTTTCGCAACGGCTGGTGTCGCGCGCTCGACCGGGCGGTCGAAGCCGCGCGCGGGCCCGTGCTGATCGTCGGCCACAGCCTCGGTACGCTGACCACCGCATGGTGGGCGACCCGCTACGCGCGGCCGGCCGCGCTCGCGAAAGTGCGCGGCGCGCTGCTCGTCGCATTGCCCGATCCGGCCGGGCCCGTGTTTCCGGCTGACGCGCACGGCTTCGGCCCGGTGCCGCACGAGCGGTTGCCGTTTCCGACCTGCGTGGTTGCGAGCAGCGACGATCCGTACGGTTCGCTCGCGTTCGCACGCGGCTGCGCGAACGCGTGGGGCAGCACGTTCCATAACCTCGGCCCGCGCGGCCACATCAACGCCGACAGCGGGCTCGGCGACTGGCCGCAAGCGCGCGGCTGGCTCGATGCGCTGGCGGTCGCGGGTTGACCGTATCGCGCAGGGCGGATCGCAGGACCTTCAGATCGTCGGCTTCGCCTTTAACGCCGCGATCCGTTCGTCGTCGTCGCCGAGCAGCGGCGTAGCCGTGCGCGTCGGCAGTCCCCGAAGCACGTCGCGCCATCCGGGCTCATCGCTTGGTGGGCGTGCGCGGCAGCAGGCTCATCTGCTATCGGACAGCGCTCCGAATTTCTGACGTGTCCGATATCGCTTGAAGCCGGTAATGGGCAGTCTGGCGGGCCATTCGACCAGACGGAAGGCCTCCATGCCAGTCCAGCCCGCACGATCGGACCGCACCAAAGAAAACAACGGAGCCGCGACGAAACGGATTCAGGTTGATCTGTCACGGCAATGCGTGGAAGCATACGAGGGGCGCGTTTGCGTGTTCCGCTTCGACTGCGTGACAGCCGATGCGCGAGCACCCGACCGATCGGGGCACGTTCAGAATCCTCCGCAAGCACCACCCTTATCGCAGTCGCATGTATAACGTGCAGATGGATCATGCAATGTTCTTCACCACGGATGGCAAGGCTTTTCATCAATACCACGGCCCGATGCCGCTCGGCGTCGTGCGGCTGGCTCGCCATTCGCTGAGTGACTGGTTCGGCTCGCGCGGATGTGTGCGGCTGAGCGAAGCCGATGCGCGGCAACTGTACGAATGGACACCGGTCGGAACCATGGTGCAGGTGTCATGACGCGCGCGGCAACAGGCCGTGTCGTACGCGCGGCTGGCGTGGTGTTCGTCGCAGTGCTCGTTGGATTGGCTTGGCGAAGCATGGTCGGAAGTGCCGGCAGTCCCGCGCTGATCGCGCCGGGTAACGAAATACTCAGCGTGCAGCCGGATGAGGTGATGTCGTTCGTCTACACCGCGGGTACGCTGAGCGTGAACGCGCATCGCGTGCAGCCGGCGACGCCATTCTCCGTGCGCGTCACGTTTGCCGACGGCCGTGCTTCCCGGCAGTGTGTTGCGCCACCTGGGCTGGCCGACCGGCTCGCGCCGCTCACCACGCTGATTGCGCGCGGTAGCGTGCCGAGCGGCGCCGAGCTCGCGACTGCGTTCCCGACGCCGCTCGGCACGCTGGAAATGCGCGATCGTATCGCCTCCGAACCGCTTCCGGCATTGGTATTCCATGGGGGGGCGGCCGATACGGCCGCGGTGGCAGTCACCGGCCTCCCGGGCGCGGGTGGTCGCGCGATCGTCGTCGATCCGGCCGCGCGTGCCGCGCTCGCACTGCTCGCTGGCGGGTGCGATACGCTTGCGCGGCGCTGACCCCCGATATACCTGGCCGACACTGCTTGCGTGGGCGGCCGGGCCGGGTGTCACACGCGCTCAGATCGCCTGCTTCGCCTTCAACGCGGCAATCCGCTCGTCGTCGTAGCCGAGCATGTCGCGCAACACGTCTTCCGTCTGCGCGCCGAGCAGCGGCGGGGCCGTGCGCGCGTCGGGCGGCGTCGCGCTCATCCGGATCGGGTTGCGCACGAGCTTCACGTCCGCGCCGCACGGATGCGGCAGCGAGACCTGCATCCCGCGCGCGACCACCTGCTCGTTGTCGAACACCTCGTCGAGATCGTTGATCGGCCCGCACGGCACGCCGGCCGCTTCGAGCGCGCCGATCCAGTCGGCCTTGTCGCGCGCCTTCACCATCTCCGCGAGGATCGGCACCAGCGTGTCGCGGTGACGCACGCGCGACGGGTTCGTCGCGAAGCGCTCGTCGTCGGCCAGCTCGGGCCGGCCGCCCGTCTCGACGAACTTGCGGAACTGCCCGTCGTTGCCGACCGCCACGATGATCCAGCCGTCGCGCGTCTGGAACGTCTGGTACGGCACGATGTTCGGGTGCGCGTTGCCCCAGCGCACCGGCGGCTTGCCGCTCGCGAGGAAGTTGGTGTTCATGTTCGCGAGCAGCGCGACCTGCACGTCGAGCAGCGCCATGTCGATGTACTGGCCTTCGCCCGTGCGGTCGCGGTGCGCGAGCGCGGCGAGCACGGCGATCGTCGAATAGAGGCCGGTCGCGAGATCGGCGATCGCGACGCCGGCCTTCTGCGGGCCGCCGCCCGGCTCGCCGTCGCGTTCGCCGGTGATGCTCATGAAGCCGCCGATCCCCTGCACGATGAAGTCGTAGCCCGCGCGATGCGCGTACGGCCCGGTCTGGCCGAAGCCGGTGACCGAGCAGTAGACGAGATCGGGCTTCACCGCCCGCAGCGAGTCGTAATCGAGCCCGTACTTCTTCAATTGCCCGACCTTGTAGTTCTCGAGCACGACGTCGCTTTGCGCGGCAAGCTCGCGCACGATCTGCTGGCCTTCCGGCGTCGCGATGTCGACCGTCACCGAGCGTTTGTTGCGGTTCGCCGCGAGGTAGTACGCGGCCTCGGCGGTATCCGCGCCGTCCGCGTCCTTCAGGTACGGCGGCCCCCAGTGGCGCGTGTCGTCGCCGGCGCCCGGGCGCTCGACCTTGATCACGTCCGCGCCGAAATCGGCGAGGGTCTGCGCGCACCACGGGCCCGCGAGCACGCGGGTCAGGTCCAGCACGCGGATATGGCTCAGGGCACCCATCGTCGAATCGTCTCCTTTCATGGCGGGCCTGCGTTGACGGGCAAGGCCGATTGGCATGTCGAGCATCTTAAGGCGAATCGGCCGCGCGGGTGGCCCAGGCCGGTCGCCCACGCCGGTCGCCCACGCCGGTCGCCCGTCGCAGCGGGCCGCTGCCGCTTGGGCGGGCGGTCTGTATCGTATAATCGATCGTTTCCGAATCCATGCCGCCGCGCGCCCCGCCTGGGGCGCCGGCGTTTGAAGCCGTCTTTGCCAGACTGTCCCCGCACGCCATGAAAGCTGCCGAAATCCGCGAGAAATTCCTCAAATTCTTCGAATCGAAGGGCCACACGATCGTCCGCTCGTCGAGCCTCGTGCCCGGTAACGACCCCACGCTGATGTTCACGAACTCGGGCATGGTCCAGTTCAAGGACGTGTTCCTCGGCACGGATCCGCGTCCGTACTCGCGCGCCACGACGGCGCAGCGCAGCGTGCGCGCGGGCGGCAAGCACAACGACCTCGAGAACGTCGGCTACACGGCGCGCCACCACACGTTCTTCGAGATGCTCGGCAACTTCTCGTTCGGCGACTACTTCAAGCACGACGCGATCAAGTTCGCGTGGGAGCTGCTGACCACGGTCTACCAGCTGCCGAAGGAAAAGCTGTGGGTCACCGTCTACCAGGAAGACGACGAGGCGTACGACATCTGGGCGAAGGAAGTCGGCGTGCCGACCGAGCGGATCATCCGGATCGGCGACAACAAGGGCGCGCGCTACGCGTCGGACAACTTCTGGACGATGGGCGACACCGGCCCGTGCGGCCCGTGCACCGAAATCTTCTACGACCACGGCCCGGACGTGTGGGGCGGCCCGCCGGGGTCGCCTGAAGAAGACGGCGACCGCTACATCGAGATCTGGAACCTCGTGTTCATGCAGTTCAACCGCGACGCGCAGGGCAACATGACGCGCCTGCCGAAGCAGTCGGTCGACACCGGCATGGGCCTCGAGCGTCTCGCCGCGGTGCTGCAGCACGTGCACAGCAACTACGAGATCGACCTGTTCCAGAACCTGATCAAGGCCGCCGCGCGCGTGACCGAAATCAGCGACCTCACGAACAACTCGCTGAAGGTGATCGCCGATCACATTCGCGCGTGCTCGTTCCTGATCGTCGACGGCGTGATTCCCGGCAACGAAGGCCGCGGCTACGTGCTGCGCCGCATCGTGCGCCGCGCGATCCGCCACGGCTACAAGCTCGGCCGCAAGGGCGCGTTCTTCCACAAGCTGGTGGCCGACCTCGTCGCCGAGATGGGCACCGCCTATCCGGAGCTGAAGGAAGCCGAGCAGCGCGTGACCGACGTGCTGCGCCAGGAAGAAGAGCGCTTCTTCGAGACGATCGAGCACGGGATGTCGATCCTCGAAGCCGCGCTGGCGGATGTCGAAGCGAAGGGCGGCAAGGTGCTCGACGGCGAGCTCGCGTTCAAGCTGCACGATACCTACGGCTTCCCGCTGGACCTGACGGCCGACGTGTGCCGCGAGCGCGGGATGACGGTCGACGAGCCGGCCTTCGACGACGCGATGGCGCGCCAGCGCGAGCAGGCGCGTGCGGCCGGCAAGTTCAAGGCCACGCAGGGCCTCGAATACTCGGGCGCGAAGACCACCTTCCACGGTTACGAGGAAATCGCGTTCGACGACGCGAAGGTCGTCGCGCTGTACGTCGACGGCTCGGCCGTCAACGAAGTGAAGGCTGGCCAGGATGCGGTCGTCGTGCTCGACCACACGCCGTTCTACGCGGAATCGGGCGGCCAGGTCGGCGACCAGGGCGTGCTCGCGAACGCCGCGACGCGCTTCGCGGTGGCCGACACGCTGAAGGTGCAGGCCGACGTGATCGGCCATCACGGCACGCTGGAGCAGGGCCTGCTTAAGGTCGGCGACGTGCTGCGCGCGGAAATCGACGCGCATCGCCGCGCGCGCACGCAGCGCAACCACTCGGCCACCCACCTGATGCACAAGGCGCTGCGCGAGGTGCTCGGCGCGCACGTGCAGCAGAAGGGGTCGCTCGTCGACGCGGAAAAGACCCGTTTCGACTTCGCGCACAACGCACCGATGACCGACGACGAAATCCGTCGCGTCGAGCAGATCGTCAACAACGAAATCCTCGCGAACGCGCCGAGCATCGTGCGCGTGATGCCGTACGACGAAGCGGTGAAGGGCGGCGCGATGGCGCTGTTCGGCGAGAAGTACGGCGACGAAGTGCGCGTGCTCGACCTCGGCTTCTCGCGCGAACTCTGCGGCGGCACGCACGTGCACCGCACCGGCGACATCGGCCTGTTCAAGATCGTCGTCGAAGGCGGCGTCGCGGCCGGCATCCGCCGCGTCGAGGCGATCACCGGCGACAACGCGGTGCGTTACGTGCAGGAGCTCGATGCACGCGTGAACGAAGCCGCGGCCGCGCTGAAGGCGCAGCCGTCGGAACTCACGCAGCGCATCGCGCAGGTGCAGGACCAGGTGAAGTCGCTCGAGAAGGAGCTGGGCGCGCTGAAGTCGAAGCTCGCGTCGAGCCAGGGCGACGAGCTCGCGCAGCAGGCCGTCGAAGTCGGCGGCGTGTACGTGCTGGCCGCGACGCTCGACGGCGCCGACGCGAAGACGCTGCGCGAAACGGTCGACAAGCTGAAGGACAAGCTGAAGCGCGCGGCGATCGTGCTGGCGGCCGTCGAAGGCGGCAAGGTCAGCCTGATCGCGGGCGTCACGCCGGACGCGAGCAAGAAGGTCAAGGCCGGCGAGCTCGTGAACTTCGTCGCGCAGCAGGTCGGCGGCAAGGGCGGCGGTCGTCCGGACATGGCGCAGGCGGGCGGCACCGAGCCGGCGAACCTGCCGGGCGCGCTGGCCGGCGTGAAGGGCTGGGTCGAAGAACGGCTCTGATCGTTGCACGAACGATGCGATGCCGCCCCACCGACGGCATCGCGTGAATCGAAAAACGACCCGATCGGCAGATGCCGGTCGGGTCGTTTTGTTTGTGCGGGCCGTGCAGGCTGTGCGCGTCGATCGCCACGGCGGCGTGCGAATCCAGGTCAGGCCGGCACGGTCGCGGCCGGCTTCGCCGCGTCGTCAGGCTGAGGCGTGGCTTCGGTGAGCGCATCGCGCAATGCTGCGAGCGCCGCCGACGCATAACCGCGCCGCCACCCGAGCAGCGTGTCGATGCCCGCGAGTTCGGGAATCGTGTGCGCGGCGACGTTGCCGGTTTCAGGCTGCAGATCGAGCACCGAGCGCGGCGCGACCGCGACGCCCGCGCCGGCCGCGACGCACGCGACGATCGCGTGATACGAGCCGAGTTCGAGCACGCGCGCCGGCTTCACGCCGTGCGCCGCATACCACTGCTCGACGTACTTGCGATATGCGCAGCCACGCTCGAACGCGATCAGCGTCGGCAGGATCACGTCGCGCGGCGTGCGTACCGGCGGATGGCCGCGCGGCGTGAGCAGCACGAGATCCTCGCGAAAGATCGGCATCGTCTCGAACGTGTCGGGCAGCGCGTCCGGCTCGGGCGGGCGCGCGAACAGCGCGGCGTCGATCTCGAAGTCGCGTACGCGGTCGATCAGGCAGCCCGTCGTGCCCGTCAGCAGTTCGAGCGACACGTCCGGCCACGCATGGTGGTAGCGCGCGAGGAGGGCCGGCAGGCGGCTCGCGGCCGTGCTTTCCATCGTGCCGAGCCGCAGCCGGCCGCGCGGCGTGTCCTCGCGCACCGCGTCGCGCGCCTCGTCGGCGAGCGCGAGCAGGCGCTCCGCATACGGCAGCAGCGTATGCCCGGCCGGCGTCAGCACGAGCCGGCGGCCGTCGCGCACGAACAGCGCCGCGCCGAGTTCTTCCTCGAGCTGCTTGATGCGCGTCGTGACGTTCGACTGCACGCGATTGAGCTTGGCCGCCGCGCGCGTCACGCCGTTCTCGCGCACGACCGCCCGGAAGATCGCCAGCGCCGCCAGGTCCATGATTCTCTCCGAAGGATGGGTTGATTCTTAATTATTCATTTTTTGAGAACGGTCGGTCAAGCTAGGATGAACCCATTCCGATTTCCGATCCGGCCGGCGTGCGCGCAGCGCCGGCCTTTGCCGCCATGTCCCGCTTCGATGCCCTGACCGCCGCCGCCCGCGGCCTTTCGTCCGACCAGGCCGACCGCCGTGCCCGCGCGGCCGCGTTCGCCTGCATGGTCGGCCTGGCCGTCGTGCTCGGCGTCGGCCGTTTCGCGTTCACGCCGCTGTTGCCGCTGATGCTCGCGGACGGCTCGATCGGTCTGAAAGCCGGCAGCTGGCTCGCATCGGCGAACTATGCGGGGTACTTCGCCGGCGCGGTCAGTTGCGCGGCGCTGCGCATCGCGCCGGCGCGGATGGTGCGCTTCGGGCTCGCGGCGACCGTGCTGCTGACCGCCGCGATGGGCGTCGGTCACGCGCTGCCGGTGTGGCTCGTCGTGCGTTTCGTCGCGGGCGTCGTCAGCGCATGGACGTTCGTGTTCGTGTCGCAATGGGGGCTGCGGCGGCTGGCCGAGCTGCATGCGCCCGAATGGAGCGGGGTGATCTATGCGGGGCCGGGCGTCGGCATCGTGGTGACGGGGCTGATCGGCAGCGCGCTGGCCGGCCGACACGCGGCGGTGGGCTGGCTCGGTTTCGCGGCGTTGTCGGCCGTGCTGTCAGTCGCGATCTGGCGCACGTTCGGTGCGGCGCCGGCTCCGACACCGGCGCACACGCAGGCGACGCCACCGGCCGCCGCGCCGCATACGGTCACGAGCGCGTCGGCGTCCCCGGCGGCACGGGCCGGCACGCGAAGCCGCCGCGCGGACGCCGCGTGGCTCGTCGCGCTGTACGGCGCACCGGGCTTCGGCTACATCATCACCGCGACGTTCCTGCCGGTGATCGCGCGCGCCGCGCTGCCGGCCGGCTCGCCGTGGCCCGACTTGTTCTGGCCGATGTTCGGTGCGGCGCTGATCGTCGGCGCGATCACCGCCGCGCGGCTGCCCGGGCACTGGGACAACCGGCTGCTGCTGGCGGCCGGCTGCGCGACGCAGGCGCTCGGTATCGCGGCCGGAATCGTGTGGCCGAACGCGGCCGGCTTCTCGATCGGCAGCGCGCTGCTCGGGTTGCCGTTCACCGCGATCACGCTGTTCGCGATGCGCGAGGCGCGGCGCCTGCACGGCGAGCGTGCGGCCGGACTGATGGGCTATGCGACCGCATCGTACGGCGTCGGGCAGATCCTCGGGCCGCTCGTCGCGGCGCCGCTGGCCGCGCGCTTCGGGTCGTTTACGCCGGCGCTGTGGGTCGCCGCGGCGGCGCTGCTGATCGGCGCCGCCGGCTTCGCGGCGACCGCCGCACGCGGGCGCAGGTCGCCCTGATGCCGGTGGGGCCGGATCGTCTCGGGCGCGGGCAAACTCGCTAGAATGAAGCCTTTTCCGCGCCGAGCGGACGCGCGACGCGGCCTTCAGGCCGAGGCCGGGCGCTCGCCAGATCCCCATCGATGACCACCGCCGACTACCGCTTTTGCCCGCGCTGCGCGAGCCCGCTGACCGAGCGTGCCGATCCCGACCATGAGGGCGGCCGCATCCGCCAGGCCTGTCCCGACGACACCTGCGGCTACGTGCACTGGAACAACCCGCTGCCGGTCGTCGCCGCGATCGTCGAACTCGACGGCAAGATCCTGCTCGCGCGCAACGCCGCGTGGCCCGAAGGGATGTTCGCGCTGATCACCGGCTTCCTCGAAAACGGCGAGACGCCCGAGGACGGCATCGCGCGCGAGGTGTTCGAGGAAACCGCGCTGAAGGCCGAGCAGGTGTCGCTCGTCGGCGTGTACGAATTCATCCGCAAGAACGAGCTGATCATCGCGTACCACGTGCGGGCGTCGGGCACGGTGTCGCTGTCGCCGGAACTGCTCGAATACAAGCTCGTCGATCCGCCGCTGCTGCGCCCGTGGCGCGCCGGCACGGGCATCGCGCTCGCCGACTGGATGCGCGCGCGCGGCCTCGATTTCGAATTCGTCGACCGGCCGGGGCAGTGACGGGCCTGCCTGCCCGCAGGGTGTCGTCCGCCGTGCCGCGCGCGATCGCGGCGCGGTGCTTCGCTGCTGGCCGGCGCGTCGCTTCTTGCGGCCGCCGCGCGTCGTCCCGATCGTCTCTTTCGTTCCCTTCGCCTCCCTCGTCCTGAGCGCCATCGCCATGTCCGACAAGCCGCAGCCGCGTCCGCGCGACACCTATCGCCACTTTCTGCCGATCACGACCCGCTGGATGGACAACGACGTCTACGGACACGTGAACAACGTCGTCTACTACAGCTACTTCGATACCGTGGTGAACGAGTACCTGATCCGCGCGGGCGTGCTCGACGTCGAGCACGGGCAGACGATCGGGCTCGTCGTCGAGACGCAGTGCAACTACTTCGCGCCGCTCGTGTTTCCGCAATCGGTCGACGCGGGGCTGCGCGTCGTGAAGCTCGGCACGTCGAGCGTGCGCTACGAAGTCGGGCTGTTCGCGCAAGGCGACGCGTCGCCCGCCGCGCAGGGGCATTTCGTGCACGTGTACGTCGATCGCGGCACGCGCCGCCCGGTGCCGCTGCCCGACGCGCTGCGCGCCGCGCTCGAACCGCTCGCCGCCTGACGCGACGCGGTGCACGCGTTCGCGCTCCAGGCCTTCAACGGCCTCAGCTATGGCTTGCTGCTGTTCATGCTGTCGGCCGGCCTCACGCTGATCTTCAGCGTGCAGGGCGTGCTCAACTTCGCGCATGCGAGCTTCTACATGCTCGGTGCGTACGTCGGCTACAGCATCGCGGCTCATGCGGGCTTCTGGCCCGCGCTCGTGCTCGCGCCGCTCGCGGTCGGGCTGCTCGGCGCCGGCTGCGAACGTGTGCTGCTGCGCCGCGTGCAGGCACGCGGCCATACGAGCGAACTGCTGCTGACCTTCGGGCTCGCGTACCTGATCGGCGAGGGCGCGAAACTCGTGTGGGGTCTCGCGCCGCTGCCGGCGCCCGTGCCGCCGCTGTTCGACGGCGCGCCCGCGACCGTGTTCGGTCTTGCGTTGCCGCGTTACCGGCTGTTCATGATGGCGATGTCCGCGACGATGCTGGTCGCGCTCGGCGTGCTGCTGCGTGCGTCGCGCATCGGGCTCGTCGTGCGCGCGGCGCTCACGCATCGTGCGGCGGTCGAGGCGCTCGGCTACGACGTGCCGCGCGTGATGACGGCGCTGTTCGGTGCGGGCACCGCGCTCGCGGCGCTGGCCGGCGTGATCGGCGCGCCGCTTGCGGTGATCGAGCCCGCGCTGGCCGAGACCGTCGGGTCGGTCGTGTTCGCGGTCGTCGTGATCGGTGGCTTGGGTTCGCTCGGCGGCGCATTCGTCGCGTCGCTCGCGGTCGGCTTCGCGCAGACCTTCGCGGCCGCGAGCGACACGTCGCTGCGCGATCTCGCGCAATGGACGGGTATCGCGCTGCCCGACAGCGTGGCCGCGGTGTCGATCGCGCAACTGGCGCCGCTGGTGCCGTACCTGCTGCTCGTCGCGGTGCTGGTCGCGCGGCCGCGCGGGTTGTTCGGCGAGCGTGTCGATGCATAGCCGCGCACTGGCCGGAGGCGCGCGCTGGGCGCTGTTCGCCGCCTGCTTCGCGTTGCCCGCGTGGCTGTGGCCGCACGGCGCGGTGCTCGGCTATCTGGCGCAGACGGCCGCACTCGTCGTGCTCGCGCTGTCGTACAACCTGCAGCTCGGCACGACCGGGCTGCTGTCGTTCGGGCATGCGGCGTTCGCGGGCTTCGGCGCGTTCGCGGCCGCGCACTGGTTCAATCACGTCGGCGGCCCGCTGCCGCTGTTGCCGCTCGTCGGCGGCGTGGCCGGCGCGGGCTTCGGGTGCGTCGCCGGGCTGCTGGCGACGCGCCGTTCCGGTACCGCGTTCGCGATGATCACGCTCGGGCTCGGCGAATGCGTCGCGGCGGCTGCGTGGAGCGTGCCCGCGTGGTTCGGCGGGATCGGCGGCGTGCCGATCGACCGCGCGAGCGGCGCGCCGTGGGGCAACGCGCATTTCGGCGCGCCGGCGCACGCGTATGCGCTGATCGCCGCGTGGTGCGTCGTGTCGGCATGGGCGATGCATGCGCTGAGCCGCACGCCGCTCGCGCGGCTCGCGAACGCGGTGCGCGACAACCCGGCGCGCGTCGCGGCGCTCGGCACCGATCCGCGCCGCGTGCGGCTCGCGATGGTCGCCTGCGCATCGTTTTTCGCCGGCGTCGCCGGCACGCTGACGCTGATCGACGTCGAGATCGCGACGCCCGACAGCGTATCGATGGCGCGCTCGGCGACCGTGCTGATCGCCGCGGTGATCGGCGGCACCGGCGCATTCTTCGGGCCGGCGGCCGGCGCGGCCGTGCTGACCGCGCTGAGCATCGTCGTCGCGGGCGTGTCGCGCGCGTGGGCGCTGTATCTCGGCGTGCTGTTCGTCGCGATCGTCGTCGCCGCGCCGGGCGGGATCGCGGGCATCGCGCAGGCATTCGCGCATGCGCTGCGGCGCGAGGCCCCGGCGACCGAGCGGTGGCGGCTGCTGTGCGCCATCGGCGCGTGTGCGTTCTGGGGCGTCGCGATCGTCTGCGCGGCCGAGCTCGGCTATGCGTGGCGCTTCGCGCAGGACGACGGCACGGGCGTCGCGTTCGGCGCATGGGGCATCGACGCCGATACGCCGATCGGCTGGGCCGTCGCGGGTTCGGCGGCCGGCATCGGCATCCTGCTGTGGGGCTGGCGCGCGCGGCTCGGGCACGGCGCGGCGGCCGCCACGCGGGAGGACGCGCAATGAACGGCAACGCGATCGCGCTGCACGGCATCGTGCAGCGCTTCGGTGCGCAGACCGTGCTCGACGGTGTCGATCTGCGCATCGCAGCCGGCGAGCGCCACGCGCTGATCGGGCCGAACGGCGCGGGCAAGTCGACGCTGTTCGGCGTGATCGCCGGGGCGACGCGGCCGACGCGCGGGCGCGTCATGCTGCACGGCGTCGCGCTGCGCGGGCGCGGGCCGGTCGTCGCGAGCCGCCTCGGCATCGGCCGCAGTTTCCAGCAGACGAGCGCGTTCGCGCGCCTGAGCGTATTCGACAACCTGCGCTGCGCGGCGCTGCATGCGCCGGCCGAACGGCGGCGCTGGTGGAACCGGCTGCGCGACTCCGCGTCGGTCGATCTCGCGGCCGCGCGCGTGCTGCACGACATCGGCCTCGACGCGCGGCGCGATACGCCGGCCGGCGAACTCGGCTATGCGGAGCAGCGCGCGCTCGATCTCGGCATCGCGCTCGCGAGCGGCGCGCGGACGCTGCTGCTCGACGAGCCGACGGCCGGCATGAGCCGCGCGCAGGCCGCGCGGATGATCGCGTTGATCCGCGCGACGACGCAGGGCCGCACGGTCCTGATGATCGAGCACGACATGGACGCGGTGTTCGGTTTCGCCGAACGCATCACGGTGCTCGTGCGCGGCACGGTGGTCGCGACCGGCGCACCCGACGCGATCCGCGCCGATCCGCGCGTGCGTGCCGCGTACCTGGGCGAGGGCGCGGCATGAGCGCGGTGCTCGACATCCGCGGGCTGCGCGCGTGGTACGGGATGCAGCCCGTACTCGATGGCGTCGATGTCGCGCTCGCGCCGGGCGAGACGCTCGCGCTGCTCGGCCGCAACGGCTCCGGGCGCTCGACGCTCGCGAAGGCCGTGATGGGGCTCGTGCGCACGGCCGGCTCGGTGCGCATCGCCGGCGCCGAATGCGCGGGGGCGCGCACGTTCGAGATCGCGCGGCGCGGCGTCGCTTACGTGGCCGAAAGCCGCGACGTGTTCCCGCTGCTGACCGTGCGCGACAACCTGCGGCTCGGTTTGCGCGGCGCGCGCGGCGCGGCCGAACGGGCGGCGCTCGACCGCCTGTTCGACCGTTTTCCGCTGCTGGCCGCGCGCGCGGACGTGAAAGCCGGACGGCTGTCGGGCGGGGAGCAGCAGGTGCTCGCGCTGGTGCGCGCACTCGCCGGCGGCCCGCGCGTGCTGATCGTCGACGAACCGGCCGAGGGGCTCGCGCCGCTCGCGGTCGACGAAGTCGGCGCGTGCCTCGCCGCGCTGCAGGCCGACGGCGTCGCGATCGTGCTGATCGAGCAGCGGCTGCAGCTCGCGCCGCGGCTCGCGCGGCGCGTCGCGGTCATGGGGCGGGGACGGATCGTCTACGACGGCGGGCTCGACGGGCTGCACGGCGAGGTTGCCGACGCGTGGCTGAGCGCCGGCTGACCACGCCCGGTCGATTGTTCGGCAAACTCCGCCAGTCAATTCGCGTCGAGCCGCTTTATCGCTGCGGTGCCGCAACGTAAATTTCCAGTCAGGCCGATTGCCGCGGCAACATCGTCGCGGCAACCGGCGCCATCCATCGAAGGTCTTCTGACTGAGGAATGAAATCATGAGCAAGCTGGCAGGCAAGGTAGCGGTCGTCACGGGCGCCTCGAAGGGCATCGGCGCGGCGATCGCGAAGGCACTGGCCGACGAGGGCGCAGCGGTCGTCGTCAACTACGCGAGCAGCAAGGCGGGCGCGGATGCGGTCGTGAGCGCGATCACCGAAGCGGGCGGCCGCGCGGTCGCGGTCGGCGGCGACGTGTCGAAGGCCGCCGACGCGCAGCGCATCATCGATACCGCGGTCGACACGTACGGCCGTCTCGACGTGCTCGTCAACAACTCCGGCGTGTACGAATTCGCGCCGATCGAAGCGATCACCGAAGAACACTACCGCCGGCAGTTCGACACGAACGTGTTTGGCGTGCTGCTGACCACGCAGGCGGCCGCCAAGCATCTCGGCGAAGGCGCGAGCATCATCAACATCAGCTCGGTCGTGACCAGCATCACGCCGCCGGCCAGCGCCGTGTACAGCGGCACGAAGGGCGCGGTCGACGCGATCACCGGCGTGCTCGCGCTCGAGCTCGCTCCGCGCAAGATCCGCGTGAACGCGATCAACCCGGGGATGGTCGTGACCGAAGGCACGCACAGCGCGGGCATCATCGGCTCCGATCTCGAAGCGCAAGTGCTCGGCCAGACGCCGCTCGGCCGCCTCGGCGAGCCGAACGACATCGCGTCGGTCGCCGTGTTCCTCGCATCGGACGATGCACGCTGGCTGACCGGCGAGCGCCTCGTCGCGAGCGGCGGGCTGCGCTGAGTCGGCATGAGTGGGGCCTGCGCGAGGCAACGTGCCCCGCGATCACCGCGTCGCAGGCCCCGCCGTCGTGGCATCCCCGCAGCGCAGCTCGGTCGGGTTTGCGAAAACGCGAATTTCGATATTTAATTCCTCTGAAGTGATCCGGCAGGTTTGAACGGTTTGCGGCCG
Organism: Burkholderia sp. AcTa6-5; assembly: GCF_017815075.1. Lineage (NCBI taxonomy): Bacteria > Pseudomonadati > Pseudomonadota > Betaproteobacteria > Burkholderiales > Burkholderiaceae > Burkholderia > Burkholderia sp. AcTa6-5. The sequence goes on along the minus strand of NZ_JAGIQE010000031.1, from coordinate 53,303 downwards.
GATGCAAACGGCGCACGTCGCTGGCCGGTCGAGCGAACATCGGCGGTGCGGCGCTCGACATGCGGCCGACGCCGGCATGGTTCGTTTTCGGGGAAGCGGGACATGAGACGTGCGGTCATCACGGGGATCGGCATTGCGTCCAGCATCGGCAGCGATGTTCCGACCGTGCGCGACGCGCTGCGCGCGGGCCGCAGCGCCATCGTGTTTTCCGAATCATTCAGGGACGCGGGACTGCGCAGCCACGTCTGGGCGCCCGTCGAGGCGCCCGCGCCGGATCGCGTCGATCGCCGGCATCTCCGATGGATGACCCCTGCCGCGCTGCAAGCATTCGCATGCATGCAACAAGCGATCGACGACGCGCGGCTGCCCTCGCGCCTCGTGTCGAACGAGCGCACCGGCGTGATCGTCGGCAACGCGTGCGGGGTGTCGCTCGGTTACGTCCATGCGGTCGATGCGATGCGCACGCGTGGGTTGCGCGGCGTCGGCGCGTACGACATCGTGCATTCGATGCCGTCCGTCCATGCCGCGTGCCTTGCCGTCGCGTTCGGCGTGCGCGGCGTGAGCTACGCAATCTGCGGTGCGTGCGCCGCATCGGCACAGTGCATCGGCCATGCCGTCGAATTGATCAGGGCCGGCACGCAGGACATCGTGTTCGCCGGCGGCGCCGAAGAACTGGGGTGGGAAGTCGCGTGCCAGTACGATGCAATCGGCGCGCTGTCGACCCGCTTCAACGATACGCCGGTGCGCGCGTCGCGCCCCTACGATGCGGACCGCGACGGCTTCGTGATTTCAGGCGGCGCAGGGATCGTCGTGGTCGAGGAAATGAATCATGCAATCGAGCGCGGCGCGCCCGTCTATGCGGAAGTGATCGGCTACGGCACGACGACCGACGGTATCGACATGGTCGTGCCGTCCGGCGAAGGCGCCGAGCGCAGCATGAGGCTCGCATTGCGCGGTATCGATTTGCCGATCGACTATCTGAACACGCACGGCACGTCCACGCCCGTCGGCGACATCCGCGAATTACGCGCGATCCGCAACGTGTTCGGCGAGGCCGCGCCGCCGTTGTCGTCGACCAAGTCGACGACCGGCCACGCGCAGGGTGCGGCCGGTGTGCACGAATTCATCTATGCGGTGCTGATGATGAACGACGGATTCATTGCGCCGAGCATGAACATCGGGCAGCTCGACGACGGCGCGTGCGGCTTCGACATCGTCACGGCGACCACGCAGCGGAAACTGACGACCGTGATGACGAACAGTTTCGGTTTCGGCGGCGTCAATGCGACGCTCGTCATGACGAACGCCTATCGCGCGCAGATGCAATAGCGCGCCGCCGCATGCGTTTCCCTGAACTGCCGATTTCTCCCGGAGGTGTCGACATGCAGGTTGCTCCCAGCCATCGCAGCCATCATTTTTCGTTGCGCGTGCCGTTCGTCGATGTCGATCTCGGCGGCGTCGTCTATCACGCGAACTACCTGCGCTGGTTCGATCAGGCCAGGATGGAATGGTATCGCGCCAACGGCATCGATCTCGCGCACATGATGGCCGAACTGCGAACCGGACTCATCGTCTGCCGCATCGAGACGGCGTTCCTGTCGCCGGCGCGTCACGACGAACCGCTGACGATCCGCACGACGCTGACCGAGCTCACGCGCGTGCGTATCGCGTTCCAGCAGGAGGTCTATCGCGACGATACGCTGCTGGCAAAAGGGCGAACGGGGCTCGCCGGCGTGAATCTCGACACGCTGCGGCCGGTTCGGATTCCGTTTGCGTTTCGCGTCGAATGAAAGACGCATGCCGTGGCGCTGCGCGACCCGTCGACCGCCGGCCGCGAGCGGCCGCTACGCGCTCATCGCCAGCGCATTCGCGCCGACGTGCCACCGCAGGCATTCGACGACGAGCGCGTGATTGGCTTCGGAGCCGAGCCCCGCGATCGTCATCGCGCCGACGATGCCGGCGCCGGCGAGCCGCAGCGGTACGCCGCCGCCGTCGAGCGCGTAGTTGTCGTCCGACAGGCCGTGCGAACGCAGCGACCAGCCGGCACGCCGAAAGCACGCGCCGACCGCGAGCGAACTCTGGCCGAAACGCAGCACCGTGTTCTGTCGGCGGCGGATCGCATCGCTATCGTGCGCGTCGCTGCCGTCGAGCGCGCAGTAGAACAGCGGCGCCTGCCCGCCGACGATGCCGACCGCGATCGGCAGCCCGCGGCGCGACGCGAGGTTGACCGCGATTTCTCCGATGCGGCGTGCGACGGCTGCATTGAAGTGCGGCAGCGCCGGGTTCGACGCATCGTCGTCGAAGGCGTGGGGTTCGAGGCGAAAGGGGGGCGTCACCATGGCGGCTCCGTCGCGTTGCCGGCACTGTACGCGCGTGCCGGGCGTCGCATCGTCACGGGCCGCGCGCGGGCCCGTCTTTCGTTCAGTGCTTCGGCGTTTCGGCACGTCGACGTTTCAGCGTTTCAGCGCTTCAACGTTTCGGCGCCGCGTCGAGCATCCACTCGTGCGCGGGATCGTTCCTGAACGCCCACGCGCGGCTCGGGCCCGCCATCACGTTCAGGTAGTACAGGTTGTAGCCGTGCGGTGCGACGACCGGGTGATAGCCGCGCGGCACCATCACGACGTCGTGGTTCTCGACCGCGCACGCCTCGTCGAGGCTGCGGTCGTCGGTGTATACGCGCTGGAACGCGAAGCCCTGCGGCGGATCGATCCGGTGGTAATAGGTTTCCTCGAGCGACGTCTCGTCGGGCGCCGCGTCGCGGTCGTGCTTGTGCGGCGGATAGCTGCTCGAATGGCTGGCCGGCGTGACGACTTCGACGACGAGCAGCCGGTCGGCGGCCGGGTTGTCGCCCATCAGGATGTCGCATACGTAGCGCGTGTTGGTGCCTTGCCCGCGCACCGAGCGGCGCATCCGTTCGCCGTCGAGGCGCTGAACCCGCTTGCCGCCGCTCGCGTACGGCGCGGTGCACAGCGCGACTTCCGCATCGCGCGTCGCGACCAGCGTGACGGTCTTGCCGCCCGGCACGTACAGCGCGTCCGGCGACACGTCCTCGAACACACTGTCGCGCTTGCCGAGCGCGTCGTACGTCTCGCCGTCGACTTCGGCGCGCACCGTGCCCGTCAGCACGACCACACACAATTCGCGCGTGTCGGTGTCGAGCGTTTCGGTGTCGCCGGCCGTCAGGCGCAGCGCGCGAAAGCCGACGTGCTTCCAGCCGGCCGATTCGGGCGTCACGTTGCAGATCTCGCGGTCGGCGGATGCCTTGACCAGCAGGGGAGAAATCGTCATGAAATAAGTCTCCGCAATAGGGTAGGGCGCGAACGCTCAGGCGCTTGCGCGCGAACTCACGCGCTCAACCGGTCGACGATCGCGCGCAGCGATTCGTAGCCCTTCTTCGCATACGCATAGCTCGGCGCGACGGCCGGGTCCTGCTCGGCCTCGACGACGAGCCAGCCTTCGTAGCCGGCGTCCTTCAGCGTGCGCAGCGTCGCGTCGTAGTCGAGCGCGCCGTCGCCCGGCACCGTGAAGGTGCCGTTGATCACGCCGTTCAAAAAGCTCCAGCCGTCGTTGCGTGCCTTGCTGACGACCTGCGGCCGCACGTCCTTGCAATGCACGTGCGCGACGCGCGACACGTGCTTCCGCAGCAGCGCCACCGGGTCGGCCGCGCCGCCGAAATACGCGTGGCCGGTGTCGAACAGCAGGAACACCTTCGCGGGATCGGTCAGCGCCATCAGCCGGTCGACGTCGTCCGGCGACTCGACGTACGCGCCCATATGGTGATGGTACGCAAGCTTGATGCCGTACGTGTCGAGCAGGTGCGCGCCGAACGCGTCGAGACGCGCCGCATAGCGCCGCCACGCCGCATCGTCGACGAAACGCGGCCGCTTCGCGACCGGCGTGTCGATGTTGCCCTGGATCGTGCCCGCGCATTCGCCGTACACGACGACCTTCACGTCGTTGTACTGCAGCTTCGTCATATGCGCGCGGCAGCGCTCGATTTCCGCCGCGACCGCATCGGCATCGGTCATGCCCGGCGCGACTTCCGCGAGGAAGCCCGAATACCAGCCCGACACGCACACGAGCCCGAATTCGGCGAGCTTCGCCTTCAGTTCGGGGCCCGTCTTCGGAAACTTGTTGCCGAGCTCGAAGCCCGCATAGCCGATTTCGGCGCCTTCCTTCAGCGCCGTCTCAAGCGGCGTCTCGCCGCCGAGCGACGGCAGGTCGTCGTTCATCCACGACAGGGGATTGATACCGATGCGGACGTTCCAGCTCATGACGGGTTTCCTGGGTTCGAATGTTGTTGTGTCGGCGCGGCCGATGGAAAGGGGCGCGGATCAGCGCCGCTGGCGGGTCTTCGCGTCGAGATACGCGCGGTGCGCCGCTTCGACGCCGGCGCGTTCGGACACCTGCGGCACCGCGACTTCCCACCACGCGCCGCCGTCGTCGGTCGTGCGCTGGTGCGTGGTATCGATCACGAGCACCTGGCTCGTCGTCGCCGCCCGCGCGCGCTTCATTTCGTGGCGCAGCTCGCCGATGTCGCGCACGTGCACGGCTTCGGCGCCCATCGCGCGCGCATGCATCGCGAAGTCGATCGTCGAGCGTTCGCCGCCTTCGGGCACGCAGTCGTCGAGCATGTTGTTGAAGCTCGCGCCGCCGCAATGGCGTTGCAGCCGCTCGATGCAGCCGTAGCCGCGGTTGTCGAGGATCACGACGATGAGCTTGCGGCCGAGCATCACGGATGTCGCGAGTTCCGCGTTGAGCATCATGTACGAGCCGTCGCCGACGATCACGATCACTTCGCGCTCGGGCCGCGCGAGCTTCGCGCCGAGGCCGCCCGCGACCTCGTAGCCCATGCACGAATACGCATAATCCATGTGATAGTTGCCCGGCACGCCGCTGCGCCACAGCTTGTGCAACTCGGCCGGCAGCGTGCCGGCCGCGCAGACGACGAGATCGTCGCGCGCGCTGTCGCGTCCCGCGTCGGCCGCGGAGTCGCGCACCGCGCCGATCACTTCCGCATCGTACGGCAGCGTGTCCTTCGGAATCCGTGTGGTCAGGTCCGTCACGCGCGCGTTCCATGCGGCGGCCTGGTCGCGGTTCGCGGCGGTCCACGCCGGGTCGGCGCGCCAGCCGGCCAGCGCGGCCGACAGCTGGCCGAGGCCCGTGCGCGCATCGGCCACCAGTTGCCGGCCGCGTTTCTTGCCCGCGTCGAACGGCTGCACGTTCAGGCTCAGCAGCGTCGCGTCGCCGTAGAGCGCGTGCGAACCGGTCGTGAAATCCTGCAGCCGCGTGCCGACCGCGAACACGACGTCGGCCTGCGCGGCCGCGCGGTTCGCGGCGGGCGAGCCCGTCACGCCGATCGAGCCGAGGTTCAGCGGGTGGTCCCACGCGAGGCTGCCCTTGCCGGCCTGCGATTCGGCGACCGGCACGCCGTGCGTGTCGGCGAACGTGCGCAGCGCATCCCACGCCTGGCTGTACAGCACGCCGCCGCCCGCGACGATCAGCGGCTTCTTCGCGGCCTTCAGCATGTCGAGCGCATCGGCGAGCTCGAGTGCGTCGGCCGGCGGCCGGCGCATCCGGATCACCGGCGGCGCGAAGAAATCCTCGGGCCAGTCGTACGCGAAGGTCTGCACGTCCTGCGGCAGCGCGAGGCACACGGGCCCGCACTGCGCGGGATCGGTCATCACCTGGATCGCGCGCGGCAGCGCGACGAGCAATTGCTCGGGCGACGTGATGCGGTCGAAGTAGCGCGTGACGGGCCGGAAGCAGTCGTTCGCGCTGACGTCGCCCTGTTCGAAATCCTCGACCTGCTGCAGCACCGGGTCGGGCAGCCGCGACACGAACACGTCGCCGGGCAGCAACAGCAGCGGCAAGCGGCCGACGTGCGCGAGCGCGGCCGAGGTCAGCATGTTGGTCGCGCCGGGGCCGATGCTCGACGTCGCGGCCATCATCCGCTGGCGGAAATGCGCTTTCGCGAACGCGACGGCCGCGTTGGCCATCCCTTGCTCGTTGTGCGCGCGAAACGTCGGCAGCCGATCCTTCTCCGCATGCAGCGCCTCGCCGAGCCCGGCCACGTTGCCGTGGCCGAAGATCGCGAACACGCCGCCGCAGTACGGCAGGATCTCGGTGCGGCCGTCGGGCTGGACGACTTCGGCGCGCAGGGCGGCCAGGTAGCGCACGAGCGCCTGGCTGACGGTCAGTCTTACGGTGGTGGTCATCGTCGGTCGATAGAGAGAAGTCGGGTGGTCGTCACGGGCACATGCATCAGGCCGCGGCGGCGGCGCGCGCGGCGGCCCGGCGGCCCAGCCACGCGTCGACCAGTTGCGCGAAGTTGCCGGCCACTTCGTCGATCAGCGCCTGGTCGTCGATCCGGCCCGCGAACCAGTTCAGCGACGCATCGGCCCACAGCGTGCGCCCGACCATGAAGCCCTTGACGATCGGGTTGGTCGCCGAGCGGAAGCTGTCGACGAGGTATTGCAGCGGCTGGTTCAGCCCGAGGATCACCGCGCCGCGGCAGTACGGGTCGCGCTCGGCGATCAGCGCGGCGAGCCGCGCCCAGCCGTCGGCGGTGAGCGGCGTGAGCTTCCACCATTCGGGCTTCACGCCGAGGTTGTAGAAGCGCGCGACCGTGCGCAGCACCGCGTCGTCCTCGGTGCCGGCCGGCGTGACCGCGCGCGGCGGAATCATTTCCAGCAGCAGCTCGTTGCCGCTCGCGCGCGTGGCTTCCCACAGCTCCAGCACGCGCTGCTCCTGTTCGACGCGCAGGTCGACGTGGTCGTCGGGGTGATAGTGGACGAGGCACTTCACGACCTGTTCGGTCGGCCAGTGCGTGAGCGACGAGCCGACCGAACGCGTGTCGTCGAACCGCAGCGGCCGCGAGCCCGGCAGTTCGACCGGACGGCCGACCCACCAGCCGCGCCCGGTGGCCGACGCGAGCGCGTCGCTGCCGTACGCACCGCCGTCGATCAGCACGCCGACGTGGCCGGCGATCCCGCGATCGCGCTCGACCTGTTCGACCGCGCGCACGAGCAGGCGCTTCAGCGTCTTGATCCGCGCTTCGTCGGCGCCGGCCTGCACCGCGAGCTCGTAGAACTGGCTGCGATGGTCGAATGCCATCACGCAGAGATCGTCCCATTCGCGGCGCGGCACCGTCACGCGATGCAGGTGCGCGAGCGTGCGGTCGGCGTCGACCTGCGGATTGCGGCTGCCGTCGAACCAGTGCGCGAGTTCGGCCGGCGTCGGCATCGCGGCCGAGCACGCGTGGCGCGACACGACGATCGCGCCGCACGCGTTCGCGATGCGCGTCGATTCGGCCCAGTCGCGCCCGCGCAGCAGCCCGGACAGCAGCCCCGACAGGAACGCGTCGCCCGCGCCGAGTACATTGAGCACGTCGACGCGCTCGCCGAGAAAGGTCGGCGCATCGTCGATGCGCGCGGGAACATCGCCTTCGATCACGCAGCAGCCGAGCGCGCCGCGCTTGACGACCAGCGTCGCGTTCGTGATCGAGCGCACCGCCTGCAACGACGCGATCAAATCATCCGGCACACCGCCCGCGATCAGGAATTCCTCCTCGGTGCCGACCAGCAGGTCGAATTCGCCGAGCACCTGCTGCAGCTGCCGTGTCACCTGCGCGTCGGGCACGTAGCGGTTTTCGCCGGCGCCGCGCGCGGTCAGCCCCCACAGCACCGGCCGGTAGTCGATGTCGAGGATCCGCACGGCGCCGTGGCGGCGCGCATACGTCAACGCGGTCAGCGACGCCTCGCGCGTGCCCGGCGTCGACAGATGCGTGCCGGTGATCGCCAGCGCGCGGCAACCGGCGATGAAGGCCTCGCTGATCTCGTCGGCGCGCACGGCCATGTCCGCGCAGTTCTCGCGCACGAACAGCAGCGGAAACGTATCGCGATCCTTCAGCCCGAGCAGCACCAGCGCGGTGAGGCGCTCGCGGTCGGTCTGCAACTGGCTCGTGTCGCAGCCTTCGCGCTCGAGCGTCTCGCGCAGGAAGCGGCCCATCTGCTCGTCGCCGACGCGCGAAATCATCGCGGTCTTCAGCCCGAGCCGCGCGACGCCGAACGCGACGTTGCCGGACGAGCCGCCGAGATACATCTGGAAGCTGCGCGCGTCCTCGAGGCGGCTGCCGTACTGCTGCGCATAGAGATCCACGGCCACGCGGCCGAGGCAGGCGAGATCGATGGGGCGGTCACTCGGAAAGTTCAGCAGGCTCATATCACGTGTCACGCTCGCGGCCGGCGTTCGGCGCTGCCGGCAGATTAGGGGACCGATCCGGCGGCGGCTGTCGCGGCAGGTGCTGCACGACGCGAGGCGGCCTGTCGCCGGGATTCGGGCTACGGAACGGAGTCTAGACTTTTTGGAAATCTAGTTCCCTAGGTGAAATAACGTAGAAATAAATTTCCAAATTTTCGAGGAAGTGATCTACAGTTTCATCCGGATGCTTCAGTCCCGATCGGACCAGATCGGACTCGGCCCGGCGGCGCGCAACGCGCCGTCTTCCGCCCCCCGGAGATGAGGAGACAGATTGATCATGAAGACCAAGCTGATGGCCGTCGCGGCCGCCGCGATCCTGGCTGCGCCGCTCGCGCATGCCGAGAAGATCGGCGTGACGATGGCATCGTTCGACGACACATTCCTGACCATCCTGCGCAACAGCATCGCCGATTCGGCGAAGAAGGACGGCGCGACGGTGCAGATCGAGGACGGCGGCAACGACGTCGGCAAGCAGTTGAGCCAGGTCCAGAACATGATCGCGCAGAAGGTCGACGCGATCATCGTGAACGCGGTCGATACCGACGCGACGCCGAAGATCACGAAGATGGTGGCCGCCGCGAAGATCCCGCTCGTCTACGTGAACCGCAAGCCGGTCGATTTCGACAAGCTGCCGGCCGGCGTCGCGGTCGTCGCGTCCGACGAAAAGCAGTCGGGCACGCTGCAGGCGCGCCAGGTGTGCAAGCTGCTCGGCGGCAAGGGCGACCTGCTGGTGCTGATGGGCGAGCTGTCCAACGAATCGGCGCGCGCCCGCACCAAGGACATCGAGGACGTGATCGCGACGAAGGATTGCGCGGGCATGAAGATCGTCGACAAGCGCGAAGGCAAGTGGAGCCGCACGCAGGGCCAGGACATCACGATGAACTGGCTGAGCTCCGGCACCAAGTTCGACGCGATCATCTCGAACAACGACGAAATGGCGATCGGCGCGATCAACGCGCTGAAGGCCGCACGCAAGCTGACGCCGAAGACGGTCGTCGCCGGCATCGACGCGACGCCGGACGGGCTCGCGGCGATGAAGGCCGGCGAGCTGAAGGTGTCGGTCTACCAGAACGCGACCGGGCAGGGCGCGCAGGCGGTAGCCGCGGCGCTCAAGCTGGCGAAGAAGCAGCCGGTCGATCGCTACGTGAACGTGCCGTTCGAACTCGTGACGCCGGAGAACATGAACCAGTACGCGAAGCACTGACCGGTTTTTCCGCTGAACTGCGCGGGCCCGGCGCGGCCGGGTTCGCGCGCGATTTTCGAGGTACGTCCATGTTTACAGCCAGGATCGCGCGCTCGACGGCCAGCGAAAGCGCACCGGCCGCTTCGTCCGCCGCGCCCGGTGCGCCCACGGCCGACTGCGTGCTCGAAGTGCGCGGCGTCGGCAAGTCCTTTCCCGGCGTCGTCGCGCTCGACGGCGTGCAGTTCCGCGTGCGCCGCGGCACCGTGCATGCGCTGATGGGCGAGAACGGCGCCGGCAAGTCCACGCTGATGAAGATCATCGCGGGCGTCTACACGCCCGACCAGGGCGAAATCCTGATCAACGGCGAACCGGTCGTGCTGAACGGCCCGCTCGATGCGCTCGACCGCGGCATCGCGATGATCCATCAGGAACTCAACCTGATGCCGTACATGACGGTCGCGGAGAACATCTGGATTCGCCGCGAACCGAAGAACCGCTTCGGCCTGATCGATCACGCGGCGCTGCGCCGCCGCACGGCCGCGCTGTTCGAGCGGCTGTCGATCGACATCGATCCGGAGACCGACGTGCGCACGCTGACGGTCGCGAGCCGGCAGATGGTCGAGATCGCGAAGGCCGTGTCGTTCGACTCGGACGTGCTGATCATGGACGAGCCGACCTCCGCGCTGACCGACAAGGAAGTCACGCACCTGTTCCGGATCATTCGCCAGCTCCGCGAGCAGGGCAAGGGCATCGTCTACATCACGCACAAGATGAACGAGCTGTTCGAGATCGCCGACGAGTTCTCGGTGTTCCGCGACGGCAAGTACATCGGCACGCATGCGTCGACCGACGTCACGCGCGACGACATCATCCGCATGATGGTCGGGCGCGAGATCACGCAGATGTTCCCGAAGGAAGAGGCGCCGATCGGCGACGTCGTGCTGTCGGTGAAGGACCTTTGCGTCGACGGCGTGTTCCGCGACGTGAGCTTCGAGCTGCGCGCGGGCGAGATTCTCGGCGTCGCGGGCCTCGTCGGCTCGGGGCGCTCGAACGTCGCGGAGGCGCTGTTCGGCGTCGTGCCGGCCACGTCGGGCGAGATCCGCATCGACGGCAAGCCGGTGCGGATCGCGACGCCCGCGCAGGCGATGAAGCACGGGATGGCGTTCCTCACCGAGGACCGCAAGGATTCCGGCTGCTTCCTGAATCTCGACCTGCTCGCGAACATGGAAGCGGCGGTGCTCAGCCGTCGCTACGTGAAGTTCAACTTCGTGCAGCACGCGCAACTGAAGCGCGACTGCGAGGAAATGAGCCGGATGCTGCGCGTGAAGTCGCCCGGGCTGCACGAGGAAATCCAGAACCTGTCGGGCGGCAACCAGCAGAAGGTGCTGATCGGTCGATGGTTGCTCACGCAACCGCGCATCCTGATCCTCGACGAACCGACGCGCGGCATCGACGTCGGCGCGAAGGCCGAGATCCACCGGCTCGTCAGCGCGCTCGCCGGCAAGGGCGTCGCGGTGCTGATGATCTCGTCGGAAATGCCGGAAGTGCTGGGGATGAGCGATCGCGTGATGGTGATGCACGAAGGGCGCATGACCGGCATCGTCGATCGCAAGGACGCCGACCAGGTCCGCATCATGGATCTCGCGTCGCGCTGAGCCGAAACAAGATTGGAGACACTGAAATGGGCAACCTGAACCCGGTCGCGGATGCGCAGACCATGACCCTCAAGTCGCGGCATGCGAAGTGGCCGCCCGAACTGAGCATCTTCCTCGTGCTGGTCGGCATCAGCCTGTTCTTCGAGATCGTCGGCTGGGTCGTCGTCGGCCAGAGCTTCCTGTTCAATGCCGAGCGGCTCGAGATCATCGTGCTGCAGATGGCCGTGATCGGCATCATCGCGGTCGGCGTGAACCTCGTGATCATCACCAGCGGGATCGACCTGTCGTCGGGGTCGGTCGTCGCGGCGGCCGCCGTCGTATCGGCGAGCCTCGCGCAGGTGTCCGACTTCCCGCGCGCGGTGTTTCCGCACCTCACCGACCTGCCGATCATCTGGCCGGTGCTGGCCGGCGTGTGCGTCGGGCTGCTGGTCGGCCTGCTGAACGGCACGCTGATCGCGATGACGGGCATCCCGCCGTTCATCGCGACGCTCGGCACGATGGTCGCCGCGCGCGGCTTCGCGAAGTGGTTCACCAACGGGATGCCGGTGTCGATGCTGACCGACCCGTTCGCGGCGATCGGTGCGGGCGCCAACCCGGTGATCATCTTCGTCGTGATCGCCGCGATCTTCCACGTCGTGCTGCGCTACACGCGCTTCGGCAAGTACACCTATGCGATCGGCGCGAACCGCCATGCGGCCGTCGTGTCGGGCATCAACGTCACGCGGCACCTGATCTTCGTCTATGCGATCGCGGGCCTGTTGAGCGGCATCGCGGGGACCGTGACCGCCGCGCGTGCGATCTCCGGCCAGTCGGGCATGGGCGTGATGTACGAGCTCGATGCGATCGCGGCCGTCGTGATCGGCGGCACGTCGCTGTCGGGCGGCCTCGGCCGCGTGACGGGCACCGTGATCGGCGTGTTGATCCTCGGCGTGATGACGTCGGGCTTCACGTTCATTCGCATCGACGCGTATTACCAGGAGATGGTGAAGGGCGCGATCATCGTCGCGGCCGTGATCGCCGACCAGTACCGCAACAAGAAGAAGCGCCGCTGACCCGTCATGCATCGCCGGGCGGGGGCGGCACGTGCCGCCGCCTGCGTCCGGCACCTGTCACCGTCGAGGAGATTCGATGAAGATCGCGCTGGACCCCTACATGATTCGACACCTGCCGCTCGACCGCCTGCCGCACGCGGTGGCCGAGCTCGGCTACGACCAGATCGAGCTGTCGCCGCGCAGCGACTTTCTCGACTGGTGGGTGATGCCGCGCGCCACGCGCGAGCGGATGGCCGCATTCCGGCAGGCGATGCGCGCGAGCGGCGTCGGCCTCGCGTCGCTGCAGCCGATGTACCGCTGGGCGAGCCCGTTCGAGGACGAGCGCCAGTGGGCGGTGCGCTGCTGGAAGAAGGCGATCGAGGTGGCGGTCGAGATGGAGTGCGCGCTGATGGTGTCGGAGTTCGGGCGCGGCGCGTCGCCCGAGCGCTCGGTCGGCGAACGGCCGGGTGCGAACCCCAAGGAGCTGTGCGAAGCCGCGTGGTTCCGGTCGATGGACGAGCTGTTGCCGATCCTCGAGCGCGAACGCATCGTGCTGTCGGTCGAGCCGCATCCGGAGGACTGGATCGAGCAGCTGCAGCCGGCGATCGACATCGTCACGAACCTCGGCTCGCCGTCGCTGAAGCTGTCGTATATCGCACCGCACACGTTCTACTACGGCGACGACATGGCCGCGATGATCGCGCAGGCCGCGCCGATCCTCGCGCATGTGCGCGTGGCCGATACCTTCGACCACCGCAAGAGCAGCCAGCTGCGCTACATCGTCAACCCGCCCGGCTCGAACCAGATTCGCGTGCACCAGCATCTCGACATCGGGCAGGGCGAGATCGACTGGGACGTGTTCTTTCGCGCGCTCGGCGCGGCAGGCTTCGACGGCGTGATGTCGTCGTGCGTGTTCGCGTGGGAGGACCGCGCGGAAGCGTCGTCGCGCTACATGCGCGACACGATCCAGCGCTACGTCGATCGTCATTTCGATCGCACCGCGCGCTGACGGATGACTGACCGGTGCGGCGCGTGCCGCACCGCCAATGAACGACTGGAGACTCCTAGATGACCTTGCAAATCGGCGTGATCGGCTGCGGTGCGATCGGCCAGGACCATATTCGCAGACTGACCCGCACGCTGTCCGGCGCGCGCGTCGTGGCCGTCAACGACATCGATCCGCAGCAGGCGCGTGACGCGGTGACGAAGTACGGGCTCGATGCGGAGATCTACGGCGACGGCCACGAGGTGGTCGCGGCCGCCGACGTGCAGGCCGTGCTCGTCACGTCGTGGGGGCCGACGCACGAAGCGTTCGTGCTCGACGCGATCGCGCACGGCAAGCCCGTGTTCTGCGAGAAGCCGCTCGCCGTCACGGCCGAAGGCTGCATGCGGATCGTCGAAGCCGAAGTCGCGCACGGCAAGCGGCTCGTGCAGGTCGGCTTCATGCGGCCGTACGACGAAGGCTATCGCGCGCTGAAGCGCGTGATCGACAGCGGCGAGATCGGCGCACCGCTGATGCTGCATTGCGCGCACCGTAACCAGTCGGTCGGCGAGCGCTACACGACCGACATGGCGATCACCGACACGCTGATCCACGAACTCGACGTGCTGCGCTGGCTGCTCGGCGAGGACTACGTGAGCACACAGGTCGTTTATCCGAAGAAGACGCGCCACGCGTCCGCCCATCTCGCCGATCCGCAGATCGTGCTGCTGGAAACCGCGAGCGGCGTGCGCATCGACGTCGAGATCTTCGTGAACTGCCAGTACGGCTATGACATCCAGTGCGAGGTGGTGGGCGAGCAGGGCATCGCGAAGCTGCCCGATCCGCCGGCCGTCGGGCTCAAGCATGCGGCGCGGCAGTCGGTCGAAATCATGACCGACTGGAAGGAGCGCTTCATCGCGTCGTACGACGTCGAGCTGCAGGCGTTCATCGACGGCGTGCGGGCGCAGGCGCTCACCGGGCCGTCGGCCTGGGACGGCTACGCGGCGGCGGTCGCGGCCGACGCCTGCGTGCGTGCACAGAAGAGCGGGGCGGTCGAACCGATCGCGATGGCCGAACGCCCTGCGTTCTATCGCGGCTGAACCGCAGCCGCCTGTTTGCCGGACTGACCGACATGACGATGAAGATAGGTTGCGCACCGTGCTGCTGGGGTGTCGACGATGTGAAGAACCCGCACCTGCCGCCGTGGCGGCACGTGCTCGCCGAGGCCGCACAGGCCGGCTACTCGGGCATCGAGCTCGGGCCATACGGCTACATCCCGCTCGACCTCGACGTGGTGAGCGCCGAGCTCGAGCGGCAGCGCCTGAGCATCACCGCCGGCACGATTTTCGACGATCTGGTGTCGCCGGAGAACCTGCCGAACCTGTTGCGCCAGACGCGCGAGATCTGCGCGCTGATCACGCGGCTGCCGAAGCTGCCGAAGCTGCCGACGCAGGACGGCCAGCGCTACGCGGCGCCGTACCTCGTCGTGATCGACTGGGGCCACGAGGAACGCGACTACGCGGCGGGCCACGGCGAGCGCGCACCGCGGCTGTCGGACGAAAGCTGGGCGGCGATGGTCGACCACATCCGGCAGATCGCGACGATCGCACGCGACGAATTCGGCGTGCGCGCGGTGATCCATCCGCATGCGGGCGGCTACATCGAGTTCGCGGACGAGATCGACCGGATCGTCGCCGACATTCCGGCCGACACGGCCGGCCTCTGTCTCGACACGGGCCACCTGTACTACTCGGGCATGGACCCGGAGGCCTGGCTGCGCCGCCATGCGGCACGGCTCGACTACGTGCATTTCAAGGACATCGACGCGGCCGTGTACGACGCCGTGATGGGCGAGCACATCGCGTTCTTCGCCGCCTGCGCGCGCGGCGTGATGTGCCCGATCGGCACCGGCGTGCTCGACTACCGGTCGATCCGGCAGGCGCTCGACGATATCGGCTATGCGGGCTATATCACGATCGAGCAGGAGCGCGACCCGCGCAACGCCGGCACGAGCCTGCGCGACGTCGCCGCGAGCCGCGCGTTTCTCGCGTCGGCCGGCTTCGCGTGATCCACCGCATCACGCCCACCCTGAACTGAACACGCACCAGGAACACCACCATCATGATTGACGGACAGATTCTGCTTGGACATTCGATTCGCTGGGGCATGGTCGGCGGCGGGCTCGGCAGCCAGATCGGCTACAGCCACCGGTCGGCCGCGCTGCGCGACGGCAGCTTCCAGCTGGTTGCGGGCGCATTCGATATCGATCCCGAACGCGGCCGGCAGTTCGGCGTGAAGCTCGGCGTCGCGGCCGAGCGCTGCTATCCCGACTACGCGGCGATGTTCGACGCGGAGGCGCGGCGGCCGGACGGCATCCGCGCGGTATCGATCGCGACGCCGAACAACACGCACTTCGAGATCTGCCGCGCCGCGCTGAACGCGGGGCTGCACGTGGTCTGCGAGAAGCCGCTGTGCTTCACAACCGAGGAAGCCGAGGCGCTGCAGCGGCTGTCGGTCGAGAAGAACCGGATCGTCGGTGTCGCGTACGGTTATTCCGGACACCAGATGATCGAGCAGGCGCGCGAGATGATCGCGCGCGGCGACCTCGGCGAGATCCGCATCGTGCAGATGCAGTTCGCGCACGGCTTTCACAGCGAGGGCGTCGAGGCCGCGAGCGCGGCCGCGCGCTGGCGCGTCGATCCGAAGTTCGCGGGCCCGAGCTACGTGCTCGGCGACATCGGCACGCATCCGCTGTATATCTCCGAGGTGATGGCGCCGGAACTGAAGATCAAGCGGCTGATGTGTTCGCGGCAGAGTTTCGTGAAGAGCCGCGCGCCGCTCGAGGACAACGCGTTCACGATCATGGAATACGACACCGGCGCGATCGGCTACGTGTGGTCGAGCGCGGTGAACGCCGGCTCGATGCACGGGCAGAAGGTGCGCGTGATCGGTTCGAAGGCGAGCATCGAATGGTGGGATGAACACCCGAACCAGTTGCGCTACGAAGTCCAGGGGCAGCCCGCACAGGTGCTCGATCGCGGAATGCCGTACCTGCATCCGCACGCATTGCGCGAGGACCGCATCGGCGCCGGGCATCCGGAAGGGCTGTTCGACGCATGGTCGAATCTCTACGCGCGCTTCGCGCTCGCGATGGACGCGGCCGATCGCGGCGACGCCGCGGCGGTGAAGGCGATCCGTATTCCGGACGTGCACGCGGGCGTCGAAGGCGTGCGCTGGGTCGAGAACTGCGTGCGTTCGGCCGACGCGGGCGGCGTGTGGGTCGACTATCGCTGAACGGAGGCGGGCCGGCTGCGTCGCGCTTCGTCGCGACGGCCGGCCTCGGTACACACCCTGATCTTTACGCCGCCGCGAGCGCGTTGGACAATCGCTCCCAGTCTTGCCGTGGAGCGTATGCAAGCGATGATCGAGCGCGTGGGAGCGAGCAGGCGGCGCGGGCCGTGCCGCAAACGTGATTAAATTCGCCCTTCATGCATGTATCCAGTCGAGCCCCGGGCCGCGCCGGCCAGCCACGCGCGCGCACCGGGGCCGTCAACTTCGCGCTATCCGATGAGTTCATCCGAGAAACCTCCCGCCACCGTCGAGGCGTTCCTGCAGCACCTGACGCAGGAGTACGACGGCCTCAGCAATCGCCTGAAGGTGATCGCGCGCCACGTGGAAACGCATCGGGACCAGCTTGGGCTGGAGGGCATCCAGTCGCTCGCGGAAGCCTGCGGCGTGCAGCCGTCGGCCGTCGTGCGCTTCGCGAAGCACTTCGGCTTCTCCGGGTTCTCCGAGATGCAGCGGCTGTTCCGCGAAGGGCTCGCGCAGCAGATCGCGCCGGGCCGTGCGTACAACCTGCGCGTGCGCGACGTGATCGAATCGGGTTCGTCGAGCCTGCAACCCGAACAGATCGCCGACGAATTCATCAAGGGCAGCATTGCCGGGATGCAGCAGTTGCGGCAGACGCTCGACTCGCAGGCGCTCGCGCAGGCGGTCGACCTGCTCGCCGATACGCAGGCGATCTGGATCGCCGGGTCGCGGCGCGCGTTTCCGATCGCCGTGTATCTGGACTATGCGCTGCAGCACACCGACAAGCGCATCGGGCTGTTCAGCGCGCTCGGCAGCATGCATCTCGGGCAGATCCGGTCGGTGCGCGAAGGCGACGTGATGATCGTGATCTCGTTCATGCCGTACGCGGACGAGACGGTACAGGTCGCGCAGCAGGCCGCGCAGCGCGGTGCGCGGCTGATCGCGATCACCGACAGCCGGATGAGCCCGCTCGCGCGGGAGGCGGAAGTGACGCTGATGGTGCAGGACAGCGCGACGTTCGGCTTTCGCGCGCTGACGGCGACGATGGGCCTTGCGCAGAGCCTGTTCGTCGCGCTCGCGTACCGGCTCGAGCTGTCGTACCTGCCGACCGCCGACGGCGCGCACGGCACGAAGGCCGGTTGATCTCGGCTACCGGTGGGCCGCCCGCCGAACGGATCGACGGGCGGCCCACCGGCCGGCTTACTTCGCGGTCGGCATCGCGAATTCGGCGCCCTTGCCGATGCTCGACGACCAGCGCTGCATCACAGACTTCTGGCGCGTGTAGAAGCGCACGCCTTCCTCGCCGTACGCGTGCATGTCGCCGAACAGGCTCTTCTTCCAGCCGCCGAAGCCGTGCCATGCCATCGGTACCGGGATCGGCACGTTGATGCCGACCATCCCGACCTGGATGCGCCGCGCGAATTCGCGCGCGATCCCGCCGTCGCTCGTGAAGCACGACACGCCGTTGCCGAACTCGTGCGCATTGATCAGGTCGACCGCTTCGCCGAAATCCTTCACGCGCACGCAGCCGAGCACCGGCCCGAAGATTTCTTCCTTGTAGATCCGCATGTCGGGCGTGACGTGATCGAACAGCGTGCCGCCGGTGAAGAAGCCGGCCTCGCGGCCCGGCACGCGCAGCCCGCGGCCGTCGACCACCAGTTGCGCGCCTTCGTTCACGCCTTGCTCGATATAGCCTTCGATGCGCTTGAGCGCTTCGCCGGTGACGATCGGGCCCATCTCGACTTCCGGCGACATCCCGTCGCCGATCACCAGCTTGCGCGCGCGCTCGGCGACCGCCGGCACGATCCGGTCGGCCACGTCGCCGACCAGCACCGCGATGCTGATCGCCATGCAGCGTTCGCCGGCCGAGCCGTACGCCGCGCCGATCAGCGCATCGACCGCCTGCTCGATGTTCGCGTCGGGCATCACGACGAGATGGTTCTTCGCGCCGCCCAGCGCCTGCACGCGCTTGCCCGACTGCACCGCGCGCTGCTGCACGTAGGCCGCGATCGGCGTCGAGCCGACGAAGCTGACGGCCTGCACGTCCGGGTGGTCGAGCAGCGCATCGACCGCGCCCTTGTCGCCCTGCACGACGTTGAACACGCCGGCCGGGAGGCCGGCCTGCGTGAGCAGGTCGGCGATGAACAGCGCGGCCGACGGGTCGCGCTCGCTCGGCTTCAGCACGAACGTGTTGCCCGTCGCGATCGCGACCGGGAACATCCAGCACGGCACCATGCACGGGAAGTTGAACGGCGTGATGCCCGCGACGACGCCGAGCGGCTGGCGCATCGTCCAGTTGTCGATGCCGGTGCTGACCTGGTCGGTGAAGTCGCCCTTCAGCAGTTGCGGCACGCCGCACGCGAATTCGACGATGTCGATGCCGCGCGCGACTTCGCCCTGCGCGTCGGAGAACACCTTGCCGTGCTCGGCCGTGATGATCGCAGCCAGCGTGTCGCGGTGCTCGTTCATCAGTTGCAGGAAGCGGTGCAGCACGCGCGCGCGGCGGATCGGCGGCGTCGCGGCCCAGTCCGGGAACGCGGCGTGGGCGGACGCGACGGCCCGCTCGACTTCGTCGTTGCCGGCGAGCGCGACGCGGCGCACCGCGCGGCCGAGCGACGGGTTGAGCACGTCCTGGAAGCGGCCGCTGCGGCCGGCGACGGGCGCGCCGTCGATGTAGTGGCCGACGTCGGCGTCGGACGTATACGCGGGAACCGTGGTCATGCGTGTCTCCTGGGGGGATGAGAGCGGAACAGCGCCTAGTCTAGGGAAACCGGCCGGGCGGGAGAAGACCGCGCAGCTTGATTCACTGTTCAGAATTCTGAATAATCACTGGATGAATCAGCAAAATGTCCAGGCCCTCTGGCCGCATATCCATTCGCTGACGGTGCTGGCCGCCGCGGGCAGTTTCACGGCGGCCGCGCAGCGGCTCGGCATCAGCAAGGCCGCGATGAGCCAGCGCATCGCCGATCTCGAAAAGGCGGCCGGCGTGCCGCTCGTGCGCCGCACCACGCGCAGCGTGCGGCTCACCGATGCGGGCCAGACGCTCGTCGACAGCACGCGCGACGCGTTCGAGTCGATCGGCCAGCATTTCGCGCGCGTGAAGGACCTCGCCGGCGAGCCGCGCGGGCTGCTGCGCCTGACGGTGCCGGTCGCGCTCGGGCGCCAGCAGGTCGTGCCGCACCTGCCCGATTTCCTGCGCCAGCATCCGGGCGTGCAGATCGAGCTCGACCTGTCGGACCGTCTGCATTCGCTGACGCAGGAGGGCTTCGATCTCGCGATCCGCCATACGACCACCGCGCCGCAGACCCACGTCGCGTGGAAGCTGTGCGACACGCGTTCGCTGCTGGTCGCGAGCCGCGACTATCTCGACGCGCGCGGCGCGCCGCGCCACCCGAGCGAGCTCGTCGATCACAGCTGCCTGTGCTATCTGCGCGAGCACGAGCCGGCCGCGTGGAGCTTCGAGCCGGACGGCCGCCGCCGCGAGCGCGTGAGCGTGCCGGTGCGCGGCAGTTTCGCGGCGAACAACAGCGAGGCGATGCGCGAGGCCGCGCTCGGCGGGCTCGGCATCGCGCTGCTGCCCGATTTCAGCGCGCGGCGCGATCTCGACGCCGGCCGGCTCGTCGCGCTGCTCGACGGCTGGCGGCCGTCGGGCGCGTTCGGCGACCACATTTTCGCGATCCGCCCGTACAGCCCGGTCGTCCCGAGTGCGGTGCGCGCGCTCGTGCGGCACCTGCGCGAACGGCTCGCGGGCGGCTTCTCCGGCGCGTGAGCCGGGTGCCGGCGGGCGCCTGGCCGTGGGCGGCCCGGGCAAGCGCGGCGGCGCTGCGGTAAAATCGCCGCTTCCTCCCGCGCCACGTATGGCGCGTCATTCGAAGGTCGACAGCCGATGCAGATTCACAAGGAAGTGGACGCGCGCGGGCTCAATTGCCCGTTGCCGATCCTGCGTGCCAAGAAAGCGCTTGCCGATATGGAAAGCGGGCAGATCCTCAAGGTGCTCGCGACCGATCCGGGCTCGCAGCGCGATTTCGCCGCGTTCGCGAAGCAGACGGGCAACGAGATCGTCGAATCGACGACCCAGGACAAGACCTTCGTATTCCTGATGCGCCGCCGCTGAAGGCGCGCATCACGTGTCCCGCCGCGCCGGGCGCGTCGCCGGCTGTCCCTGGCCCGGTGTCCTTGCCCAGGCGCCTGTTCCATTGGAAAGCGCCGGCCACACTTCTCTGACAATTCTTAAACCTCGTTGCGCGACCGGCTGCGTATACTGACCCGGCCGGTCGTCCGCTCCCAGCGGAGGCGCCGGCCACGGTACGTCGCACGGCGGGCTCGGGGGCCATGCCTGACGCTACCGTCGTACAACGGGGAGAGGACATGTCCTTCAGACCAGGGACCCTTCGAAGTCCGTCCGGAGCGGAAAGCATCGCGCCCGTGCGCACCTCGGAATTGAGCCGGATCGAGCTCGATCCGCAACAGGACCGCCACGCGCGTGCCGCGCTGGAGGCCTATGCGGATTCGGCCGCGGCCGAGATGCCGTGGCTGGCCGAATGGCTGGACGAACGGCTGCGCGACGCCGCGCGGGACGACGGCGCGGGCCCGACCTACTGCGGTGCGACGATCGAACGCGTGTTCGATCTGGCGCAGGCATGGGCGGCGGGCCAGCCCGACTACGTGGCCGGCGCGTGGGAGCGCGTGCGCGACCAGTTGCAGCGGATGCTGGGGCAGCCCGTGCTGGGGCAGCCCGCGCTGGGGCAGCCCGTGCTGGGGCAGCCCGTGCTGGCGCAACCGCCGTTGCCGCAGCGGCCGTCGCCGCGCATGCCGACGGTTGATTTCGCCGAGCCGGTGGCCGGCATCGCGGGCGCCGAATAGGCGTCCGGTTGCGCAAGAGAAAGGATTATTCGAAGAAAGGGCGATAGTCCGCGCAATTTCTTGGCGAATTTCATACTACTATGATGAAATCGCCGGTTCGTCCGTGCCCCGTTTTTGAGATATTTAGCCGGGGTCGCCGGCTTGCGCAGGAGGCGCGAGCGGCGAACGACGGCTCGCCGGCCGGTATCCGGACGCCGCGCACAGGTGGCGCGGCCGGGGCAGGCGCGGGAGCCGAGTGGACGAGTCGACTTCGATTTGCGGGGTGCTATGAGAATTGCTGTACTGGATGACGATCCGGCCCAGACGGATTTCGTCAGTCAAACGCTGACGGCCGTCGGCCATACGTGCTATGCGTTCAAGGAAGGCAAGGCCCTGAAGAAGCGCCTGCAGCGCGAGACGTTCGACCTGCTGGTGCTCGACTGGAACGTGCCCGACATGTCCGGCGAGGAAGTGCTCAAGTGGGTGCGGGCGAACCAGACCGAGCACAGCCTGCCGATCATCTTCATGACGAGCCGCGACGACGAGGCGGGAATCACGCAGATCCTCAACGCCGGCGCCGACGATTACGTGGTCAAGCCCGTGTCGGGCCCGATCCTGCGCGCACGTATCGGTTCGCTGCTGCGCCGCGCGTATCCGGTCAATGCCGAGGCCACCGTCCGCGAGTTCGACCAGTTCCGTTTCGACGTGAACCTGAAGCAGGCGTACGTCGGCGACAAGGCTGTGAGTCTCACGCAAAAGGAATTCGAGCTCGCGCTGCTGCTGTTCCAGCATCTCGACCGGCCGCTGTCGCGCGCGCACATTCTCGACCTCGTATGGAAGCAGGCGACCGACATTCCGTCGCGCACGATGGATACGCACATTTCGATGCTGCGCACCAAGCTCGGCCTGCGGCCCGAAAACGGCTACCGTCTCGCGCCGATCTACGGATACGGCTACCGGCTCGAACGGGTCGGCCAGGGGGAACCGGAGTGACCGCGCGCATCACGCGGCGCACGGCGGGCCTGTGCACGGCGGGCCTGTGCACGGCGGCGCTGCGCGCGGCCTGCGCGGTCGCATTCGCGTTCGCCGCGCAGCAGGCCGCGGCGCAGCCGCCCGCCGCCGCGGGCAAGACGGTCGTCTATCGCACGCAGGCGGGCGACACGCTGTACGACGTCGCCGCGCGCTACCTGCAGGGCGTGGACGACTGGCAACTGCTCCAGCAGATCAACGGCGTGCCGGCGCCGAAGCGCCTGCAGCCCGGCATCGCGCTGAAGCTGCCGGTCGCGCGCCTGCGCAAGGAAAAGCTCACCGCACGCGTGATCGCGGTGCAGGGCACGGCCGAGCGCGCGTCCGGCGCCGCCTTCGCGCCGCTCGCGAACGATGCGACGCTCGCCGAAGGCGACCGCGTGCGTACCGGTCCGAACGGCTTCGTGACGATCGAGCTGACCGACGGCACGCACATGAGCCTGCCGCCCGACAGCCAGCTCGACCTGAAGTCGCTGCGCCGCACGGTGCTGACCGGCACGCTCGATCGCGAGTTCGAACTCACGCGCGGCTCGGTCGACAGCGAAGTCACCCACCTGAAGAAACGCGACGACCGCTTCCAGATCCGCTCGCCGTCGGTCGTCGCCGGCGTGCGCGGCACGCGCTTTCGCGTGAACTACGACGCGGCCGGCACGGCGTCGACGCGCGTCGAAGTGCTCGACGGCACCGTCGGCGTCGCGGGCGGCCGCAAGCCGGCCGGCGCGACGCTCGTGCATGCGAACTTCGGCAGCGTCGCGACGTCGTCGGGTGCGGTCGGCGCGCCGATCGCGCTGCTGGGCGCACCCGCGCTCGAGCATCCCGACAAGGTGCAGGACGAGCCCGGCGTCGCGTTCGACATCGCGCCGCTCGAGCAAGCGCATGCGTACCGTGTGCAGCTCGCGCACGATGCGGGGCTGATGGACCTGTTCCGCGAGACACGCACCGATTCGCCGCGCGCGGTGTTCCGCGACGTGCCGAACGGCAACTACTTCGTGCGGATCGCCGCGATCGATGCGAACGGCCTCGAGGGGCTGCCGCGCACCTATACGTTCGAACGCCGCGTGATGGGGCTCGACGCGAGCGCGTCGCCGGGCGCCGGCGGTTACGAGTTCCGCTGGTCGCCGAACGGGGCGGGCAAGAATGCGCGTTACCGGTTCGTGCTGTCGCGCTCGAAGGACCTGAGCGCGCCGGTCGTCGATCAGGTCGGCCTGCACGCGCGCCAGATCACCGTCGCGCACCTGCCGCCGGGCGACTATTTCTGGGCGGTGACCGTCGAGGAATTCGAAGGCGGCAAGTTCTACGAGAAGACCAGTCCGGTCAGCGCGTTCACGTTGTCGCGCTGACCCGCGGCGCATGAAACCCGATTCCGTTTCCACACGGCGGCACCTCGGCCGCCGCTTCCTGATCGAATGGATCGCGATCGGCTGCCTCGGGGTCGCGGTGATCCTCGCGTGCGCGCTCGGCCGCCTGTCGTCGAGCGTCGACGGGCTGATCTACGACCGGCTGCTGATGCTGCGCAGCCTGCCGCTGTCGCCCGACGTGGTGGTCGTCGACATCGACAACCAGAGCGTGTCCGCGCTCGGCCGCTGGCCGTGGCCGCGCGACGTGCATGCGCGGCTGCTCGACACGCTCGCGCGCGCGCAGCCGGCCGCCGTCGTCTACGACGTGCTGTTTACCGAACCGTCGCCCGAGGATCGCGCGTTCGCGGACGCGATGAGCCGCGTGCCGACCTTCCTGCCGGTGCTGCTGAGCCCCGAGCAGGCGGACGGCACGCGTTCCGTCGATCCGCCGGTCGCCGCGCTCGCGGCGCGCGCGACGGGGCTCGGCCATATCAATCTCGAAGTCGATCGCGACGGCATCGTGCGCAGCGTCGCGCTGTTCGAAAGCGACGGCCGCGTGCGCTGGCCGCAATTGATGGTGCCCGTCTATCGTGCGATCCAGGCCGGCCGGCTGCATCCGGTCGGCGGCGTGCCCGGCGCGAACGCGCACGACCTGTCGCGCGATGCGGCGGGCGACGGCCGCTACCTGATTCCGTTCAGCCGCAACACGCCCGCGTATCCGACGCTGTCGTTCGACGACGTGCTCGAAGGGCGCGTGAAGCCCGACGCGCTGCGCGGCAAGATCGTCGTCGTCGGCGTGACGGCGTCCGGGCTGTACGATCGCTTCGCGACGCCGGTGTCCGGCGAATTCGGCCCGCTCGCCGGCGTGTACATCCATGCGAACGTGCTCGACATGCTGGCGACCGGCAGTGCGATCTCGCCCGCGTCGCCCCCGGGGCTGTTCGTCGCGTCGCTGCTGCCGCTCGCCGTGTTGCTGGGCGGCTTCCTGATGCTGTCGCCGTGGCGTGCGCTGCTGCTGACGCTGAGCCTCGCCGCGCTCGCCGTCGTCGCGAGCCTGGCGCTGCTGTTCGAGGCGCGCATCTGGCTGACGCCGGCGCCCGCGATCTTCGGGCTGATCGCCGTCTACCCGATCTGGAACTGGCGGCGGCTGGAAATGACGATGTCGTACCTGCGCCGCGAGCTGCAGAAGCTCGCCGACGAGCCGCACCTGCTGCCCGAGGCGCCGCGTACGCGCAGCGTCGGCGGCGACGTGCTGGAGCGGCAGATGGCGCTGATGGCGCAGGCCGCGCAGCGCGTGCAGGACATGAAGCGCTTCGTGTGGGACAGCCTCGACAGCATGCCCGAGCCGATCTTCGTGACCGATCTCGCCGGCACCGTGCTGATCGCGAACCACGCGGCGAAACGCTACGGGTCGCGGCTCGCGCTGCCGCTGCCGGAAGGGCGGCCGCTGCGCACGGCGCTCGGCGAGCTGACGTTCATGAAGACCGTCGACGGCAACGCCGAGCACGACGCGGCGATCCGCGAGCGCTGGCCGGCCGCGCTCGACCCGACGCTCGAGGCCGAGCACGACGCGATGGCGCGCGGTATCGAGGTGCGCGATCGCGACGGGCTCGACCATCTGCTACGCTACGCGGCGTGTACGAACGCGCAAGGGCGCGTGACGGGCTGGATCGCCGGCCTCGTCGACGTGACCGAGCTGCACGCGGCCGAACGGCATCGCGAGGAAGCGCTGCACCTGCTGTCGCACGACATGCGCTCGCCGCAGTCGTCGATTCTCGCGCTGGTCGAGATCGAGCGCGACCGCGTCGACAGCGACGCGATGCGCAGGTTGCTCGCGCGGATCGAGCGCTATGCGCACCGCGCGCTGTCGCTCGCCGACGAGTTCGTGCAACTGGCGCGCGCGGAGTCGCAGGCGTACCAGCTCGAGGTGACGAGCCTCGTCGACGTGCTGATCGACGCGAGCGACGAGGTGTGGCCGCAGGCGCAGGCGAAGCACATCCGCGTCGAGACCGACGTGGGCGCCGACATGTGCTGGGTGCGCGCGGACCGCTCGCTGATCACGCGCGCCTTCGTGAACCTGCTGAACAACGCGGTCAAATACAGTCCGTCCGACACGGTGATCACGTGTACGCTGACGGTCGAGCACGCATCGAAGCGGATGTTCTGTACGATTCGCGATCAGGGATACGGCATTGCGCCGGAAGATCAGCGGCATCTGTTCGAGCGTTTCAAGCGATTCCATGCCGGCGAGCGGCCCGAAATCTCGGGCTCCGGGCTCGGCATGGCATTCGTGAAGACGGTCGTCACGCGCCATGGGGGCAGCGTGTCGGTCGACAGCGAAGTGGGTGTCGGCACCGCGGTGACGGTGTCGCTGCCCGCGATCGACGAGCCGTCCGCCTGACAGGGCCGGGCGCGACGGCAGGTATTTGGGGACAGCCATGAGAAAGCAATGGGCGGCGACCGCGCTGGCGGCGTCGCTGTTGACGGGTTGCGCGGGCGTGACGAGCGGCGTGAGTGCGCTCGGGCAGCCGAATGCATTTGCATCGGGGGCGCACGGCTACGATTTCGTGCGGACGGCCGCGCAGGCGGGCGACGCCGAGTATCGGCAGATCGAGACGCTCGTGCGCGACGAACTCGCGCGCCGCGGCTTCGATGCGCAGCCGCTCAAGGACGCGCGCTACCGGTTGTCGATCGCGTATGCGACGCAGCCGGCGGCGGTCGCGGCGAGCGCCGCCGGCTGCGGCGCGGCGAGCAGCGCATGCGTGACGGTCGACGGGCCCGCGCCGTTCGCGCTGCCGTTCATGGGCCGCGTGTACCGTCACGTGCTGACGCTGCGCTTCGTCGATGCGAAATCGGGCGCCGACGTCTATCGCGTGTCGGCGTCGCTGCGCGACCGCGATCCGGGCACGCAGCAGGCCGCGCCGGCGCTCGTGAAGAGCGCGCTGGCGAAGGTGCCGTTCGGCGACGGCAGCGGCTGGCTCGTCAAGACGAAAAAAGACGACGCGGGCGGCATGCCGGGCGTCGTCTCGGTGAAGCCGGCCGACGCGCACTGACAGCGCTGGCCGCGAGGTGAGGGCGGGCCCGCCGGGCGGGCCCTTGCCGCGTTCAGACGGTCGGTTGTCCGCCGTCGCGCGTGCGCAGGTACGTTTCGAACTCCGCACCGACTTCCGGGTGGCGCAGCGCGAATTCGACCGTCGCCTTCAGGTAGCCGAGCTTGCTGCCGCAGTCGTAGCGCGTGCCCTGATACTTGTAGGCCAGCACCTGTTCGTCGGCGAGCAGCGCCTGGATCGCGTCGGTGAGCTGCAGTTCGCCGCCCGCGCCCGGCTTCAGCGCACGCAGATGCTCGAAGATCCGCGGCTTCAGGATGTAGCGGCCGACCACGCCGAGGTTCGACGGCGCGACTTCCGGCGCCGGCTTCTCGACGATCGCCGACATCTTGACGATCGACTCTTCCCATTCCTTGCCGTCGACGATCCCGTACGACTTCGTCTCCGACGGCGGGATCTCTTCGACGCCGATCACCGAGCTGTGATAGTGGTCGAACACGTCGACCATCTG
The DNA here is from genome assembly GCF_017815075.1 of Burkholderia sp. AcTa6-5. Lineage (NCBI taxonomy): Bacteria > Pseudomonadati > Pseudomonadota > Betaproteobacteria > Burkholderiales > Burkholderiaceae > Burkholderia > Burkholderia sp. AcTa6-5. Next base: position 26,118 of record NZ_JAGIQE010000031.1, on the reverse strand, counting down.
CTTCATCACCGGCGGGTTGCCGTCGAGCAGGTCGTCCGCGAGGATCACCGCGAACGGGTTGTCGGCGACCAGCTTTTCCGCACACAGCACCGCGTGGCCGAGGCCGAGCGCTTCCGGCTGGCGCACGTAGAAGCAGTCGACATGGCTCGGCTTGATGCTGCGCACGAGTTCGAGCAGCTTTTCCTTGCCGCGCGCCTCGAGTTCGGCCTCGACCTCGTACGACTTGTCGAAGTGATCCTCGATCGCGCGCTTGCTGCGCCCGGTGACGAAGATCATCTCGGTGATGCCCGCCGCGATCGCTTCCTCGACCGCGTACTGGATCAGCGGCTTGTCGACGACGGGCAGCATTTCCTTCGGGCTCGCCTTCGTTGCCGGCAGGAACCGCGTGCCGAGGCCGGCCACGGGGAATACCGCCTTGGTGACTTTCAACATGATCGAACCTTTATTCCTGTAATCGACTTGTCAGACGGTCTATGTTCACGTTCGCATTATATTGAACGCAAATGACCTTACCGTTTGTTACGCAGGCAACCGATCGAGCTGCGCACGCAGTTTGTCGAGCGTGCTCTGGAATTCCGCGACGCGTTTCTGCTCCTGTTCGACCACGGCCGGCGGCGCTTTCGCGACGAACGCCTCGTTGCCGAGCTTCGCGTTGCATTTGGCGATCTCGCCCGTCAGGCGCGTGATTTCCTTCGACAGGCGCTCGCGTTCGGCCGCGACGTCGATCTCCACCTTCAGCACCAGCTTGTTCGGGCCGACGATCGCGATCGGCGCGCCGTGCGCTTGCCGGTCGAGCGCCGCTTCGTCCGCGAGGATCTGCACGTCCGACAGGCGCGCGAGCGCCTGCACGTACGGCGCGAACGAGCGCAGGCGCTCGGCGTCGCCGGCGGCCAGCAGCGGCACCTTGGTGGCCGGCGACAGGTTCATCTCGCCGCGCAGGTTGCGGCACGCGTCGACGATCGCCTTCAGGTCGGCCGCCCACTGTTCGGACGCCTCGTCGAGCTTCTGCAGGTTCGCGACCGGATACGCCTGCGTCATCAGCGACGCTTCGCCCTCGGCCTTGCCTTGCGGATAGCGGCCGGCGAGCGGCGCGACCTTTTGCCAGAGCGCCTCGGTGATGAACGGGATGACCGGGTGTGCGAGGCGCAGCACCGTTTCGAGCACGCGCAGCAGCGTGCGGCGCGTCGCGCGCTGTTGTTCCGGCGTGCCGTTCTGGATCTGCACCTTCGCGAGCTCCAGATACCAGTCGCAGTACTCGTCCCACACGAACTTGTAGATGCTGCTCGCGATGTTGTCGAAGCGGTAATCGGCGAAACCCTTTGCGATGTCGGCTTCGGTGCGCTGCAAGAGCGACACGATCCAGCGGTCGGCCGCCGAGAAGTCGAGGTAGCCGCCGGGGCCGCAGTCGCCCGCGCCGCACACTTCCGGCTTGTCGGCGCCGCAGTCGTGGCCTTCGCAGTTCATCAGCACGAAGCGCGTCGCGTTCCACAGCTTGTTGCAGAAGTTGCGATAGCCTTCGCAGCGCGCGAGGTCGAAGTTCACGTTGCGGCCGAGCGTTGCCATCGACGCCATCGTGAAGCGCAGCGCGTCGGTGCCGAACGCGGGGATGCCGTCCGGGAATTCCTTGCGCGTCTTCTTCTCGATCGTCGCGGCCTGCTTCGGGTTCATCAGGCCCGTCGTGCGCTTCGCGACCAGCGCCTCGAGGTCGATGCCGTCGACGATGTCGATCGGGTCGAGCGTGTTGCCCTTGCTCTTCGACATCTTCTGGCCTTCCGCGTCGCGCACGAGGCCGTGCATGTAGACGGTATGGAACGGCACCTTGCCGGTGAAGTGCGTGGTCATCATCACCATCCGGGCGACCCAGAAGAAGATGATGTCGAAGCCGGTGACCAGCACCGACGACGGCAGGAAGTGCTTCAGTTCGGGCGTTTCGTTCGGCCAGCCGAGCGACGAGAACGGCACGAGCGCCGACGAGAACCACGTGTCGAGCACGTCTTCGTCGCGCTTGAGCGCCCCCGTGTAGCCCTTTGCCGCGGCCTGCGCGCGTGCGTCTTCCTCGTTGCGGGCGACGAACACCTCGCCGTTCTCGCCGTACCACGCGGGGATCTGGTGGCCCCACCACAGCTGGCGCGAGATGCACCAGTCCTGGATGTTCTCGAGCCACTGGTAGTAGGTGGTCGTCCAGTTTTCCGGGACGAACTTGATCTGGCCGTCGCGCACGACGTCGAGCGATACCTCGGTGATCGACTTGCCAGGATGGAACGTGCCTTCCGGCGCCGGCTTCGTCATCGCGACGAACCACTGGTCGGTCAGCAGCGGCTCGATCACGACGCCCGTGCGGTCGCCGCGCGGCACCATCAGCTTGTGCGGCTTCACGGAGTCGAGGAAGCCTTGCGCGTCGAGGTCGGCGACGATCGCCTTGCGCGCGTCGAAGCGGTCAAGGCCGCGATACTGTTCGGGGCCGTTGTCGTTGATCTTCGCGTCGAGCGTCAGGATCTCGATCGGCGGGAGCTTGTGGCGCAGGCCGACCTGGTAGTCGTTGAAGTCGTGCGCGGGCGTGACCTTCACGACGCCGGTGCCGAATTCGCGGTCGACGTAGTCGTCGGCGATCACCGGAATCTCGCGGCCCGTCAGCGGCAGCGTGACGAGCTTGCCGATCAGGTGCGCGTAGCGTTCGTCTTCCGGATGGACCATCAGCGCGACGTCGCCGAGCATCGTCTCGGGACGCGTGGTGGCGACCGTCAGCGAGCCCGAGCCGTCGACGAGCGGGTAGCGGATGTGCCACAGGTGGCCGTTTTCTTCCTCGCTGACGACTTCGAGATCCGACACGGCGGTGAGCAGCACCGGATCCCAGTTGACGAGGCGCTTGCCGCGGTAGATCAGCCCTTGTTCATACAGCGTGACGAACACGTCGCGCACGGCGGCCGACATCTTGTCGTCCATCGTGAAGTATTCGCGCGACCAGTCGGTCGACGCGCCGAGGCGGCGCACCTGGTCCGTGATCGTCGAACCGGATTTCTGCTTCCATTCCCACACGCGCTCGACGAACTTCTCGCGGCCGAGGTCGTGGCGCGACACGCCCTGCGCGTCGAGCTGGCGCTCGACGACGATCTGCGTGGCGATCCCCGCGTGGTCGGTGCCGGGCACCCACAGCGTGTTCTCGCCGAGCATCCGGTGATAGCGGGCGAGGCCGTCCATGATCGTCTGGTTGAACGCGTGGCCCATGTGCAGCGTGCCCGTCACGTTCGGCGGCGGCAACTGGATCGCGAAATCGGGGCGGGACGGATCGAATGCCGGGGCGGCATAGCCGCGTTTTTCCCACTCCGGCCCCCATTGGGACTCGATGGTGTGGGGCTCGAAGCTCTTCGCAAGCGTGTTGTCGCTCATGTTGGAAATCTGCCGAAAAATGCGTGAATTGGATGCCGAATCTGACAATTATATAGATGCGCCTATATCGAAGGCGAGTTGTGGATATCGACGCGCCGATATTTGCCGGACATTACGTGACCCGCGTCGGCGCGCTCTGCGGCCGTTGCCGCAGGTTCGAGCGATCGCGAACGGCAAGCTTCCCGTCGGACTTATAATGGCGGGTCCGTTTTTCTCACGCCCGTCCGCCGCCGCTCCATGCCCGATCTGCTCGCCAATCTGAACCCCGAACAACTCGCCGCCGTCACGTTGCCGAACGAACCGGCGCTGATCCTCGCAGGGGCGGGTAGCGGCAAGACCCGCGTGCTGATCACGCGCATCGCGTGGCTGATCCAGCAGGGCTATGCATCGCCGCCCACCGTGCTCGCCGTCACCTTCACGAACAAGGCCGCGCGCGAGATGATGGCGCGCCTGTCGGCGATGATGCCGATCGACACGCGCGGGATGTGGATCGGCACGTTCCACGGCCTGTGCAACCGGATGCTGCGCACGCACTGGCGCGACGCGGGCCTGCCGCAGACTTTCCAGATCCTCGATACGGCCGACCAGCTGTCCGCGATCAAGCGACTGATGAAAGCGGCGAACGTCGACGACGAAAAGTACCCGCCGAAGAACGTCCAGTACTTCATCAACAACGCGAAAGAGCAGGGGCTGCGCCCGGACAAGGTCGACGCGACCGACAACTTCAACCGCAAGTTCGTCGAGCTGTACCAGGCGTACGACCAGCAGTGCCAGCGCGAAGGCGTCGTCGATTTCCCCGAGCTGCTGCTGCGCTGCTACGAATTGCTCGCGTACAACGCGCCGCTGCGCGCGCACTACCAGGCGCGCTTCCGGCACATCCTCGTCGACGAGTTCCAGGACACCAACAAGCTGCAGTACGCGTGGCTCAAGATGCTCGCGGGCGGCGAGAACGCGATTTTCGCGGTCGGCGACGACGACCAGTCGATCTACGCGTTCCGCGGCGCGAACGTCGGCAACATGCGCGACTTCGAGGACGAATTCCGCGTGCGCAACCTGATCAAGCTCGAGCAGAACTACCGGTCGCACGGCAACATCCTCGACGCGGCGAACCAGCTGATCTCGAACAACGCGCACCGCCTCGGCAAGAACCTGCGCACCGACGCCGGCCACGGCGAGCCCGTGCGCGTGTACGAAGCCAGCACCGATTCGCAGGAAGCCGGCTGGATCGTCGAGGAAATCCGCTCGCTGATCAATACCGGGATGGCGCGCAGCGAAGTGGCCGTCCTGTACCGCAGCAACGCGCAGTCGCGCTCGATCGAGCACACGCTGATGTCGTCGGGCATTCCGTACCGCGTGTACGGCGGCCTGCGCTTTTTCGAGCGGCAAGAAGTGAAGCATGCGCTCGCGTACCTGCGCCTGATCGACAACCCGAACGACGACACGGCATTCGCGCGCGTCGTGAACTTCCCGACTCGCGGGATCGGCGCGCGCTCGGTCGAGCAACTGGCCGACGCCGCACGGCTGTACGGCTGCTCGATGGCCGCCGCGATTCCGTACGTGACCGGCAAGGCCGGCACGAGCCTCGGCGGGTTCGCGAACCTGATCGCGAAGATGCGCGCCGACACGCAGCACATGAACCTGCCCGACACCGTCGAGCACATCGTGCGCGCGAGCGGCCTCGCCGATTTCTACCAGGGCGAACGCGAAGGTCAGGATCGCCTCGAAAACCTGCAGGAACTCGTGAACGCGGCCACCGCGTTCATCGCCGAGGAAGGCTATGGGCTCGACACGCCGGCCCGCTCGATTCCGCTGCGCGCGGGCGCGATCGCGGCGCCCGAACTCGGTACCGCGACCGACGATCCGGCGGTCGACGTGCTCGATCCGGCATCGCCCGCCGACCCTGCCCAGAACCCCGACACGATGACGCCGCTCGCCGGCTTTCTGTCGCACGCGTCGCTGGAAGCAGGCGACAACCAGGCGCAGGCCGGCCAGGACGCGGTGCAGCTGATGACCGTGCACGCGGCGAAGGGGCTCGAGTTCTCGGCCGTGTTCATCACGGGGCTCGAGGAGGGGCTGTTCCCGCACGAGAACAGCGTGCTCGAATCGGATGGCCTGGAGGAGGAGCGCCGGCTGATGTACGTCGCGATCACGCGTGCGAAGGAGCGGCTCTACCTGTCGTTCGCGCAAAGCCGGATGCTGCACGGCCAGACCCGCTACAACGTACGCTCGCGCTTCTTCGACGAACTGCCGGAGCACGTGCTGAAGTGGCTCACGCCGAAGGTCGAGGCCGGGTCGCGCTGGGGCGGGCGCTCCGACAACGCTGGCTACGGGCGCGACTGGTTCGCGCGGCCGGGCGGCGGCAGCCGAGAGCAGATCGTCGATGCGGCCGTGTCCGCGCCGCTGCCCGCGTTCGCGGACAAGCAGCGCGCGGCCGACACCGGCTTCCGGGTCGGCCAGCAGGTGTTCCATACCAAGTTCGGCGAAGGCACGGTCACCGCGCTCGAAGGCAACGGCACCGATGCGAAGGCGCAGGTGAAGTTCAAGCGCCACGGCGAGAAATGGCTCGCGCTCGCGGTCGCGAAACTGCAGGCGGTGGAATGATGGACGTCGACCTCGTCGTTGCGCCTGCCGCGCGTCGGCTCGGCATTCTGGCCGCGCTGCCCGAGGAACTCGGCGACCTGATCGCCGCGATGCGCGCCGACGGCGCGATGAAGACGGTCACGCTCGGCCGCCGCGATTATCACGTCGGCACCGTGCACGGCGCGGCCTGCGTCGTCACGCTCGCGCGGGTCGGCAAGGTCGCGGCCGCCGCGACGGTCAGCGCGCTGATCCACGTGTTCGGCGTGTCGGGCGTGGTGTTTACCGGTGTCGCGGGCGGCGTGTCGCGCACGGTGCGGGTCGGCGACGTCGTCGTGGCCGATACGCTGCTGCAGCACGATCTCGACGCATCGCCGCTCTTTCCGCGCTACGAGGTGCCGCTGCTCGGCATCACGCGTTTCGCGACCGACGCGGCGCTGACGGCCCGCTTGCGGGCCGCATGCGCGCTGTTCGTCGAGGAAGAGGCCGCGCGGTTCGCCGAGCGCTTCGGGCTTGCCGGCGCGGCGCTGCACGCGGGGCTCGTCATCAGCGGCGACCGCTTCGTGTCGAGCGAGCGCGAAGTCGTCGCGCTGCGCGACGCGCTGCCGGACGCGCTCGCGGTCGAGATGGAAGGCGCCGCGATCGCCCAGGTATGTGCCGAACACGACGTGCCGTTCGCGCTCGTGCGCACGATCTCCGATACGGCCGACGACCACGCGACGCAGTCGTTCTCGCACTTCCTGTCGGCGATTGCGAGCAGCTATTCGTCGGGCATCCTCAAGCGTTTCCTGACGCTGCATGCGACGACGGCGGCCTGAAGCCACCGTCTCGTCTTTTCCGTTCAAACCGCTCGACCGGCCACGGTGCGTACGCCGCGGCCGGTCGTTCGTCACGCCTTTTTGCGCCCGCTGCCTTCGAGGTTCGGCAGGAACACCGTCAGCACGCCGATCAGCGGCAGGAACGAGCACACCTTGTAGACGAACGGGATGCTCGTCGCGTCCGCCAGCTGGCCGAGCACGGCCGCGCCGACGCCGCCCAGCCCGAACGCGAAGCCGAAGAACAGGCCCGCGACCATCCCGACCTTGCCGGGCATCAGCTCCGTCGCATAGACGAGGATCGCGGCGAACGCCGACGCCAGCACGACGCCGATGATCACGGTCAGCACGCTCGTCCAGAACAGGTTCGCGTACGGCAGCAGCATCGTGAATGGCGCGACGCCGAGGATCGACACCCAGATCACGTACTTGCGGCCGATCCGGTCGCCGACGGGCCCGCCGATCAGCGTGCCGGCCGCCACGGCCGCGAGGAACACGAACAGGTGGATCTGCGCGGCCTGCACCGACAGGTGGAACTTGTCGATCAGGTAGAACGTGAAATAGCTGTTGATGCTCGCGAGATAGAAGTACTTCGAGAACACGAGCAGCACCAGCACGCCGATCGCGCCCATCACGCGGCCGCGCGACAGCGTCGGGTGGCCGGCCGCCGCGGCCTTCTTCTTCATCGACGGATGCTTCTTGTACCAGTGGCCGATCTGCGTGAGCACGATCATCGCGACGAGCGCGGCCGCCGAGAACCACGCGATGCTGTGCTGGCCGTGCGGAATGATCACGAGCGCGGCGAGCAGCGGCCCGAGCGCGGAGCCGGCGTTGCCGCCCACCTGGAACACCGACTGCGCGAGCCCGTGCTGGCCGCCCGACGCCATCCGCGCGACCCGCGACGATTCGGGATGGAACACCGACGAGCCGCAGCCGACGAGCGCCGCGGCCACCAGCAGCATCGGGAAACTCGACGCCGCCGACATCAGCAGCAGCCCCGCGAGCGTGAAGCCCATGCCGACCGGCAGCGAATACGGCTTCGGACGCTTGTCGGTATAGAGGCCGATGAGTGGCTGCAGCAGCGACGCGGTGATCTGGTAAGTGAGCGTGATCAGGCCGATCTGCGCGAACGACAGCGCGAACTGGCTCTTGAGCATCGGGTAGATCGCGAGGATCAGCGACTGGATCATGTCGTTGAGCATGTGCGAGAAGCTGATCGCGCCGAGCACCGGGTAGACGGTGCGGGCGACGGGCGGTGCGGACGGCTGAGCGACGGCTGGGCCGGCGCCGGAGTCGAGGCTGGTTTCCATGTGAGCTGAACGAGTTGAGGTGGCTGGCGCGCTCTGTTGGGGATCGGCGCGTGGTTGATTCGTTGATGCGTCAAAGAAGTGTAATGTGGCGTGTCACGAATGTCCTGCCAAGTTTTATCGCGAATCGGACATTCGTCGGACGGATCGGCCGATGCGTGCTTTTTTGGACGGGTATAACGCTGGCGGTGCGTTCGCCGCTTCAGCGGGGCCGCGCCGGGGCCCGGTGCGTGTTTTTCCGGACTCAAGAAACGGCGGTGGCGGCCGTAGAACGACCCAATGACAACACGCGCGCCGCGCCTGGCCCCGGCTACCCGCCGGGCGGGCGCCGGACGCGCGGCATGGCCTGCCATCGCGGGACCGCCGGACCGACCTTTCCGGCAGCGTGATCCATACGGGGATAGTTCGATGAAAGCAGCATCTTTGCATCCACAGCCCGGTGCGGCGGCCGCCGCATCCGGTGTTGCCGCCGGTCGTGTCGCACGGCGTGCGCGCGCGGCGCGTCGCGAGCGTCGGCCGTGGACCGTCAAGGCGACGTTGCGCGCCGCATTCGCGATCCTGCTGGCGGGCACGCTCGCGATCGGCGTGTTTTCGCTGTGGCAGATCAGCCGGCTGAACGCGTCGATCGCGTCGGTCTACGAACAGGGTCACGTCGCGAGCCGGGCGGCGGCGGAAGTCCGCGCCGAGGTGCTGCGCGCGAGCCGCGCGCAGAAGATGCTGCTGACCGCGACGACCGCGAAGGAGCGCGACGAACTCGGCGCAGACGTCAGCGCCGGGCTCGCGTCGATCGGCCAGGCGCTCGGCACGCTGCAGCGCTATGCGGATCCGGCCGATGCCGGCGATTCGGCGCGGCTGCACGCGTTCTCGACAGCGGTCGGCACGTGGAGCACGCATCTGCGCGATTTCGTCACGCTGGTGCGCGCGCAGCCGCTCGACCTGTCGCAGATGAACTGGCAGGTCGGCACGCAGGACGTGTCGCTGCTGGTCGAAACCGGCAAGCTCGAAAAACTCGTCGCCGAACTCGTGAAGACGCGCGGCGAGAAGTCGAAGGCGACGCTCGATGCGTCCGCCACCATTTTTTCGTCGTCGTTCGCGATGATCGCCGCGATGACGGCCGCATTGATCGTGCTGGCCGTCGTGATCGCCGAGCGCGTCGTGCGGCGTCTCGCGTCGCAGCTCGGCGGCGAGCCCGCGCTCGCGAAGGAGATCGCCGCGGACATCGCGCGCGGCGACCTGACGCGGCCGATCGCGCTCGGCCGGCACGATCGCGGCAGCATGGTGCGCGCGCTGGCCGAGATGCAGACGGGGCTCGCGGCCACCGTCGGCGAGATCGCGGTGAGCGCCGAGGCCATCGCGGCCGCGTCCGGCGAAATCTCGACCGGCAACCTCGACCTGTCGCGCCGCACCGAACAGCAGGCCGTCGCGCTCGAGCGCACCGCGGCCAGCATGGAGCAGCTCACGTCGACCGTGCGGCAGAACGCCGAGAATGCGCGTCAGGCGAGCTCGCTCGCGGCCAATGCGTCGGCGGTGGCGGAGACGGGCGGGGAGGTCGTCGGGCGCGTGGTCGCGACGATGAGCGAGATCGACGACAGCGCGAAGAACATCCGCGACATCATCGGCACGATCGAAGGGATCGCCTTCCAGACCAACATTCTCGCGTTGAACGCGGCGGTCGAGGCCGCGCGCGCCGGCGAGCAGGGGCGCGGTTTTTCGGTGGTCGCCGGCGAGGTGCGGCTGCTCGCGCAGCGCTCGGCGACCGCGGCCAAGGAGATCCGGGAGCTGATCGGCGCGTCGGTCGAGCGCGTGGCCAACGGCGCGGCGCTCGCGCACGACGCGGGCCGCACGATGGGCGACGTGGTGCGCGCGGTCAAGCGCGTGACCGACATCATCGGCGAGATTTCGGCGGCGTCGGACGAGCAGAGCGCGGGGATCGACGAAATCGGCCGCGCGGTCACCCAGATGGATGCCGGCACCCAGCAGAACGCGGCGCTCGTCGAACAGGCGGCGGCTGCCGCGAACGCGCTCGACGAGCAGGCTCAGGCGCTGAAGGCGCTGGTCGGGCGTTTCCGCATCGCACACTGAGCGTGCGGCGCGCCCCGGCGCTTACGACTTCTTCTGCTTGTCCGGATCGATGATGACCGTGCAGGTCGTGCCCGCCGACAGCACCACGTCGGCCGGCACTTCGTCGATCCGGATGCGCACCGGCACGCGCTGCGCGAGGCGCACCCAGTTGAAGGTCGGGTTCACGTCCGCGACGAGGTCGCGGCTTTGCGGGTTGTCGCGATCGTAGATGCCGCGCGAGATGCTTTCCACATGGCCCTTCATCACGCCGCCGCTCATCAGCCGCATTTCGGCCGGCGCGCCGATCTTCACGCGCGGCAGCTTGGTTTCCTCGAAGTAGCCGTAGACCCAGAACGAATGGCTGTCGACGATCGCGAGCTTCGCCTGGCCGGCCACCGCATAGTTGCCCTTGAACGTCTGAAGGTTCGTGATGTAGCCGTCGACCGGCGCGACGACGCGCGTGCGTTCGAGGTTGAGCTTCGCGGCGTCGAGCGCGGCGATCGCCTGCTGGTACTGCGCATCGGCGCTCGACGCGCTGTGCGCCGCGTTCTCGCGGTTTTCCTTCGACACGACGAGCGCATCGAGGTCCGCGCGGCGGGCCGCGTCGTCGCGGCGCATCTGCAGTTCCGCGCGACGGGCAGCGACCGCCGCCTGCGCCTGCTCGACCGCGATCCGGTAGTGCGACGGGTCGATCTGCATGATCAGGTCGCCTTTCTTCACGAGCTGGTTGTCATGCACGGGCAGCTCGACGATCGCGCCCGACACGTCCGGCGCGACGTTGACGATTTCGGCGCGCACGCGCCCGTCGCGCGTCCACGGATCGTCCATGTAGTGCACCCACAGCGAGCGCCCGATCAGGATCGCGACGAGAAGGATGACGGCGGTCGCGACGAAGCCGAAGAGTTTTCTGAGCATCATGATGGTTCGGAATCAACGGTAAACGGCAAGACTCAGTCCGCCGCAAATGCAGACGAGAAGGCAGGCCCGGAATAGCGACGGGTGCCAGACAAGGCGATAGAGGCCCGTATAGGCGAGCAGGCGGTCGACGGCCCAGGTCGCGATCGCGCCGAGGACGAACATCAGCACCACCGTCGGCATGTAGGCATCGAGAATGGCGATTTCACGCGGCATCATGACGAGGCTCCTGGTTGGGGACGCACGGGGCGGTTGCGGTTGAGCGGCTCGAGCGGCGATTCCGGGTCGAGCAGCGCGGTCCGCACGAAATGCAGATGGCTCAGGATGCGCTGCAGCCGGTGACGCTCGTCGCGCGACGGCTCGACCGCATCGAGCGTCTGCCGGGTCGCGTCGATCGCCGCATTGGTCGCGGCGAGCGTTGCGTCGAAACGTGCTGCGCTCGGCGTCGAGAACAGCGCCGACAGCGCGCTGCGCATCGTCTCGATCGCGCGCCGCCACGGCATCGCGCTCGCATAGCGCGGGTCGGACGGCAGCGTCGCGAGCTCCTGGCGCAGGTCGATCGTCGCGTTGCCGGCTTCGAGCACCGCGAACATCCAGCGCAGCGCGTCGCGCTGCACGTCCGGCTGGTCGGCCGACAGCGTGTGCGCCTGGTACATCAGGTCGCGCGCGCCGCTTTCGAAGCGCGTGCGCAGGCCCGCGAGCCGCGCGTGACCGGCCGCGACGGCCTGGTGGCGCAGGTCCGCGAAGAGGCGCTTCTTGAGCCACGGCGCGGTCGGCGGGAACAGCACCGCGAACGCGATCGCCGACGCCAGCATCGCCAGCACCAGCGCGAGCGAGTCGTTCATGAAGCTGGTCGGATCGTAGTGCGTGATGTTGTCCGGGCCGGCGAGGAAGCTGAAGAAGATCAGGTAGCCCATCCCGTAGCCGGCGAGCTTCGGCTTCAGCGTCATGAAGATGCCGATCGCGAGCAACGGCGCGAGCGCGACGCACAACAGCGGGAAGCCGTCGATGTGCGGATAGATGCCGAACGTCAGCAGGAAGCCCGTGCAGATCGCGAGTGCGGTACCCATGCCCATCTGCGCGGACATCGCTGTCGGGCGCGGCGTCGACGACGCGAGCGCGCAGGTGGCCGCCGCCGTCAGCGTCATCGTCACGCCGCTCGGCCACGCGGTCTCGATCCAGAACCAGCCGAGCACGAGGATCACGGTCGCGGTGCGGATCGCCGCGATCACCATCGCCGTCGCATTGGTGCGCGGCTCGTAGCGCTCGATCCAGCGTTCGCGCTCGTGCGTCGCGCTCGACAGCGACGCGTAGGTGGCCGCGTATTCGTGCAGGTCGGTGATGAAGCGGTACAGCAGTTCGGCGGCCGTATCGAAGTCGAGCAGCGGAAAGTCCGGCTGCGTCTCGAGCGCGGCGCGCGTCGCGCGGATGCGGCGCGGCAGCGCGTCGCGCCACGCAAGCAGTTGCGCGGCCGCGTGGCCGGCATCGGCCGACGTGCGCACCGGTTCGCCGACGGGCGTCAGCAGCAGCGGCGCGATCTCGCGAAAGTACGGCTCGATCGCGTCGATCGCGGCCTGCGCGCCGGCCGCATGCAGCCGGTTCATCAACTGGTGCAGCGCATGGAAGCGGCTCGACGCGCTCATGAACTCGCTGTTCAGCCGCGCGAGGCGGCCGCTGCGCATCCGCGTGTCCGGATCCTCGAACACGGCCATGCTGCGCGCGGCCTCGAACCCGACCACGTCGGCGACGAAGCGCGTATGGATGGTTTCGATATGCGCGCGGTCGAGCTTGCCCGACAGCGCCGCCGCGACGTAGTCGACGAAGCTGCCGAAGCGCTTGCGCACCGTCGTGCGCATCTGCTCGCCGGTGGTCCGCGGAAACACGAGTGCGCTGACCACGCCGGCCGACACGATCCCGACCATGATTTCGGCCACGCGCGTCATCGCGCTCATGAATGCGCCGTCCGGGTGCTGCGACGCGGGCAGCCCGATCAGCGCGGTCGTGTAGCCGGCCAGCAGGAAGCCGTAGCTGCGGAAGTTGCGGTTGCGCGCGGCGCCGGCCGTGCACAGCGCGACCCACAGCGCGACCGCCAGCAGGAACAGTTGCGGCTGCTGCGGGAACAGCCCGACGAAGGTGAGCGTCGCGATCAGCCCGAAGATCGTGCCGGCGACCCGGTAGAAGCTTTTCGCGAGCACCGCGCCGCTTTGCGGCTGCATCACGATGAACACGGTCGTCATCGCCGTTTTCGGCGCGGGCAGGTCGAGCCGCATCGACACGCCGGTCGCGATGAACGCGGCGAGCAGCGCCTTGAACAGGTAGAGCCACGCGGCGCCGTCGGTGCGGGCCCAGTCGCCGAACGCGTCGGTCCAGGCCGCGAACGGGCCGTCGACGCGCGGGGAAGCGGGGGAGGAAGCTGACATGGCGGCGCTCCGCGTTACCGTGCGGCCGGCGCGGCGCCGCCGGCGGTTGCGACCTGCGCGGGCCGGGCGGCGGCTGCAGCGGGCTTCGCGGCCGATGCGGCGGCTGGCGCGGCTACACCGACGGTGGCCTCATCCTTCGGCGGTTGGCCGCCCCGGACATCCGTCCCCGTCTCGACCCCGCCGCCGAGCGCGGCCATCAGCTGCGCGTGTGCGGCGAGGCGTTCCGCGTCGATGCGGGCGGCCGTCTCCTGCGCACGCAGCAGTTGCTGTTGCGCGACCAGCACGTTCACGTAATCGGTCAGCCCGCGGCGGAAGCCTTCGCGGGACAGTTGATAGCTGCGATTGTTGGCCGCCACCGACCGCGCGGCGTCCTTCTTCTGCGTATCGAGCGAGCGGATCCGCACGACCTGGTCGGCGATGTCCTTGAGCGCGCCGACGATCGTCTGGTTGTAGCGCTCGACCGCCTGATCGTAGCCGGCATTCGCGGCGCCGAGCTGTGCACGCAGCCGGCCGCCTTCGAAGATCGGCAGCGACAGCGCGGGACCGGCCGTCCAGCCGCCGTTCATCGCGCGCAGGAAGTCGGTGAACGGCGCGGTCACGCCGAAGCCGCCGACCGTCGCGAGCAGGTCGATGTTCGGGTAGAACGACGCCTTCGCGACGTCGATGCCGCGCGCCTGCGCGTCGACCGTCCAGCGCGCCGCGACGACGTCCGGGCGGCGGCCGAGCAGGTCGGCCGGCATGGCCGACGGCAGGCCGGCCGGCGCATCGAGCGCCAGCTGCGGCCGCTTGATCGCGTCTCCGGCGCCGGGACCCTTGCCGGCCAGTGCGGCGAGCTGGTGGCGCGCGAGCTGGATCGCTTCCTCATAGCTGTCGATCTGGCGCTCGTAGTCGGGCAGCGTCGATTCCGCCTGGCTTACGTCGAGCTGCGTGCCGAGGCCGGCCTGCAGCCGCTTGCGCGCGAGATCGGCGAGCGAGCGCTGGCGTTCGTACGTTTCGTGCGCGAGGTCGAGCAGCGCGTAATTCATCGACATGCCGACATACGCGCGCACGACGTTGACTTCGAGTTCGAGCTTTGCCGCCCGCGCGTCGGCGGCGGTCGCATGCGCGGTGTCGAGCGCACGCTCGGTTGCGTTCTTGTCCTTGCCCCACAGATCGAGGTGATACGACAGGCCGAGCGTGCCGGTGTTGTTCCAGGTGTCGGTATCGGCGAGCGGCCCCGGGCCGTAGTACACGTTGTCCGGCCAGTGCTGACGCATCAGCGACAGGTTGCCGTTGATCTGCGGCAGCTCGGCCGAACGGGCGACGCGCGCCATCGCCTGCGCTTCCCGCACGCGGGCCTCGGCCGCCGCGAGGGTCGGGTTGCCGGCCTGGGCGGCGGCGATCCACGCATCGAGCTGCGGATCGCGGTACGCGCGCCACCAGTCGGCGGCGGGCCAGCCCGCGTCGCGGTCGGCCGCGCGGATGGCCGCGCCGGCGTCGAGCGCGTTCGCTTCGATGCGAGTGGACTGGGTTTTGTTGTCGCCCATGCTCGCGCAACCGGCCATTATTAATGAGACTGCAAGAACCGCCAGTGCGAGCGTCCCTTTTGTCGCCGGAGACTGCACGATTTTCTCCCTTTCGGATATAGATGAGTCGGAGGCGATTATATTTTTCAGCGATTCCTGAATAAACGGACAACGGTGCAAGTCATTTTTACGAATCCTGAGATAATATTTGTTGGACCCTGTGCAACAATCCTTGCGGATTCACACGGGTAATCGGATGGATACGTTACAAAACATGCGGGTATTCGTCCGCGTGGTGGACGCGGGAAGCTTTACCGCCGCCGCCCAGCAGATGAATTCGACCACCGCCTACGCATCGCGCGCGGTCTCGGATCTCGAGGCCCACCTGCGCACGCGCCTCCTGAACCGCACGACGCGCCGGATCGCGCTGACCGAAGCCGGCGAGCGCTATCTGCAACGCTGCGAACAGATCCTCGCCTATGTCGACCAGGCCGAAGCCGAGGCCGGCGACGCGCATGCGCGCCCGTCCGGCAAGCTGAAGGTCCATTGCTTCACGAGCCTCGGCCAGCACTACCTGGTGCCGGCCATCGCGCGCTACCGCGAGCGCTATCCGGACGTGCACGTCGAGCTGACGCTTGCGCAGCGGATGCCCGACCTGCTCGACGAGGGCTACGACGTCGCGATCGTCGTCGGCCGCGATCTGCCGGATTCGGGGCTCGTGTCGCAACGGCTCGGCGAGAGCTACAGCGTCGTGTGCGCGTCGCCCGGCTATATCGAGTCGCACGGCTTGCCGCAGCGGCCGGCCGATCTCGCGCAGCACGTGTGCCTCGGGATGGTCGCGCCGGGCTTTCACTTCGACGAATGGGCGCTGGCGGGGCCGAACGGCGACGAGGTCGTGCCGATCACGGCGCCGCCGTTCCGCGTGAACGTCGCCGAGGCGCTCGCGGTGGCCGTGCGGGAGGGGATGGGCATCGGCGGCCTGCCGCTCTATTCGGCGATCGGCTGGCTGCGCAGCGGGCACATCGTGCGCGTGATGCCCGAGTACCGCTCGCACGTGATGAACATCTACGCGCTGTATCCGTCGCGTCAGTACCTCGACGCGAAAATCCGGACCTGGGTCGATTTCCTGCGCGAAGAGGTGCCGCTCACGCTCCAAGCCGACGAAGCCGCGCTCGAACAGTTCACGCGTGCGACATGACCGCGCGCTCGACCGCGATCTGACGAGATTTGTCCTTCACGCAACATTTTTTTACGAACGTGTGTCAGACAGTTTGATACTGTTGGAATTAACGAGATACACCACACCGGAGTAGCGATGGATACGCACCTGATGATCGGCCTTGGCGTCCTGCTGGGCGCGGCTGCCGCCGCGGCGGCGACCCGCGACCTGCTGCGTGCGATGAAGGCGAAGGCGCAGCTCAAGCCCGTGCCGGTCCGCGTGCGCGAGCCGCGCCGCCCCGGCCGCTGATCTCGCGGGCGTCACGCTTCAGGTCGGGAAGGCCGTGCGACGCGGCCGCCCGGGCCGGCGCTCAGCCGAGCTCGACGACCTTGTCCCACGCGAACGCGGGGTTTTCCCATTCGCCGGTGCGCCGGTGAAAGTAGCCGCGCGGATTGCACACCACGCGCGTGCCGCCGTCCGCAACGTAGTCGAATGACGTATGCGTGTGGCCGTGCAGCCACAGATCCACCGGCGGCCGCACCAGTTCCGCCATGTCCGTGACGAACCCCGCGGAAGCCAGATCTTTCGCATAGCGTTCCGCCAGCGAGCGCCGGTGCGGCGCATGATGGGTGACGACGATCGTCCTGCCCGCGAACGGCGCGGCCAGCTGCGCTTCCAGCCATGCGCGGCCTCGCCGGTGCAGCGCGATCGCGTCGGCCGGCGCGAAATCCCGTTCCGGCGCCGCGGCTGTCGTATGCACCGCCGCGTCGTGCGGCCAGGTCACCTGGATCAATCCCTTGAAATCGAGCATCACGCGCAGCCCGGCGTCGGTCGCGCGCGCGACGCTGGCTTCGTCCCGGCCGAACAGCGAAAAATCGGCCCACAGCGTCGTGCCCAGCACGCGGAAGCGTTGGGCGGGATCGACGTAGACACCGTTGTTCAGGTAATGCACGTTGTCGAGCGCATGCGCCGCGTCGCGCATTGACGATTCCAGCGCGCCGAATTCCCCGTCGTAATACTCGTGGTTGCCGGGCACGTAGATCACCGGCACCGCCGGGTCGAACGTCTCGGCGGCCCAGCGCAGACCTTCCGCGTGATTGTGGATGTCGCCGGCCAGCACGACGAGATCCGCGTCGGCATGCGGGATCGCGTCGGGTAGGTTGTTTTCGAGATGCAGGTCGGACAGGACGCGGACTTTCACGGGCGTGGCTCCTGAGTGGGCGGCTTCAGCGCAGGACCTTGCCGGGATTCATCAGGCCGCGCGGGTCGAGCGCGGTCTTCAGCGTGCGCATCAGCGTCGTTTCGACCGGCGACTTGTAGCGCTGCGCGTCGTCGATCTTCAACTGGCCGATGCCGTGCTCCGCGCTGATGGTGCCGTGGTGACGGTGCACGTTGTCGTAGACGATCCGGTTGATCGGCGCCTGGAACGCTGCGAGGAACGCCTTCGGATCGCCGCCTTCGGGCATCTGCACGTTGTAGTGCAGGTTGCCGTCGCCGAGGTGGCCGAACGTGACCATGCGCGCGCCCGGCGCGGCCTGCTGGATCGCCGCGTCGGTCTCGTCGATGAAACGGGCGATCGACGAGATCGGCACCGCGATGTCGTGCTTGATGTTGAGCCCTTCGTCCGCCTGCGCGAGCGGGATGTGCTCGCGCAAGTCCCAGAACGCACGCGACTGCGCGAGGTTCTCCGCGACCACCGCGTCGACCACGAGCCCGGCCTCGAACGCTTCTTCCATCAGCTTTTCGAACAGCGCGCGCGCATGCGCTTCGCTTTCGTTGTCGGACAGCTCCAGCAGCACCGTTTGCGCATGCGTCTGCGCGAACGGGTAGCGCAGTTGCGGATAGTGCTTGCCGACCAGCTGCATGCAGAAATCCGACATCAGCTCGAAGCCGGTCAACAGCGGCCCGGCCGCGCGCTGCGCGAGCGCGAGGAAATCGAGCGCCGCGTGCGGCGATTCGAGCGCGGCCAGCGCGGTGACCTGCGCGGCCGGCAGCGGATGCAGCTTCATCACGGCCGCGGTGATGATCCCGAGCGTGCCTTCGGCGCCGATGAACAGGTCGCGCAGGTCGTAGCCGGTGTTGTCCTTGCGCAGGCCGCGCAGCCCGTCCCAGATCTCGCCCTGCGGCGTCACGACCTCGAGCCCAAGGCACAGCTCGCGCGCGTTGCCGTAGCGCAGCACTGCGGTGCCGCCCGCATTGGTCGACAGGTTGCCGCCGATCGTGCAGCTGCCTTCCGCCGCGAGGCTCAGCGCGAACAGCCGGCCGCCTTCGCGGGCGCGCGCCTGCACGTCGGCGAGGATCACGCCGGCTTCGACGGTAATCGTATTGTTGTGCGGATCGAGCGCGCGCACGCGGTTCAGGCGCGCGACGCTCAGCACGGCCTGGCTGCCGCTCGCGTCGGGCGTCGCGCCGCCGGCGAGCCCCGTGTTGCCGCCCTGCGGCACGAGCGCGACGCCGTGCGCGTTGGCGAGCTTCACGAGCGCGGCGACTTCGGCCGTGTTCGCGGGCCTCAGCACCGCGCACGCGGCGCCCTTGTAGCGGCGGCGCCAGTCGGTCAGGAACGGTTCGGTATCGTGCGGATCGGTCAGCACGTGGTCGGCGCCGATCGCGTCGCGGCATGCGGAAACGAAAGCTTCGGAGGACATCATCACCTTGTCGCGTAAGGGTCAGGACGCGGCGCGCGGTTTTTTCGCCGCGCGCTTGAACGGCGCGACGTAGGCCAGCGCCGCCACGAAGAAGCCGACGGCAAGCAGGGTCTCGCACCAGCCGAGCGTCGCGGACAGCCCGCGATCGGACATGCCGCGCACGATGCCTTCGGCCAGATAGACGAGGATCAGCATGCTCGCCCACTGCATCGTATAGATGTTACGCCGCCAGACGCCGGGCAGCGCGAGCGCGAGCGGCACGGCCTTGAGCATCAGCGCGGAGCCGCCGGGGCGCAGCGGCGCGAGCCACAGCTCCCATGCGAGCGACAGCGCGATCAGCGCGACGAGACACGCGGCGGCGGCGAGCGCGTAGCGCGGCCGGGCCGCGACGGCGGGGCGGGCGGGGGCGGTCATGCGGCTTCGGCGGCCTGCGCAGCGGAAAGGGCCGCGGCGGCGCGCGCGAGCCGTACGCCGAGCGCGGCGGCAAGCGCCTTCTCGTCCGCCGACAGCCCGCCGGGCGCCGCGCGGTCGTGCTGCGCGACGTGCGACGCGCCGTACGGCGTGCCGCCGGTACGCGTCGTGCTGAGGGCGGATTCGGTGTACGGGATCCCGACGATCATCATCCCGTGATGCAGCAGCGGCAGCATCATCGACAGCAGCGTCGACTCCTGGCCGCCGTGCAGGCTGCCCGTCGACGTGAACACGCTCGCGGGCTTGCCGGTCAGTGCGCCCGACAGCCATTGCGGCGTCGTGCCGTCGAGGAAATACTTGAGCGACGCGGCCATGTTGCCGAAGCGGGTGGGCGAGCCGAGCGCGAGGCCCGCGCATTCCTCGAGGTCGCGCAGCTCCGCGTACGGCGGGCCGTCGGCCGGGATGTCGGGGGCGGTGGCTTCGCAGACGGCCGACACGGGCGGCACGGTGCGGATGCGGGCCTGCATGCCCGGCACGCTGTCGATGCCGTTCGCGATCGCGAGCGCGAGATCGCGCGTGGCACCGTGACGGCTGTAATAGAGGACGAGAATGTCTTTCATGGGCGACGGAGCCGCGTGCGGCCGCGCGCGTGCCCGGTGCAGTCGGCCCCTGCTGGAATCGAGCGGCTATTATAGGGGCTGAAGCCGTCGCGCAGCGCGGCGGCGGCGCGCCGTGACGCGCGCAGTTTCGAGAAGGAGAAGCCGTTTGCCGAAGTTGAGCGTCGATCTCGACACCATCAAGCGCCTCGCGCAGTTCGCGGCCCGGCGCAGCGCCGAGGATCGCATCCCGCAGGTGGCGGGGAGCCTGACCTTCACGACGATGCTGGCGCTCGTGCCGCTGCTGACGGTCGCGTTCGCGCTGTTCACAGCGTTCCCGATGTTCGCGTCGTTCCAGATCTCGCTGCAGGGGTTCCTCGCGGATCACCTGATGCCCGCGCAGTTCAACATCCAGATCTTCAAGTACCTGAACCAGTTCGCGTCGAAGGCCAAGGGGCTGACGACGGCCGGGCTGATCGTGCTCGTCGTCACGTCGGTGATGACCATGATGACGATCGAATCGGCGTTCAACCTGATCTGGCGCGTGCGCAAGCCGCGGCCGTTCGCGCAGCGCGTGCTCGCGTACTGGGCGCTGATCACGCTCGGGCCGTTGCTGTTCGGCGTGAGCCTGTCGATTTCGTCGTACCTGTTCACGCAATCGCTCGCGTTCACCGGCGCGGGGGCGTCGACGTCGATCGTCGAGTGGCTGCTCGCACTTGCGTCGCTGCCGTTGACGGTGCTCGCGTTCACGCTGCTGTACGTGTACCTGCCGAACTGCGCGGTCGCCTGGCGCGACGCGGTGATTGGCGGGCTGTTTGCGGCCATCGCGTTCGAACTCGCGAAGCGCGGCTTCGGCTACTACGTCCGGCGCATTCCGACCTATACGGCCGTCTATGGCGCGTTCGCGGCGCTGCCGGTGTTCCTGCTGTGGGTGTATCTGAGCTGGTTCATCGCGCTGCTCGGCGCGATGGTCGCGTCGGCGCTGCCGGCGATTCGCGTCGGCCAGTTTCACCGGATCCACTACCCGGGCAGCGACCTGCTCGACGCGCTCGAACTGCTCGCGCGGCTGGCCGAAGCGCGCGCGGCCGGCAAGCGCGGCTACACGGCGCTGCGGCTCGCGACGATGCTGCGCTGCGACATGGAAACCGCGCAGCGGCTGCTGACGACGATGGAGGAGCGGGAATGGGTCGCGCGGCTCGACGGCGGCGAAGAGGCCACGCCGCGCTATATCCTGCTCGCGAACCCGGAGCAGCTGACGCTCGCCCAACTGTTCGACGTGCTGGTGATCGATCGTACCGAGTTGACGTACCAGCTCGAGCGGCGCCGCAGCCACGTCGAAGGCGCGGCGCTGCTCGAGGTGCTGTCGAGCGACCGGTTCGACGTGACGCTCGCGTCGTTGATCGCCGCGCACCGGCTCGCGGGCGGGCAGCCGGCCGCGAGCGCCGGGCCGACGCCGGGCGCGGCCGACCCGCACGCGCGGCCGCCGCGGCCGGCCTGAAGGCGGGCCGGCGGCTACAGCGGGATCTTGCCGGTACAGATATCCTTGAACATCACCCAGTCGCCCATCAGGCTGTAGATCGGGTGCCGGAACGTCGCCGGACGGTTCTTCTCGAAGAAGAAGTGGCCGACCCACGCGAACCCGTAGCCGCAGACGATTGCCGCCGGCAGCCACAGCCAGTGGCCGGTCGCGACCGCCATCGCGACGCAGCCGATCACGCCGAGCGAGCCGATGAAGTGCAGCCGCCGCGACGTCAGGTTCTGGTGCTCGTTCAGGTAATACGGGTAGAAATCAGCGAAGCGGGCGAATTGTTCCGTATGCGTATGCGCCATGGCCGTCTCCTCGGGCCGCTGTTCATGAGGTCATTGTGCGGCCGGCGGGCCGCGTCCGCAAGCGGCGGCGGCGGCCCGCCGCGCCGGCCCGTGCTTTCCTTTTGACAGGCTTTCCGATAGGATCGAAAGAGATTTTGCATTCAAGCATGAGGGGACTACGATGCGCGTCAGCGATATTCTGAAAGTGAAGGGCAACACGCTGTTTACGGTGACGCCCGATAAGCCGCTGCGCGAAGCGGTCGATACGATGGCCGAGCACGACATCGGTTCGCTCGTCGTGATGGAGTACGGCGATCTCGTCGGGATGCTGACGTTTCGCGAGATCATCCTGCGCCTGCACGTGAACGGCGGCGCGATCGGCGACGTGCAGGTGCGCAAGGTGATGGACGAGCCGCTCACGTGCACGCCGGAAACGGACGTCAACGAAGTGCGCCGGATGATGCTCGAGCGTCACGCACGCTACATGCCCGTGCTCGACAAGAAGGTGCTGATGGGCGTCATTTCGTTCTACGACGTCGCGAAGACGGTCGTCGAGGCGCAGAGCTTCGAGAACCGGATGCTGAAGGCGTACATTCGCGACTGGCCGGAATCGGAAGCCGAAGCGCACAAGCCGTGAATCGCGCCGCGCCCGGCACGTCGATGCATGGGCGCCGCCATCCGGCACGCGGCGGCGCAGGCATGTCCTGCGCCGCCGTTTTTTCAACGACAACACGAGGCCCGCGCAGCATCGCCCAGACGATGCGCGCGTATTCCGCATGAGCGATCACACGCAAGCCACATCGGGGCGGCGCGACGAACGTCGCGCCCACGCATCGCAGTTCGACCTGCTGCGCGAGCGCCGCTTCGCGCCGTTCTTCACGACCCAGTTCCTCGGCGCGCTGAACGACAACGTCTTCAAGATCGGCTTCACGTCGCTCGTCACGTATCACACCGCGCGGTTCTCCGGCGTCGATGCGAAAACGGCCGCGTTCCTGATTTCCGCGATCTTCATCTTGCCGTTCGTGCTGTTCTCGGCCACCTCGGGCCAGATCGCCGACAAATACGACAAGGCGACCCTCACGCGCTTCGTGAAATCGTTCGAGATCGTGCTGATGCTGGTTGGCGCGGCCGGCTTCGTCACGCACAGCGCGACGCTGCTGTATCTGTGCACGTTCATGATGGGGATGCATTCGACGCTGTTCGGGCCCGTCAAGTATTCGTACCTGCCGCAGCATCTCGGCGAACATGAACTGGTCGGCGGCAACGGGCTCGTCGAGATGGGCACGT
The DNA here is from genome assembly GCF_017815075.1 of Burkholderia sp. AcTa6-5. Lineage (NCBI taxonomy): Bacteria > Pseudomonadati > Pseudomonadota > Betaproteobacteria > Burkholderiales > Burkholderiaceae > Burkholderia > Burkholderia sp. AcTa6-5. The sequence goes on along the minus strand of NZ_JAGIQE010000031.1, from coordinate 3,224 downwards.
TCATCGCGATCCTGATCGGCACGATCATCGGCGGCGCGGCGGCCGGCATCGAAGGCAGCGGCGAGCGCGTGCTCGCGGTGAGCGTCGTCGTCATCGCGCTGGCCGGGCGGCTCGTCGCGCAGCGCGTGCCGTCGACGCCCGCGCCGCAGCCCGATCTCGTGATCAACTGGAACCCGGTCAGCGAGACCTGGCGCAACCTCAAGCTCGCGCGGCAGAACCGCACGGTGTTCCTGAGCCTGCTCGGCATCTCGTGGCTGTGGTTTGTCGGCGCGACGTTCCTCACGTCGTTCTTCAATTTCGCGAAGGACGTGCTGTCCGCGAGCCCCGACGTCGTCACGGTCCTGCTCGCGACGTTCTCGGTCGGCATCGGCCTCGGTTCGCTGCTGTGCGAGCGGCTGTCGCAGCGGCGCGTCGAGATCGGCCTCGTGCCGCTGGGCTCGATCGGCATCAGCGTGTTTGCGATCGAGCTGTATTTCGCAAGCCACGCGCTGCCGTCGCCCGGCCATCTGCTGTCGGTCGGCGAATTCCTCGGCGGCGCGCGCCACTGGCGCATCCTGGCCGACCTGTTCCTGCTCGCGATGTTCGGCGGCTTCTACAGCGTGCCGCTGTATGCGCTGATCCAGAGCCGCAGCGCGCCGACGCACCGCGCGCGGATCATCGCCGCGAACAACATCCTGAACGCGCTGTTCATGATCCTGTCGGCCGTGATGGCGATGGGGTTGACCAAGGCCGGCGTCGACATCCCGGGGCTGTTCCTGGTCACCGCGCTGTTGAACGTCGTGGTCGCGACGTATATCTACCTGCTCGTGCCCGAGTTCCTGCTGCGCTTCGTCGCGTGGGTGCTCGTGCATACGTTCTACCGGATCCGCCTCGTGCACGCGGAGCGAATCCCGGCGGAAGGGGCGGCGGTGCTCGTGTGCAATCACGTCAGCTACGTCGATGCGCTCGTGCTGGCCGCCGCGAGCCCGCGTCCGATCCGTTTCGTGATGGATCACCGGATCTTCAAGACGCGTTTCGCGAGCTGGGTATTCCGGCATGCGAAGGCGATTCCGATCGCGCCGCGCCACGAGGATCCCGCGATGCTCGCGCGGGCGTACGACCTGTGCGAGGCCGCGCTGAAGGACGGCGAACTCGTGTGCATCTTCCCCGAGGGCAAGCTGACGAAGACCGGCGACATCAACCCGTTCCATCACGGCATCACCGAGATCCTGAACCGCACGCCGGCGCCGGTGATCCCGATGGCGCTGCGCGGGCTGTGGGGCAGCTATTTTTCGCGGCATACCGATGCGCGGATGCCGCGCCCCATCAAGCGCGGCGTGATGAGCCGGCTGACGCTGGCGGTCGGCGAGCCGATTCCGGCGTCGGTGGCGACGCCCGAGGCGCTGCAGGTCGCGGTGACCGAGCTGCGCGGCGCGCGGAAGTAGGCGGGCGGGCGTCGGGTCCGGCGCGGGACGATCGATCCGCGCACCGGGCCGGGATGGCGGCCCGGTTCGGCGGGTCCCGAGCGCAACGCCGAGGGCCTGCGATCGCCACACCTGCCTCGCATCCGCCCTTATCCGCGGCCGGCCCGTGTGGTCTGAACGGTTCACCCGGCCCGCGGGCCCGGGACGGCTGGCATAATAGCGGTTTACCTCTTTCTCGACCGGCAAACGATCGACCTGCCTGCGGCGCCGGCAGCGCATCGGTTTGACCATTTCTCTTTGGGCGGTTCCATCATGTCCGGCAATACCCTCGGCACGCTTTTCACTGTCACGACCTTCGGCGAATCGCACGGTCCCGCGATCGGCTGCGTGATCGACGGCTGCCCGCCGGGGATGGGGCTGACCGAAGCCGACATCCAGGTCGAGCTCGATCGCCGCAAGCCCGGCACGTCGCGGCACGTGACGCAACGACAGGAGGCCGACGAGGTCGAGATCCTGTCGGGCGTGTTCGAAGGCGTGACGACCGGCACGCCGATCGCGCTGCTGATCCGCAATACCGACCAGCGCAGCAAGGACTACGGCAACATCGTCGAGACGTTCCGTCCCGGTCACGCCGACTACACCTATTGGCAGAAATACGGCATCCGCGACTACCGCGGCGGCGGCCGCTCGTCCGCACGCCTGACCGCGCCGATCGTCGGCGCGGGCGCGGTCGCGAAGAAGTGGCTGCGCGAGCGCTTCGGGGTCGAGGTGCGCGGCTACATGAGCGGCCTCGGCGACATCGACGTGCCGTTCGTCGACTGGTCGTACGTGCACGAGAACCCGTTCTTCTCGCCGAACGCGGCGGTCGTGCCGGAGCTCGAGGCGTACATGGATGCGTTGCGCAAGGACGGCGATTCGATCGGCGCGCGCATCGACGTCGTCGCGTCCGGCGTGCCGGTCGGCTGGGGCGAGCCGGTATTCGACCGTCTCGATGCCGATATCGCGAAGGCGATGATGAGCATCAACGCGGTGAAGGGCGTCGAGATCGGCGCGGGCTTCGACAGCGTCGCGCAGCGCGGCTCGGTGCACGGCGACGAACTGACGCCGGCCGGCTTCGTCGGCAACCACGCGGGCGGCGTGCTCGGCGGTATTTCGACGGGGCAGGACATCACCGTGTCGATCGCGATCAAGCCGACGTCGAGCATCCGCACGCCGCGCCGCTCGATCACGAAGTCCGGCGAAGAGGCGACGGTGGAAACCTTCGGTCGCCACGATCCGTGCGTCGGCATTCGCGCGACGCCGATCGCCGAATCGATGCTCGCGCTGGTGCTGATCGACCATGCGCTGCGCCACCGCGCACAGTGCGGCGACGTCGAGACGGCCACGCCGAAGATCGCGGGCAGCGCGACCTGATAGAAGCGGGCGCGTCGCGTCGGCCGTCGAACGATGAATGCAAGCGGGGCGCTGCGTGATGCAGCGCCCCGTTTCGTTTGCGGCGGTGGTGTGCCGTGACCAAAAAACGCGCCGCTCGCGGCGGCGCGTTCCGGCAGCTTACATGTTCGGGTAGTTCGGCCCGCCGCCGCCTTCGGGCGTGACCCACACGATGTTCTGCGTCGGATCCTTGATGTCGCACGTCTTGCAGTGCACGCAGTTCTGCGCGTTGATCACCAGGCGGTCGCTGCCGTCGTCGTTCTTCACGAACTCGTACACGGCCGCGGGGCAGAAGCGCGCCTCCGGCCCCGCGTACGTGCGCAGGTTCACGTTCACCGGCACGCTCGCATCCTTCAGCGTCAGGTGCGCCGGCTGGTTCTCCTCGTGGTT
>NZ_JAGIQE010000030.1:0-83174 GCF_017815075.1 Burkholderia sp. AcTa6-5 | reverse complement strand
GAGCCGTATGCGGGGAAACTCGCACGTACGGTTCTTAGGGGGCGGCGGCGCAGCAATGCGCCGTCGCTACCCGACTTCCATCGCAGTAAAAATGATCCTCCCCCCATTCGATCCCCCGAAGCTGAACGACCTCACCGAATGGTGGACGAAGTGCACCTACGCGGACGTACAGCGCCTGATCCTCGAAGTGCAGCACCTTCGCCTGACGCTGTGGGAGTTGAAAGCCCACGTCGCGGACGCATCGCGCCGCATCCGCGTGCTCGATCCGGACATGCTCGCGCATGGGTCCGCGCTCCGGCGGCTCGGCTACCTGCTCGACAAGGAGATCGAGCGTGCCAACCCGATCGGGCGCACGCGCGACGTGTATGCGCCGTTTTCGGACGAATGGCGTGCGCGCGCGTCGCTGCGCTGCGCGTTGCGCGGGCAGCCCGAGCCGGCCGAGGCAGGCACGCTGCCGAGCACGATTCCGGAATTTCAGCGCATCACCTGGGCCGAGCTTCGCGATCGCTGGCGCCACCTGAGCGACAAGCAATCGAATCGGCAGAACGTCGAACAACGGATGGTGCTCGAGATCGCGCGTCAGCGCTCCGTGATCCTTGCGCGGGCGCGCAAGCTGGTCGACGCGGCGATCGCCGAAGCCGCGGCGGATGGAAAACGGCTGTTCGCGCTGGATCAGCTCCAGCGGCTGCTGTCCGTCGAGCGGGAGGACGGCGAGCCGTTCATGTATATGCCGGCGTAGCGCGAACGCGCAATCCATCCGTATCGGCGCCACGGCGACATGGCAGCGCTGGATCAACCACACGGCCATTGAGGCGGGCGTCTCGATCTCCACGGGCGCCGCCGCCATGCAAGCGCCGTCAGTGCGAATAGCGCGCTTGGGTGCCTGCCGTGCGGTCGAACGGCTGCAGCCTCGCAAGCTGCTCGATCGACATCGCGACGACCTCGAGAACATGCCGCGCGATTTCGTCGGCGGCCATGCCGGCATTGACGTACCGCTCGATGCTCATCGTGCGGGGCGGATAGCTGCCGGTTTCGTCATCGACGATGTCGATCCTGGCGGTACGCCGCTCGGGCGACAGCACGATCTGGACAGTTTTGCCGTGAACGACGGTCTGCATGCACAAAGTGGACATTCGCAGTCTCCAATTGCGTTGCCTTCGGACGATCGATACCTCACAACAGGAGTCGTCAATCTACAAATTTCCGAACGCATTCGCAATATTCAGGCAGGAATGACGGCCGTTCGGGGCGCCGCACCGGTCAACCCGATGCGCCTTTGCACGGACACGGGCATGCGCACGCGCCGCGCTACGCATAGCGACTCAGCCACTCTTCGGAGAATTGTCTCGCGTACGCGACCGCTTCGGCTTCGGTCTCGAACTCACCCAGCTTACGGAACGCAGCCTCACGGCTGAAACCCACCTTCGTGACCTCGACCTGCGCGGCGTATTTGCCGGCCTCCGTCACGCGCGGCTCGCAGTTCATTTCGTATCCGCGCATCAAGAATTTCTTCTGCATCGGTTCAACACTTTTTTGAGACGGCAAAAATCGTAGCACGCAGTTGCGCTGACGCCCAAAAGTGTATCCACGTTGGTTTCACTAGAGGAAACAGTCAATCGCTCGTCCTGCAAAGGCGTCAGCGGCCGTCGCGCGATATCCTTCAAAAATGGGGCGAATACCTCGGTCAGGGCAAGGACGCGCCCCGCGCTGGTGCATGGCGCGGCGATTACCTGCCGCCTCGTGCGGAATCGCCTCCCGTCCGTAGCAATCCCGACGCGGAGCTGCCGAACGCACCTTTTCGCGCACGCGCCGCGGCAGGCCGAACGTAACTTCATGACACACCTTTCACACAAACGCACCTTTCACCACACTGAATGGCGACCATTTTGCGGTAAAGTTATCTTTTCCGTGCGTGGCCGGTCGGCTCGCCATTGGACGTCATGAAGACTGTCCGCCGAGACTGCCGCAAGGCGTCGTTCTGAACGTCACGATCCGTTCCCGTAGCATGACCACTGAAGCAATCACCACGGATTCCCTCGCGGTTGCCGAGCGCGTGCGCGAGCTGATGACCCGCAACGGCATCGGCAAGCGCCAGCAGACCACCGAGCTGTGCCGCATCCTCGATCTGAGTTTCTCGCAAGGCCACCGCAAACTGCGCGGCAGCAGCCCCTGGACGCTCGCGCAGATCAAGAAAGTCGCCGAAGCGTACGGCGAGCCCGCCGCCCAGCTGTTCGGCGCGCAAACGCTCGACCCCGGCATGGTCGGCGCCTATTCGCAGGAAGCCGTCCTGTATGCGGGCGTCGCAGAAATTCCGTGCACCGCCTGGATCGGCGCACCGCTCGAAGCCGGCGCGCGCCCCGAGTTCGTCGCGTACGAACAGAATGGCCGCTGGCGCGTGCTGCGCCATACCGGCGTGCTGTACCAGAACGCGTACGACGTGCACAAGATCGAGATCTACCCCCGCCGCGCGGAGAGCGACAAGCTCGTCGTCGCGGTGATCGATCCCGATCGCGTCAGCGCGACCGAGCTGTGCCGCTATCTCGAACGGCAAAGTTTCGCGACGGCCGCGTTCGACGGCCTCGCGGCGTTCGTCGACGCGCTGCAGGGCCAGGCCTTCGACGCGGTCCTGACCGAATGGCTGTTCGACGACGGCACGGCCGCCACCGCGATCAAGGCCGTGCGCACGTCCGACAACCCGGGCGCGCCGATTTTCGTGCTGACGGGCGACCTGCTCACCGGCCGCGCGAGCGAAGCCGACATCAGCGAAGTGATCCGCGCGTTCGACGTGGTGTGCTACGAAAAACCCGCGCGCATGGCGATCCTCAGCGCCGATCTCGCGAAGCGGCTCGCGCGCGGCTGACGTCCGCCGGGCCGGCCGCCCGTCGAAGGGCCAACGCACGCGCGGCGCCGCGGGCATGAACGGGTTCCTCAGTACAATAGCCGCACCCGTTCACGCCCACGCCGGCATCCGGCGCACGACTCCATGGCCCGCCTCATCCCCGACGACTGGAAAAGCCTCGCCGCGACCGGCGCGGCCGAACGCGAGCGCGAAACGCTCGCCGCGCTCGAACACGCGCTGCCCGACGGCTACACCGTGTATCACGGCGTCCACTGGACGCGCGCCGACCAGGCGTTCTCGGTGTTCGGCGAAGCCGCGTTCGTCGTCGTGAGCCCGGCCGGCCGCGTGCTGCTGATCGAACAGAAGGCCGGCTTCCTGCGCGAAACCCCGAAAGGGCTCGTGAAGGTCTACCTGCAGAAGGAGCGCAATGTCCCGATCCAGCTCGCGCGCACGCAGGAAACGCTGCATCGGCGCCTGACGGCCGCGCTCGGCGCGGGCGTCTACGGCGTCGAGGCGCTGCTGTACTGCCCCGACTACGCGATCCGCGACGCGTCGATCGCGGGCGTCGCGCCCGACCGCATCGTCGATGCGTCGCGCAAGGCGCAGCTGGCGCAGGTGATCCTGCAGATCCTGCCCGAGAACGACGAACCCTTTCCGAACGCGCCGAAGCTCCACCATTTCCTCGCGGACGAGCTCGCGCTCACGCCCGACACGAGCGCGCTCGTCGGGCAGGCCGGCACGCTCGTCACCCGGTTGTCGGGCGGGCTCGCCGCATGGGCACGCCAGCTCGACTTCACGCCGTTCCGGCTGCGCATCACGGGCACCGCCGGGTCGGGCAAGACACAGCTCGCGGTGCAGGTGATGCGCGACGCCGTCGCGGGCGGCCAGCGCGTGCTCTACGTCTGCTTCAACCGGCCGCTCGCCGACTACATCGCGCGCATCGCGCCGCCCGGCGCGAAGATCGCGAACTACCACCAGCTGTGCGACTGGGTCGCGCGCGACAGCGGCTATACGCCCGACTTCCAGGTACCCGGCGAATTCGAACGGCTCGAGGCGCGCTTCGCGCAAGCGCCGATTCCCGAACGCTGGCGCTTCGACGTGCTGATCGTCGACGAAGGGCAGGATTTCCATGCGCCGTGGGCGGCCGCGCTGGAGCGCCTGCTCGCGCCGAACGCCGCATGGTGGTGGCTGGAAGATCCGCTGCAGAACCTGTACATGCGCGAACCCGTCGCGCTGCCCGGCTGGGTCACGCTGAAGGCGCTCACGAATTACCGCAGCCCGCGCGACCTGCTCGACTTCGTGCGCGACGTCGTCGGCCGCGTCGAGCCGCTCGCGGCCGAACTGCGCTCGGGCAGCCCGTTCGACGGCTCCGATCCGTCGGTGTCGGCATACGGAGAAGACGGCGCGTCGGGCGACGCACTGGCGCAAGCCTGCATCGACGCGACCAAGCGCGCGATCACGCAGGCGCTGTCACTCGGCTTCCGCAAGCAGGACATCGCGGTGCTGTCGTACCGCGGCCGCGAAGGCTCGGTGCTCGCGCCGCTCGACCAGCTCGGCCCACACCGGATCAAGCGCTTCACCGGCAAGTACGACCTGTTCGGCAACCCTGAGTATCGCGAAGGCGACGTGCTGCTCGATTCGATCTACCGCTTCAAGGGCCAGTCGGCGCCGTGCGTGATCCTCACCGAAGTCGACTTCGACACGCTCGACGCGCGTGCCGCGCGCAAGCTGTTCGTCGGCGCGACGCGCGCGACGATGAAGCTGCTGATCGTCGCGTCGTCGCGCGCGGCCGCGCAACTCGCGGACGCCGCGGGTTGACGCGGCGGGCGGGCGAACGCCTGTCCGCTTCGGGGACACTCTTCGATATCGGGGCCGTTGACACAATCGGGCACATTTCTCGATGCTCCGGACCCTTGTCCACGCTCGTTTCGACCTGTTAAGGCCATCCTGACGGTTTGTCCGTTTGCAGCCGGCTTTTACGATGCCAGGCCATTCGTTGCAAACGGAATAGCCCATGGCCGACGTGAAAAAACTGCCGTACTACAAACCGACAAAGGGATTGTTCGGATCGGAGTTGAGGGAATACAAGGGTTCCCAAGGGTGCGTTCCGCTTGATACGCAAAGGAGCGTATCGATCGACCGGCTTGCACCGGGCGAAAAGCCGCCGCCACCGCCTCCGAAAGCGATTTCCGGGCCTTCGAATGCCCCGAAGCCTCCTGCGCCACCTCGACCGCCGCCGCAAACCGATCAGGCAAGAACCAAAGAACCGCCGACGCAGGCGGAGTCGGAAGTTTGCGAAAACCCGCCGCCTTTCGATCTCCAGGACGTGCCGATTGCGATGGACAATCTCGGCTGGAAGGTTTCAGCCAGGCTTGCGCGAATCTGGTTTGCGGGCGCGGCGCATACCTACAATGACGATCCAACGTCGGTCCAGCCGATGAATAACGATGACGTTACCCTTGATTGGGTGTTGAAATTCGGAAATGTCAGGGAAAAATACGAGAAACTTCTTGAGAGCGATATTTACAGCGAGCGCTCCATACGCACAGCAACAGACATCACGAAGTCCTTTGTCAAAGAGCTATTTTTTGACAGAAATTCGACATTCAATTTCAACACCTCGTCGTTTATAGGAAATTTTCAAAAATTTCACAACAATTGGCAATTTCAACTATCTAAAATAGGTAATTTTGACACCCTGAAAAACCTTTCCCCGACGGATCTCACAGGGGCATTGGCCAATTTTAATATTTATGCGGCCATTGGAAACGTCGAAATTTCCAGTGAAAAATACTTCAAATATGAAAAATCAAGCACCTTTTATTGCCTAAGCGCCACGGGGAAAATTACGCACATCTATGTTTACGTGAAAGACAACTACTCATTCAACGGAAAACAATATTTAGGCCACTGGAACAAACATGGAGTGATCATTGCGACAGGGTCGCTTCTCACCGGATCAGGATCGCCAAGGCGAGAATTCGACATTGATATTTGGTCAAAAAATATCAACAAACCAGTCGACACCCGAAGAAGCATGTTCGGAAAATTCAAAAGGCCCGACGTTTACTTTCCGATCTACAACGCAGATTACAGTCGCTGGAGAGAGGCATCACAGAGGCAGAGACTTCATGATATATTCAAAGCCAGTCTATTTTAAGCTGAATAAGCCGATCGACCTTAATCTTGGTGAAATATGCCGAATAGAGCCATCAGATACATTGGCCTAACCATTGCCATTTACATATGCGCAGGTTTGATCATTCATTTCAGTAGCCCCGCCTACGGACGATGCGATTTCTATGATCGCGCGGATACATTGGATGGCGGCAAAAAAAACATGAATGGCGTTTGGTATCGATTCAAGCTGTGTGGCACTGGCGGGAATGATCAGGACGCGACCGACGACAACATCGAACTAAGCGTGTTTAGTGAAAATGGCGAGCTTCTTGCGAGACGATATTTCTCCGTCAACTGGTATCACGGAGATAGCTCTCACCCGCCCCTGCGCTACGAGGGCAACCTGGTTCGCTATATCGACTTGACCGATGAATCGAATATAAAAAACATCTGATGATCCCTCCCTCCAAGTGGGATTGGCTTCGCGCCAGATTGCCTTTGTTTTAAGGGTTACAACCTAAGTTTTTGATTTATAAGAAACAAAGCCCCGCTAGCGGGGCTTTGTTTCTAGACAGACTGCGCGCTCGGATCACCGACGAGAGCATCGACCAACCCGCGAAACAGGTCGCATCAGCCCACAGGTCCGCGGCAATTCACCTCGTCACGCTCAAGCCACCCGAAACGCCCCCACCGCGCGACGCAGCCCATCCGCCTGCTCCTCGAGCGACGCGGCCGCTGCGGCCGCCTGCTCGACGAGCGCCGCGTTCTGCTGCGACACCTGATCCATCTGCGACACCGCGCGGTTCACCTGCTCGATCCCGTCGCGCTGCTCGCTCGATGCGGCCGCGATCTCCGTCATGATGCCCGTCACGCGCCCGATCGCCTGCTGGATGTCCTGCATCGTCGCGCCGGCCGTACCGACGAGCCGCGAGCCGGTCGCGACACGCTCGACCGATTCGCCGATCAGCGTGCGGATTTCCTTCGCCGCGGACGCCGAACGTTGTGCCAGCGTGCGCACCTCGCCCGCGACCACCGCGAAGCCGCGCCCCTGCTCGCCCGCGCGCGCGGCCTCGACCGCCGCATTCAGCGCGAGGATGTTGGTCTGGAACGCGATGCCTTCGATCGTGCCAATGATGTCGGCGACCTTCTGCGAACTGCGGTCGATCTCGTTCATCGTGCCGATCACCTCGCCGACGACCGTCGCGCCGCGCGTCGCGATCTCGCTCGCGCTGTCCGCGCAGGCCTGCGCCTCGAGCGCGTGGTCCGCGTTCTGCTTCACGGTGGCCGTCAGCTGCTCCATGCTCGCGGCCGTCTCCTGCAGCGCCGACGCCTGCTCCTCGGTGCGCTGCGACAGGTCGGTGTTGCCGGCCGCGATCTGGTGCGTCGCCGTCGAGATCGCTTCGGAACCCTGGCTCACCTGACGCACCGTATCCGCGAGGCTGCGCTGCATGCCGGTCACGCCGTTGACCAGTTCGGCCATCTCGTCGCGCGACGACCAGTGCACTTCCGACGTGAGATCACCGTCCGACAGCCGGCGAAAATGCGACAGCAGGCGATTCACCGGTTGCGTGATCGCGAAATGCAGGCCGATCGCGCAACCGAGGCACGCGGCAAGCCCAAACGCGATGCCCGCGATCGCGCCCATGCGCATCCAGCCGTAATAGGTTTGCGCGGTGTCGTACACGTCCTTGCCGCGCGCGGCCTGGTACGCATCGAGCGCGTCGGTCGCCTGCGTGAGCGCGACCGACAGCGGCGGCGCGACCGTCATCAGCAACCGGTCGGCTTCGTCGCGCCGCCCTTCGCGAATCGCATCGATCATCGGCTTCAGCGCCTGTCCGATCAGCGCCTGGCGCGCGGCATCGAGGCGACTCGCGAGCGGGCCTTCGTCGTCGCCGTGCGGCATCGCCGCGTAGTTGCGCCACGCCGTGTCGGCCTTCGCCAAATAACCCTCGGCCTTCTTGACGAGCTCGGGCACCTCCGCCGCTTCCGGATGCAGCAGCGCGCGGTCGAGCGTGGTGCGCACGATCGTCAGGTTCAGGCTCGCCGCGGACAGCGCGGTCTTCGCGGCCAGTTGCCGCGTGTAAGCCTCGTCGAGGGCGCGGTTCGAGCTCTGCATGCCCGCGAGGCCGATCAGCCCCGACACGACGAGCAGCGCGGCGACGAGGCCGAGCGTGGAGAAAATCCGCGTACGGATCGAGAAACGGGAAAACAGGGCGTTCAGGTTCATGACGGCACGTGAGCGATGAAAAATGCCGCGGCAATCGGTCCGCGGCCCTCTGTATTACGGTTTGCCTGCAAAAAACTTGAGTCCGTCCCTGCATCGAGGCTGACCGTGGTCAATTTTCTGGGCGGGCAACCTCCTGTTACGGCTGCAACATATCGAGGCTGGGCAGAAATTGACTAGTCAATCATCCATGGCTATATTTCGATCCAATTCCCTGCCATGGCAGATATCTCGATGACAACGGACACTTTCCTCCCCCAGCCGGCCGCCGACGCGGCCCGCCGCGACGCGCCGACCGGGCTGATCGTCGCCGCGCTGCTGCTCGTCATGCTGCTGTCCGCGCTCGACCAGACGATCGTATCGACCGCACTGCCGACGATCGTCGGCGAACTCGGCGGGCTCGACCAGTTGTCCTGGGTCGTCACCGCATACCTGCTGTCGTCCACCGTCGTGCTGCCGCTGTACGGCAAGCTCGGCGACCTGTACGGCCGCAAGATCGTGCTGCAGGCCGCAATCGGGCTGTTCCTCGCCGGCTCCGCGCTGTGCGGCGTCGCGCAGGACATGACGCAGCTGATCGTGCTACGCGCGCTGCAAGGGCTCGGCGGCGGCGGCCTGATGGTCGTCACGATGGCCGCGATCGGCGATCTGGTTCCGCCCGATCGCCGGGCGCGCTACCAGGGGATGTTCGGCGGCGTCTACGGCCTCGCGACGATCGTCGGCCCGCTGCTCGGCGGCTTCCTGGTCGAGCATCTTTCATGGCGCTGGATCTTCACGATCAACCTGCCGCTCGGCCTGCTCGCGCTCGCGGTGATCGGCACCGCGTTCCGGCCGCACACCGCGCACGTGAAGCACCGGATCGACTATATGGGCGCCGCGTTCCTCGCGACCGCCCTCACCTGCGTGATCCTGTTCACGAGCGAAGGCGGCTCGCTGCTGCCGTGGACGTCGCCGCAGCTGTGGATGACGCTCGTGCTCGGCCTCGTCGCGATCGGCGGCTTCATTTATGAGGAACGCATCGCGGCCGAACCGATCATGCCGCTCGAGCTGTTCCGTCATCGCACCTTCGTGCTGGTCAGCCTGATCGGCTTCGTGGTCGGCATCGCGCTGTTCGGCTCGGTGACGTTCATCCCGCTCTACCTGCAGGTCGTGAAAGGCTCGACGCCGTCGCAGGCCGGCATGCAGCTGCTGCCGATGATGGGCGGGATGCTCGTCACGTCGATCGTCAGCGGGCGGCTGATCTCGCGGCTCGGCTCGTACCGGCCGTTTCCGATCGCGGGGACGCTGACCGGCGGCATCGCGATGGCGTTGCTGTCGACGCTGACGCTCGATACGCCGCTGCATACGATGTACGCGTACATGGCGCTGCTCGGGATCGGGCTCGGAATGGTGATGCCCGTGCTGACGCTCGCCGTGCAGAACACCGTCGAATTCCGGCATATGGGCGTGGCGACGTCGGGCGCGACGCTGTTCCGGTCGATCGGCGGCTCGCTCGGCGTCGCCGGGTTCGGTGCGCTGTTCTCGCACGGGCTGCAGTCGCGAATGATGCACGCGCTGCCGGCCGGCACCGAGCTGCCGCCCGCGCTCGGCCCGGCCGCCGTGCGCCAGTTGCCGGATGCCGTGCGCGACGCGTACCTGCACGCGTTCGCCGGTTCGCTGCACGTCGTGTATCTGGTGGCTGCGGCGATCATCGCGATCGCGTTCGTGTTCGCATGGTTCGTCGAGGATGCGCCGCTGCGCAAGCATCACTGAGCGGCCGGCGGAGCGCGACGCGCTCCATCCGCACCCGCCGTCACGCCAGCAGCACGACCCCGCCCGTCGTCGCGCGCGACTCCAGCAACCGGTGCGCATCGGCCGCCTGTTCGAGCGGCAGCCGCGCGCCGATCTCGACGTGCATCCCGCCCGCCAGCCGGTCGAGCGTCGCACGCGCGGCGTCCCGATACGCGCCGACGTCGCGCGCGATGAAACCGAGCACGCTCGGCCGCGCCAGCGCGATCGAACGGGCCGGCCCGAGTTCGTCGAGATCGAACGTCTGCCGCGCGCCGATCGCCGCCACCTGCCCGATGCTCGCGACCATCCCGAACGGCCGCACCGCCCCGAGCGTGCGGGTCAGCACGTCGCCGCCGATTCCGTCGATCGCGTAGTCGACGCCCGCACCGCCGCCGAACGCACGCGCGGCCGCGACGAAATCCTCCTCGCGATAATCGACCACCGCTTCGGCGCCGTGCATGCGCACGAGCGCGGCTTTCGCGGCCGATCCGACGGTACCGATCACGCGCGCGCCGAGCGCACGCGCCCACTGCGTCGCCAGCAGCCCGACGCCGCCGGCCGCCGCATGCACGAGCACCGTATCGCCGGCGCCGACCCGCCGGACGCGATGCAGCAGCATGTAGACGGTGATCCCCTTCAGCAGCCCGGCCGCGGCGGCTTCGTCGCTCAGCCCGCCGGGAATCGGCAGCACGCGCTCGGCCGGCATCGTGCGCAGGCTCGCATAGCTGCCGGTCGGCATGCCGGCATACGCGACGCGCTGACCGGGCACGAGCGCCGTCACGCCCGGCCCGACCGCGTCGATCACGCCGGCCGCCTCGACGCCGAGCGCGTCCGGCAGCGCGGGCAACGCGTGCGCACCCGTCCTGAAATAGATGTCGACGAAGTTCACGCCGATCGCGGTCTGGCGAATCCGCACTTCGCCGGCGCCGGGCGGCGCGACGGGCGCATCGACGCGGCGCAGCACGCCGGCGTCGCCGTAACGGTCGATCCCGATCCGGATGGCGTTGGCTGTTTGGATCATGACGTTCCTCGCTATCGAATGAAGTGACACGATCATCCCATCGTGCATAATCGAACGGAATTCACGTTGAGCGCCCACCTACTGTGCAAAATTCGACCGATTACGATTCTGCCGCGACGCCCGCGCTGCCGATGAGTTGGGACGACATCCGCTACTTCCTTGCGGTGATGCGCGGCGGCAGCCTGTCGGCCGCGGCGCGGGCGCTGCAGGTCCAGCACTCGACGGTCGCGCGGCGCATCGACGCGCTCGAGTCGGCGCTCGGGATCCGGTTGTTCGACCGGCTGCCGCGCGGCTGGCCGCCGACCGACGAAGGGCTGCACCTCGCCGAGCACGCCGCGCGCCTCGAAGCCGACGCGCATGCGTTCGCGCGTGCGGCACAGGGCGCGGCCGCGCTCGACGGCGTCGTGCGCGTATCGGCGTCGCCGGTGTTCGCCAGCCATTTCCTCGCACCGCGCCTGGCCCGTGCACAGCGCGCATGGCCGGCGCTGCGGATCGACCTGATGGGCGAGATGCACGCGGCGAACCTGTATGCACGCGAAGCCGATCTCGCGGTGCGGCTGTCGCGGCCGAGCGAGCCGGGGCTCACCGCGCGCCGGCTCGGCACGATGCGCTTCGCGCTGTGCGCGACGCCGGAATGGGCGAACGCGACGCCCGACAGCTGGCCGTTCATCGGCTACGACGATGCGCTCGCGCAAACGCCGCAGCAGCAATGGCTCGAACGCTTCGCGGCCGGGCGTCGCTTTGCGTTCATCGCCAACGACCTCGCCGCGCAGCATCGCGCCTGCGCAGCCGGGGCCGGTGTCGCGCTGCTGCCGCGGTTTCTCGTCGACGATCCGGCCGCGCACGCCGGCGCGCCGCTCGTCGAACTCGCGAACGCGCCGCGCTGCGACATCGAGCGCGAGATCTGGCTCGTCGTTCACCCGGACGTACGCCGGTCGCCGCGCGTGCAGCGCGTCGCCGACGCGATCGCCGATGCGGTTCATGCGGCGGACGGACGGCTGTAAGCCGCCGAAACCGCAAACGGGCTTTGCCACGCGCGTCGACGGCCGGCATAGTAGCGTTTTGACTTCAGGCCCTGCCGCCATGTCCACCGCCACCGCCACCGCCTGCGTCGTGCGCGACGCGACCGACGCCGACCTCGACGCGATCCACGCGATCTATGCGCACCACGTTCACCACAGCGTCGCGTCGTTCGAGGAAACGCCGCCCGACGCCGCCGAACTGCGCGCACGCCGCGACGCGGTGCTGAACCACGGGCTGCCGTATCTCGTCGCCGAATGCGACGGCCGCGTGGCAGGCTACGCGTACGCGACGCCGTACCGCACGCGCAGCGCGTACCGCTTCACGATCGAGGATTCGATCTACATCGACGACACGCAGCGCGGGCGCGGCATCGGCCGCGCGCTGCTCGAGGCGCTGATCGCGCGCTGCGAAGGCGGCCCGTGGCGGCAGATGATCGCGGTGATCGCCGACGGCGGCACCGGCGGCTCGACGTCGCTGCATCGCGCGTTCGGCTTCGAACCGGCCGGCCTGCTGAAAGCGGTCGGTTTCAAGCACGGCCGCTGGATCGACACGGCGCTGATGCAGCGCCCGCTCGGCGACGGCGCGAACACGCGCCCCGCCTCGCCCGAGCCTGCCGCGGCGCGCTAAAATCACCGCATGTCAAAACAGACTCATTCCACGCCCGACGAGGCCGCGCCGGATTCCCGCAACGAGTACACGGTCGACGAACTCGCGCGCGTGTCCGACACCACCGTGCGCAACGTCCGCGCGTACCAGGATCGCGGGCTGCTTGCGCCGCCGGAGAAACGCGGACGCGTCGGCATCTACGACGACACGCACGTCGCGCGCCTGAAGCTGATCAACCATCTGCTCGCGCGCGGTTACACGCTGTCGAACATCCAGGACTTGATCAAGGCGATCGACGAAGGCCACGACCTGCGCTCGATCCTCGGCCTCGAAAACGCGATCGGCGGCCGCTGGTCGCACGAGCTGCCGAAAACCTATTCGCTCGCGCAACTCGCTCAGATGTTCGGCCCGCAAGCGACCACGCAACTGTCGCGCGTGACCGAGCTCGGGCTGCTCGAACGGCGCGGCCTGTCGTTCGTCGCGAAAAGCCCCGCGCTGCTCGAGGCGGCGGCCGCGATGACGAAGGAAGGGATTCCGCCGCGCGAGCTGCTCGACGTGATCAGCCTCGCGCGGCCGCATTTCGACGCGATCGCGCGGCTGCTCGTCGATCTCGTCGTGAAGCGGCTCGACCGCTACGACGCCGGCACGCTGCCGCCGGCCACCGACGTGCCCGAACTGGTCGACGCGATCTGGCGGCTGCGCCCGCTCGCGGCCGTGTTCGTCGAAGGCGAGACGAACCGCGCGCTCGAAACCGCGGCCGGCGCGTATCTCGGCGGCCGGGTCGCGACGATCCTCGACAAGAAGCTCAGCGACGAAGCGGCGCGGCAGTCCGGTACGAGCGATACGCAAGGCGACGGCGACAACGGATAGGCGCGCGGCCGTCATGCAGGCGTCGGCTTGTCGCCGCGACGCGTGCGTAGTCGCTTCGCGGCAGCGCCGACGGCCATTGCCGGTCGCAACCGCGGTCCGCATGGGTCGGCGAATGGCCAGGCGCGCCGCTCGGCGCGCATTCCAGCCGGACGGCGTCGCATCGCTCCCCGCACGGTAACCCCGCGTGCCGCGACACAGTTACAAGTTATCGGTTGACGCAAGCCCGCCCGGCGGTTAGTGTACGCATCGAAGTCCAAGAAGTCCGATTGCTGTTCATCAATTGCTCGCTCCTCCCCGGCGGTATTCGTTGTCCTCTCCCTCCTTGACGCTTCACGCGCTCTTCAACAGAGCAAATCTCTATTTTTTTCTCAAGGAATCTTCATGGATACCGGTATCGTCAAGTGGTTCAACGACAGCAAAGGCTTTGGTTTCATCACGCCGGACAACGGCGGCGACGACCTGTTCGCTCACTTCTCGGAAATTCGTGCCGACGGCTTCAAGACGCTGGCTGAAAACCAAAAAGTGAGCTTCGAAACGAAGCAGGGCCCGAAGGGTCTGCAAGCGGCCAACATCAAGCCGCTGTAAAGTTTGAAGGGCCCGGCGTCCGTCGACGGACGCCGGGTCGCAGCGACATCCCCACGGAGCTTCGTCTCCTAAAGTTGGCGCGATCGGCTTGAGCTGCCTTTGTTCAGTGAGCAGCTTGCCAGGCGCCACACGTCTCGTTGCACTTCATCCCCCCTCCGGCCGCAACGCCTTATTTTTCGCTTTCCGACTGCGTCAGATTCCGCTCGCAATGGCGTTGAATCGGCATACCCGTGCGCATTTCGCACGGCACGCGCGCACTCGATCATCATTAAAATTAAAATGCACAACCAACGAATTCAACAGTACAACGGCTATGCCGTCCAACCCTCGGCGCATCGCCTGCCCGACGGGAGCTTTTCATCCAACCTGCTGCTCGAACGCGCCGATAGCACGCGCGACGAAGGCCGCTACCAGTTCTATTCGCTCGACTACTTCGCGAGCGAAGCGCAGGCGATCGCGCATTCGGCACGCTGGGCACGCAACTGGGTCGATACGCGCGGTTAAAGGCCACGCTACTGTCGATATCAGCAGACGGTCATAAAAAGCCGGCGGGCAACGTGCCCACCGGCTTTTTGCATGACACGCCCGTTCACCTGTTTCGCCGCATTCCGGCACGACGGAGTCGTCCGATCCGGCAGGCCACGACGCCAAAGCATAGGGCGGCCGCCGTCATATCCATATCGGCAATGCTTCGTTTGCGGGCGCGATCGCCCATGCGACGATTCTTCCAACCGAGCGGCGCCCGCCGCTCCCCGAAGATGCCTCGCATGGAGTTCGTTCGATGATTCGTTTCACCCGCTGGATCACCCGCGCCGCCGCCGTCTCGCTCGTTGCGCTGTCCGCCGCGTCGGCATTCGCTCAAGGCGGCACCGACAAAATCGTGCGCATCGGTTATCAAAAGGCCGGCCTGCTGTCGATCGTCAAGGCGCAGGGCGCGCTCGAAGCGCGACTCAAGCCGCTCGGCTATGACGTTCAATGGTTCGAATTCCCGGCCGGCCCGCAACTGCTCGAAGCACTGAACGCGAACAGCATCGACTTCGGCTACACCGGCGCGCCGCCACCCGTGTTCGCGCAGGCGGCCGGCGTGCAGTTCGTCTATGTCGGCGCGGAACCGCCGGCGCCGCACAACGAAGCGGTATTCGTGAAGAGCGATTCGCCGATCCGGACGGTGGCCGGCCTGCGCGGCAAGAAGGTCGCGCTGCAGAAAGGCTCGAGTGCGAACTACCTGCTGCTCGAGGCGCTGAAGAAAGCCGGCGTGCGCTATGACGAAATCCATCCCGTGTATCTCGCGCCGGCCGACGCGCGCGCCGCGTTCGAAAGCGGCAATGTCGATGCGTGGGCCGTGTGGGATCCGTACTACGCGGCCGCGCAGAACGCGCTGAAGGTGCGCACGCTGTCCGATTACGCGGGGCTCGCGGCGACCAACAATTTCTACGAGGCGACGCGGCGTTTCGCGCAACAGCATCCCGACGTGGTCGGCGCGATCCTGAAACAGGCGCGCGAAACCGGCCAGTGGGTCAACGGGCATCCGGCCGACACGGCCGCGCTGCTTGCACCGAAGGTCGGATTGCCCGAGGCACTCGTCGAAACATGGATCAAGCGGGTGCCGTTCGGTGCGGTGCCGATCGATGAGCGCATCGTCGCCGCGCAGCAGGGTGTTGCCGATGCGTTCTATGCGGCGAAGCTCATTCCGCAGAAGCTGAGCGTGGCCGACAACGCATGGGTCGACAAAACCGTGGCGAGTGCGCTGGCGGCGAAGTAACGCTCGCGGCCCCATCCATCAGCAGGCCGGCCGGGCGCGATGCCCCACCGGCCGCTTTCGTGTCCCGAGCGGCACGCGCTCAACGCAGCGCCCCCGCCACCTTCTTCTGCCGCCACAAACACAGCAGATCGCACGCCACATGCGCAGCCGCGATCGCCGTGATGTCCGCGTGATCGTACGCGGGCGCGACTTCCACCACATCCGCTCCGACCAGATTCACCGCGCCGAGCGAGCGCACGATCGCCAGCGCCTGTGCGGACGACAATCCGCCCGCGACCGGCGTCCCCGTCCCCGGCGCGAACGCCGGATCGAGGCAATCGATATCGAACGTCAGATACGCAGGCCGCGCGCCGACGATCTCGACGATCCGCTCGACCGCCGCTCGCGGACCATGGTCATGCACCCACGCGGCATCGAGCCGCTCGATCCCGAGAAAGTCGTCGTTCCACGTACGGATGCCGACCTGCACCGACGTCGCGGGATCGATCAGTCCTTCCTTTACCGCCTTGTAGAACATCGTCCCGTGATTGAGGCTGTCCGGATCGTCGTCGGCCCACGTATCGCAGTGCGCGTCGAAATGGATCAGCGACAGCGGCTTGCCGTAGCGCTCCGCGTGCGCGACCAGCAGCGGATGCGTGATGTAGTGGTCGCCGCCGAGCGTCAGCATCTTCGCGCCCGAGCTCAGGATCGTGCGCGCATGCTCGACGATCGCCGGCTTGATCGACAGCGGGTTGTGCGCATCGAACCAGCAGTCGCCGTAGTCGACGGCCGCGAGATCGTCGAACGGATCGAAGCCCCACGGATACGGATTGAGCTCCGCGAGCTGCACGCTCGCCGCGCGGATCGCGGCCGGCCCGAGCCGCGCACCGGAGCGATAGGTCGTCGCGAGGTCGAGCGGCACGCCGGAGATCGCGACGTCGACGCCGTCGAGCGCGCGCGCGTAGTTGCGGCGCATGAACGACAGCACGCCCGCGTAGGTGTTTTCGATCGACGAGCCGTACGGCGTCGTGCGACGGATCGCGCCGTCGCCGTGGAGAAGTTCGGTCATGGTCGGACCTGTTTTCGTGATGGCCGGACCGCCCCGCTTCGACTGAGCGCGCGGGCCGGGCACGGCGGGGATTCATCGGGCATGTACCGGCTCGCGCATCCAGTCGCGAAGCAAGGCGGGACATCGACAACGACAACGGTAATACCGCGGCGATCGTAGCAAGCCGAATCGGAACCGTTGCCCCGGTTCAGCCGGGGCAACGCGCGAAAAAAGTCCGGTGGCGGCGTCGCCCGCGGTCGCCGTCGTTTCCTAGAAGGGTTCGCCGGTTTTCGCGCACCCGTTCTTCCGGATAATGGCCAGCAGCCACGCGGTGAACGGCCCATCGTCCACCGCGGACAACAACAAACCGGAGACACCCGCCTTGATCGCCACGCTTCCCGCCACCTACCGCCGGCTCTGGCCGCTCGCCATCGCGGCGGCGCTGCTGTACGGGCTGTCGCTCGCCGCCGCGCCCTATCCGGGCCAGGCCGCCGCGAAGGCCGCGATGGGCATCCTGCTGCTCGCGGCGGGCGGCACCTGCGGCGCGCCGCGCGAACGCGCGTGGCTGTGCGCGGCACTCGCGACGGCCGTGCTCGGGGACGTGCTGCTCGCGCTGCCCGACTGGCCGCTGTCGTTCGTGTTCGGCCTCGGCGCGTTCCTGCTCACGCACCTGTGTTATTGCGCGATTTTCTTCCGGTGGCGCGCGCGGCCGCGTGGCTGGCGCATCGTTGCGCTCGTCGGGCTGTGGATCGCCGCGCCGGCGTTCTACGTGGCGTTCTTCCCGCACCTCGGCGAGCTGCTGGCGCCGGTCGCCGTCTATATGCTCGTGCTGTGCGCGATGGCGAGCTTCGCGCTCGCCGCCCGCACGCGCGGCCCGCTGGTCGCGATCGGCAGCCTGATCTTCGTCGGCTCGGACACGCTGATCGGCGTCGGCCGGTTCCTCGGCGGTTTTCCGGGCATCGACTATCTGATCTGGGGCCTTTATGCGCTCGCGCAGGTCACGATCGTGGCCGGGGTTTTCCATGAGACGGCCGCTCGATCGATCCGTCCCTGATACCGTTTCAAACAGGCCGCCGCGCGCCGGCGGCTTGATCGCCAGCGCCTCCCGCCCTGCCGACGGCCTTTTCCGCGCATCCCGCATGGCGGAAACGGGGCCGTTCCAAACCCCGCTCAGCCTTTCCCCGCTTGATTTCCTGCCCTTAGAGCGTCGCTTCTAGCCTCTTGCGGTTTCCGGGTTCACCCACTATCGTTACATCAACCAATGTAACATTAAAAAATGAGCCAGATCGGAGACACCCGGATGAATGCTCGCACGTTGCCTTTCGGTCCACCCGGCCCTGACGGCCGGGATGAAGCCATCGACATCGCCATCATCGGCACCGGCTTCGCCGGCCTCGGGATGGCGATCCGCCTGAAACAAACCGGCGTGACCGACTTCGTCGTCCTCGAGAAGGCCGCGTCGGTCGGCGGCACGTGGCGCGACAATCATTACCCCGGGTGTGCATGCGACGTGCAATCGCACGTCTATTCGTTCTCGTTCGCGCCGAACCCGCGCTGGACCCGCATGTTCGCGCCGCAGCCGGAGATCCGCGCGTATCTGGAAGACTGCGTGCAGCGCTTCGGCGTCGGCCCGCACCTGCGGCTGAATCACGAGTTGCAGCGCGCCGAGTACGACGAAGCCGCGCAACGCTGGCGCCTCACGTTCGCGAACGGCAAGCGGCTGTCGGCGCGCGTGCTGGTGTCCGGGATGGGCGGGCTGTCGCGCGCCGCACTGCCGGCGATTCCCGGTGTCGAGACCTTCAAGGGCCGCGCATTCCATTCGCAACAGTGGGATCACGACTACCCGCTCGAAGGCAAGCGCGTCGCGGTGATCGGCACCGGCGCGAGCGCGATCCAGTTCGTGCCGCAGATCGCGCCGCGCGTGAAGTCGCTCGCGCTGTTCCAGCGCACGCCGCCGTGGATCATGCCGAAGCCCGACCGCAACCTGACCGGCGTCGAGAAATGGCTGTTCCGCACGCTGCCGTTCACGCAGAAGGTCGTGCGCAGCGGCATCTACTGGATGCTCGAATCGCGCGTGCTCGGCTTCGCGATCCATCCGTCGCTGATGAAGAACGTGCAGAAGCTCGCGCTGCGTCACATCCGCAAGCAGATTCCCGATCCGGCACTGCGCAAGGCCGTCACGCCGAACTACACGCTCGGCTGCAAGCGCGTGCTGATCTCGAACGACTACTACCCGGCGCTGTCGCGCAAGAACGTCGACGTGATCACGACCGGCATCGATCGCATCGAAGCCGACGCGGTCGTGACGACCGACGGCAAGCGTCATGAAGTCGACTGCCTGATCTACGGCACCGGCTTCCAGGTGGCCGACCCGTATCCGCGCGGCGCGATCATCGGCCGCGGCGGCCTCGACATCGTCGATGCGTGGCGCGACGGCGCGCACGCGTATCTCGGCACGACGCTGCCCGGCTACCCGAACTTCTTCATGATCGTCGGCCCGAACACGGGCCTCGGCCACAACTCGATGGTGTTCATGATCGAGTCGCAGATCGAATACATCCTCGGCGCGCTGCAGACAATGCGCCGCGAGCGCGCGGAGGCGATCGAGGTACGCCCGCTCGTCGAAGCGCAGTACAACGACGACCTGCAGGGCAAGCTGAAGAAGGCGATCTGGTCGACGGGCGGCTGCAAGAGCTGGTACCTCGACCCGCGCACCGGCAAGAACACGACGCTGTGGCCGGGCTTCACGTGGCGCTTCCGCCAGGCCACCGCGCAGTTCTCGATCGCCGATTACCACGCGTATCGCGCACCGCACGACACGACCGCGCGGCCCGCCGCCGCGCCGGCCGCTTCCGCTTCCACATCCGCCGAAGCGGCCTGAGCCAGACAAGGAGCCATCGACATGAGAGATTTCGCCAACAAGGTCGCCGCGATCACGGGTGCCGGCTCGGGCATGGGCCGCGCACTCGCGATCCAGCTCGCGCAGGCCGGCTGCCACGTGTCGCTCGCCGACAAGAACGGCGTCGGCCTCGCCGAAACCGAACGAATCGTCGGTGCGATCGCGCCGAACGTGCGCGTATCGACGCGCGTGCTCGACGTCGGCGATCGCGACGCGATGTTCGCGTGGGCCGACGACACCGCGCAGGAGCACGGCAAGGTCAACCTGATCTTCAACAACGCGGGCGTCGCGCTGTCGAGCACGATCGAAGGGATGGACTACAGCGATCTCGAGTGGATCGTAAACATCAACTTCTGGGGCGTCGTGCACGGCACGAAGGCGTTCCTGCCGCACCTGAAGGCATCGGGCGACGGCCACGTGATCAACACGTCGAGCATCTTCGGGATCTTCGCGCAGCCGGGCATGAGCGGCTACAACGCAACCAAGTTCGCGGTGCGCGGCTTCACCGAATCGCTGCGCCAGGAACTCGACATGATGAAGTGCGGCGTGTCGGCCACCTGCGTGCATCCGGGCGGCATCCGCACGAACATCGCGCAGTCGAGCCGCGTCGCGAAGAACATGGTCGGCTTCATCGTCGAGAGCGAACAGCAAGGCAAGGACAGCTTCGAGAAGTTCTTCATCACGACCGCCGACGACGCCGCGCGCACGATCCTCGCCGGCGTGCGCAAGAACAAGCGCCGCGTGCTGATCGGCCGCGACGCGAAGGGCGCGGACTGGATGGCGCGCATCCTGCCGGCCGCGTACCAGGCGCTCGTCGTGCTCGCGACGCGCCGCGAGGCCGCGAAAGCCCGCCGTGCCGCACGCGGCGCGCCGGCACCGGCACCGGTGCACGCCACCTACAACAATGCAGGCAATCAGGGAGAACAATCATGACGACACCGAACATGATGCCCGTGCGGCGCGACATCCGTTTCGCGCTGCCGCCCGAACGCGCGAAGGACTGGCATGTGCAGGGCGTGCCGGTCACGCACTTCATGAATGCGCTGTCGCTGCTGTTCCCGGCCGGCGAACGCTTCTTCATGGATTCGGTGCGCAACTACCGCGACCGGATCGAGGATCCCGAGCTGAAGAAGCAGGTCATCGGCTTCATCGGGCAGGAAGCGATGCACACGCGCGAGCACATCGAATACAACGATCTGCTGCAGGCGTCAGGCCTGCCCGCGCACAAGCTCGACAAGCGTCTGTGGACGATCCTCGGCTGGTTCAAGAAGGTGCTGCCGCACTCGATGCAGCTGGCGATCACGATCGCGCTCGAACACTACACGGCGATCCTCGCGAACCAGTTGCTGTCGGGCCACGAGCACCGGATCGACGGCTCGGTCGAGGGCTACCAGCAGATGTGGATGTGGCACGCGATGGAGGAAACCGAGCACAAGGCGGTGTCCTACGACGTGTGGCGCACCGTGATGAAGCCGGGCCTCGGCAGCTACCTGCTGCGCACCGGCACGATGCTGACGACGACGGTATTCTTCTGGGCGATCGTGTTCGACTTCCACGTGCGGCTGATGCGCGCGCACCGTCGCGAACACGGCAAGTTCGACGGCATGTGGCGCCTCGTGAAGTATCTGTACAGCCCGAAGAACGGCGTGTTCCCGCGCATCGCGCGCGAATGGCTCGACTACTTCCGCCCGGGCTTCCACCCGTGGGATCACGACAACCATCAGTACCTGCAGGAGCTCGACACGCTGCTCGACAACATCGACGCGACCAACGCGCGCTATGCGGCGCAAGCCGCCCCGCGCCGCGTGCCGCTACATTCGGTAGCGCAGGCATGACGCGATGGCGCGCGCTCACGAGATGCTGACCGTCCGGTCCGGCGACGTGAAACTCGCCGTCTACGTCAGCGGGTCGCGTCGCGCGCCGCCGCTGATCCTCGTGCATGGCTACCCGGACTCGGCGACCGTGTGGGCGCCGATCCGCGCGCGGCTCGCGAAGCGCTACCGCGTGATCGCGTACGACGTGCGCGGCGCCGGCGCATCCGATGCGCCGCGCCGCCGTGCCGACTACACGCTCGAACGGCTCGCCGACGACCTGAAAGCGGTGGCCGACGCGACCTGCGGCGGCCGGCCGTTCCACCTGGTCGGCCACGACTGGGGCTCGATCCAGTGCTGGGAGGCCGTGACCGACCCCGCGTTCCGCGGCCGCATCGCGTCGTACACGTCGATCTCCGGCCCGTGTCTCGATCACGTGTTCCGCGCGAAGATGCGGCTCCGGCAGAGCCTGAAATCCTGGTACATCGCGTTCTTCCATCTGCCGCTCGTGCCGTCGCTGGTATGGCGGCTCGGCGGCGCCGCGCTGTGGCCGCGCTGGCTGCAGCTCACCGAACGCGTGCGCGCCGAGCGCGATCCCGTGCAACTGAAGAACGCGCTGAACGGGATGCGGATGTACCGCGCGAACTTCCTTGCCCGGGCCCGCAAGCCGCGTGAGCGGTACGCGCAGGCGCCGGTGCAGATTCTCGTTCCGCTGCGCGACCGCTACGTGACGCCCGAGATGTCGGTCGACCTCGACCGCTGGCTCGGCGAGCACGTGCGCGAGGAAATCGACGGCACGCACTGGATCGTGCTGCGCCATCCGGACATGATCGCGTCGCGGATCGACCGGTTCGCGGCCGCGCATGAACGGCCCGCGGTTGCCGCCGCGTCGGCAGCGGCGCCGGCCACGCGAACGGGAGCCGCGGATCAGCGCAACGGCGGCAGTCGCTTGAACAGCGTTTCGTAGTCGATCACGAGCCCGTCGTCGTCGATGTCCATCTCCGCGGTGAAATTCCGGAAGATCCCTTCGTAGCGGTAGCGGCGGCCCGGTTCGATGCACGCATAAGCCTGCTTGACCGGCGTGACCTTCAGATCCGGCGTCGAGATGTACGCGACGTCGATCGGCCGCCGCTCGCCGCGCGCGAGCCCGAGGCGGCCGATCGGCAGCGAATTCGTGAACGGCGTCGCGGCGATGTCGATATCGATGCAGCCGTCGAGCTCGTGCAGTTCTCGGCCTGAGCCGTCACGCCAGTGCCCGGCCCCGTCGCCACGCAGTTCGAGCGTGCCGCCGCCCATCACCTTGAGCACCGCGTAGGTCACGCGCCATTGCAGATCGCATTCGACGCGATACGCGAGCCCGTACGCGCGGCCATACCGCTGGCCGACCACCGCGCTTTCGACGACGATGCCGGATTCACTCCGGTCGAACGTCAGATGTTCGATTCCGTCGCCTTCGAGCGACGCCCAACGTACTTCGCGCATCGTTCCACCTCCTTGGTATCCCGCGTCGGGGCATCGTCACACAAATCGTCGCTATCCGGAATGCCGCCGTCGATTGAGTCCAGCTCGGCGACCCGGTCGCTAGAGCGTTGAAACTGACGCGCATGGGTCCCCCCTCGGCAACCCCGCGTGCACGCGAAAGCAATAGCGATGGCGCAAATTTGATATCGAATCGCCGGAATCTCGCGAAAACGCTAACAAAACATCCCGAGTACGCGCACCGCACCTCGCGATGCCCCGCTTCAGGGCATCGACCACAAATCCTGACTATCCAGCATTCCCTATTCCGGTGCATCGCAGCGTGTCCTATGCTCACGACTCATCCTGTTCCGCCGCGATCATGCCTACTGCCCGCCCCGCTTCGCCGTCGATCGACCTGCGCACCCTGCTGCGCGGCATCGGGCAGATCGTGCTGCAGGCGAATGCGCTCACCGGGTCGCTGCTGCTCGCCGCGCTCGCGCTGAACGACCTGCGGCTCGCATGCGCGGCGCTGGTCGGCTCCGCCGCCGCCAGCATGACGGCCGTGCTGACCGGCGCCGAACGCCGCGACGTCGAACAGGGGCTGCACGGCTTCAACGGCGCGCTCGCGGCGCTGATCGCCGTATTGTTCGCGCCCCATCAACTCGCCGCCGTCGCGCTGGTGCCGCTGGTCGCGATCGGCGCGGCGCTCGTGCAACGCGCGATGCGGGCGTCGCTCGCCCGCTGGCGCCAGTGCCCGTATTCGAGCCCGTGCCTGGTCGTCACCGCGCTGTGGCTGCCGTTTGTCGCGTTGCAGCATGCGGACGGCGCGACCGCCGCCCCGGTGCCGACGCTCGCTTCCGCAACCGACGCGCTGTTGTCGGGCGTTGCTCAGACCACCTTCGCACAAGGCGCATGGGCCGGCGCGCTGGTCGTCGCCGCCCTCGCCGTCGCGTCACGCCGCGCGGCCGCGTTCGCGCTCGGCGGCGCGATCGCGTCGACCGTGCTGCTGACCGCGCTCGGCGCAAGCGACGCGTCGTTCGCCGGCGGCCTGCTCGGCTTCAACGGCGCGCTCGCCGCACTCGCGCTGATGTCGCGCGGGCCGCGTGCGGCGCTCGCGGCCGCCGCACTCGCCGCGCTGATCCAGTGGCTCGCGATGCGCGCGGGCATCCCGGTGTTTACAGCCCCGTTCGCGCTCGCGGC
Organism: Burkholderia sp. AcTa6-5; assembly: GCF_017815075.1. Classification (NCBI taxonomy): domain Bacteria; kingdom Pseudomonadati; phylum Pseudomonadota; class Betaproteobacteria; order Burkholderiales; family Burkholderiaceae; genus Burkholderia; species Burkholderia sp. AcTa6-5. The sequence continues at coordinate 58,959 of NZ_JAGIQE010000030.1, read as the reverse complement.
GTGGGTGACCGTAGTCGTCGCGCGCCGCCTCACCCTCGGAGCACCCGATGTCATTCGCACACCGTCCTGACGCCGTGAAGCCCGGCGGTCCGATCTCCGACGCCGAACGCAGGCTGCGCGTCGACCTCGCCGCCGCGTACCGGCTCGTCGCGCTGAACGGCTGGGACGACCTGATCTACACGCATCTATCCGCGACCGTGCCCGGCGAGCCCGGCCACTTCCTGATCAACCCGTTCGGCCTCACGTTCGACGAGGTACGCGCATCGAACCTCGTGAAGATCGACCTCGCCGGCAACCGGATCGGCGACAGCGAGCACGCGGTCAACGTGACCGGCTTTGCACTGCATGCGGCCGTGCACGCCGCGCGCGCCGATGCCGTCTGCGTGATGCACCTGCACAATACGGCCGGCATCGCCGTGTCGATCCAGCGCGACGGACTGTTGCCGGCGTCGCAGCACGCGTTGCGCTTTCACGGCGATCTTGCGTACCACGACTACGAAGCGCTCGCGCTCTCGCCGGCCGAAGGCGCACGGCTGACCGCGAACCTCGGCGCGAAATCCGCGATGCTGCTGCGCAACCACGGCACGCTGACGGTCGGCCGGACCGTCGCCGAAGCGTACGTGCTGATGGATACGCTGATCAAGGCGTGCGACATCCAGGTGCGCGCACAAGCAGGCGGCGGGCCGCTCGTGCTGCCGGAGCCGGCCATCGCCGAGCGCACCGCCGAACAGTTGCGCGACGGCGGCGCGATCGAAGGCGAACTGGAATGGCCGGCGCTGCTGCGCCGGCTCGACCGGATCGATCCGTCTTATCGCGACTGACCGCGCATCCACCCCACCCAATCGTTCAATCCCAACCGGAGCCTGTGTCATGCCGACTTTCAATATCCAGCTGTTCGAAGGCCGCACCGTCGAGCAGAAGCGCGCATTCGTCGAAGCAATCACGCGTGTCACGTGCGACACGCTCGGCTGCACGCCGGGCTCGGTCGACATCATCCTGACCGACGTGAAGAAGGAGAACTGGGCGACGGCAGGGAAGCTGTGGACCGACGAGCGCTGAGCACCGACGGCGGCGTCGCGCCGGCGCCGTCCGCTCTGTGCTGAGCCCTGCACTGAGCCCTGCACCGCAGCGCCTGCGACGCGTGCTGCACGCCGGCGCCTCCACTCGCCTCCGTTGTGCGCCCGCACATCGCTTTGTCACGCAATCGGCGCATAATGCCGAACAGACGCAGCAGCCAATGGCCACCCGACGGAGACCGCCATGGAAGCGAAGAACGAGGAAGTCGTCGCACACCTGCTCTCCGATGTCGTCGAATTCGCGCGCGCTCGTCTGCCCGACGCCACGTTCCGGATCGTCGAACCCTTCCTGCGTCATTACTACGATTTCGTCGATGCCGACGATCTGCAGAGCCGCGGCATCGCCGACCTGTACGGCGCCGCGATGGCGCACTGGCAGACCGCCCAGAAATTCGTGCCCGGCAGCGAACGCCTGCGCGTGTACAACCCGCTCCTCGAACAGCACGGCTGGCATTCCGACCACACGGTGATCGAGATCGTCAACGACGACATGCCGTTCCTGGTCGACTCGGTGACGATGGCCATCAACCGTCTCGGGCTCGCGCTGCACTCGGCGCTGCATCCGGTGTTTCGCATCTGGCGCGGCGCCGGCGGCGGCATCGAGCGCGTCGACGCGGGCGGTGCGACGTCCGGCGACGGCCAGTCGCAACTCGCGTCGTTCATCCATTTCGAAGTCGACCGCTGCGGCGACGCCGCGCTGCTCGACACGCTGCGCGAGGACATCGCGCGCGTGCTCGGCGACGTGCGCGCGTCGGTCGAGGACTGGCCGAAGATCGTCGACATCGCCCGCGCGACGATCAAGGAGATGAAGGCGCGCGAGTCGACCGCGGAGGACATCGAGGCGCGCGCGTTCCTCGAATGGATGGCCGCCGATCACTTCACGTTCCTCGGTCAGCGCGACTACGCGCTCGTATCGGACGGCACGGGCTTCGGCCTGCGCGGCATCGAGGGCTCGGGCTTCGGGATCCTGCGCGAATCGCTGCGCACGTCCGGCGCCGCCGACGTGACGCCGCTGCCGCCGGCCGCCGCCGACATCATCACCGGCGCCTGGCCGATCTTCGTGACCAAGGCGAATTCGCGCGCGACGGTGCACCGGCCCGGCTACCTCGACTACGTCGGCGTGAAACTCGTCGGCGCCGACGGCAAGGTCACCGGCGAGCGCCGCTTCATCGGGCTCTACACGTCGACCGCCTATTTCGGTTCGTACACCGAGATTCCGATCGTGCGCCGCAAGTGCGCGAACATCGTGCGGCGCGCGGGCTTTTTGCCGAAAGGGCATCTCGGCAAGTCGCTCGTGACGGTGCTCGAAACCTATCCGCGCGACGAACTGTTCCAGGCCGACGAAGACCGGCTCTACGACATCGCGCTCGGCATCCTGCGCCTGCAGGAACACCAGCGCACGCGACTGTTCGTGCGGCGCGACCGGTTCGACCGCTTCGTGTCGTGCCTCGTGTTCGTGCCGCGCGACAAGTACAACACCGACCTGCGCCGCCGCATCGCGAAGCTGCTGGTCGACGCGTACAACGGCGTGAACGTCGAATTCACGCCGCTGCTGTCGGAATCGGCGCTCGCCCGCATTCACTTCGTCGTGCATGCGGAACCGGGCACGATGCCCGACGTCGACACGCGCGAACTCGAAACGCGGCTCGTGCAGGTCACGCGCCGCTGGCAGGACGATCTCGCCGACGCGCTGCTCGACGCATTCGGCGAAGAACAAGGCAACCGCCTGCTGCAGCGCTATGCCGATTCATTCCCGGCAGGCTATCGCGACGACTATCCGGCGCGCACGGCCGTGCGCGACATCGAGCTGATCGAGCGCGTGAAGGACTCGGGCCAGCTCGCGATGAACCTGTACCGGCCGATCGAGGCCGAGCCGCGCGCGTTCCGCTTCAAGGTGTATCGCGCGGGCGACCCGATCGCGCTGTCGCGCAGCCTGCCGATGCTCGAACATCTCGGCGTGCGCGTCGACGAGGAGCGGCCGTACCGGATCCAGACGCAGGACGCCGCGCACGCGTGGGTACACGATTTCGGGCTGGAACTCGCCGACGATACCGAGTTCGACATCGAGCGCGTGAAAGGCCTGTTCGAAGATGCGTTCGACCGGATCTGGAGCGGCCGGATCGAGAACGACGACTTCAACCGCCTCGTGCTGCGCGCGCACCTGAGCGCGCGCGAGGTCACGATCCTGCGCGCGTATGCGAAATATCTGCGGCAGGTCGGCTCGACCTTCAGCGACGCGTATATCGAACGCGCGCTGACCGGCAATCCGGCGATCGCGCGGCAACTCGTCGAGCTGTTCCTGCTGCGCTTCGATCCGCGCATCGGCGACACGCGCGACGTGCAGGCCGAACGGCTGCTGAAGGCGATCGAAGGCGCGCTCGACCAGGTGCCGAACCTCGACGAGGATCGCATCCTGCGCCAGTTCCTCGGCGTGATCAACGCGACCGAGCGCACGAACTACTTCCTCGCGGACGCGAACGGCGAATCGAAGCCGTACCTGTCGTTCAAGTTCAATCCGGCGAAGGTGCCCGGCCTGCCCGAACCGAAGCCGATGTTCGAGATCTGGGTGTATTCGCCGCGCGTCGAGGGCGTGCACCTGCGCGGCGGGCGCGTCGCGCGCGGCGGCCTGCGCTGGTCGGATCGCCGCGAGGATTTCCGCACCGAGGTGCTCGGGCTGATGAAGGCGCAGATGGTGAAGAACGTCGTGATCGTGCCGGTCGGCTCGAAAGGCGGCTTCGTCGTGAAGAACCCGCCGCCGCAGAGCGATCGCGAAGCGTGGATGCGCGAAGGCATCGCGTGCTACCAGACGTTCCTGCGCGGGCTGCTCGACCTCACCGACAACCTCGCCGGCAACGCGATCGTGCCGCCGCCCGACGTGGTGCGCCACGACGCCGACGATCCGTACCTGGTCGTCGCCGCCGACAAGGGCACGGCCACCTTCTCCGACTATGCGAACGCGATCTCGCACGAATACGGCTTCTGGCTCGACGACGCGTTCGCGTCCGGCGGCTCGGTCGGCTACGACCACAAGAAGATGGCGATCACCGCGCGCGGCGCGTGGGAATCGGTGAAGCGGCACTTCCGCGAGATGGGCGTCGACACGCAGGCGACCGATTTCACCGTGGTCGGCGTCGGCGACATGTCGGGCGACGTGTTCGGCAACGGGATGCTGCTGTCGCCGCATATCCGACTCGTCGCCGCGTTCGATCACCGGCACGTGTTCCTCGACCCGAACCCCGACCCGGCAACGAGCTTCGCGGAGCGCCAGCGGATGTTCGCGCTCGAACGCTCGAGCTGGGCCGACTACGATACGTCGGTGATTTCGCCGGGCGGCGGCGTGTATCCGCGCACCGCGAAGACGATCCCGCTGTCGCCGGCCGTGCAGTCCGCGCTCGGCATCGACGCGCACGCGCTGCCGCCCACCGAGCTGATCCGCGCGATCCTGCAGGCGCCGGTCGACCTGCTGTACAACGGCGGCATCGGCACCTACGTGAAGGCCGCGCGCGAAACGCACACGCAAGTCGGCGACCGCGCGAACGACGCGGTGCGCGTGAACGGCGCGGACCTGCGCTGCAAGGTCGTCGGCGAAGGCGGCAATCTCGGCTGCACGCAGTTCGGCCGCATCGAATTCGCGCAGCGCGGCGGCCGCATCAATACCGACGCGATCGACAACTCGGCCGGCGTCGATTGTTCGGATCACGAAGTCAACATCAAGATCCTGCTCGGGCTCGTGGTGTCCGACGGCGAGATGACCGAGAAGCAGCGCAACGCGCTGCTCGCCGAGATGACCGACGAAGTCGGGCTGCTCGTGCTGCGCGACAACTACTACCAGACGCAGGCGCTGTCGATCGCCGGCCGCTATGCGGTCGAACTGCTCGACGCCGAGGCGCGCCTGGTGCGCTGGCTCGAGCGCGCGGGCCGCCTGAACCGCGTGATCGAGTTCCTGCCGACCGACGACGAAGTCGCCGAGCGGCAGGCCGCGAAGCTCGGCCTCACGTCGCCGGAGCGCGCGGTGCTGCTCGCGTACAGCAAGATGTGGCTCTACGACGCGCTGCTCGAATCCGACGTGCCCGAGGATCCGCTGGTGGCCGCGATGCTCGTCGACTACTTCCCGAAGCCGCTGCAACAGCGCTTCAGCGAGCCGATGCGCCGCCATCCGCTGCGCCGCGAGATTCTCGCGACGCATCTGACGAACGCGCTCGTGAACCGCGTCGGCTGCGCGTTCGTGCACCGGCTGATGGAGGAAACCGACGCGCAGCCCGGCGACATCGTGCGCGCGTGCATCATGGCGCGCGACGTGTTCGACCTCGATGCGGTGTGGCGCGATATCGACGCGCTCGACAATCGCGTCGCCGACGACGTGCAGGCGCGCATGTTCGTCGACGTCGCGCGGCTGCTGGAGCGCGCGGCGCTGTGGTTCCTGCGGCATCTGCAGTCCGGCGCGGTGGCCGACGGCGGCGTCGCCGGATTGATCGCGCGCTGCCGCGACGCGGTGCAGCGCATCGCGCCGCAACTGCCGTCGCTGCTGCCGGCCGACGATCTGGAAGCGCTGTCCGAGCGGCAGCGCGTGCTGGTCGACGCCGGCGTCGACAGCGCGCTCGCGGTACGCGTCGCGAGCGGCGACATCTCGGCCGCGCTGCTCGACATCGCCGAAGTGGCGGCGACCTGCAACCGCAGCCTCGAACTCGTCGCGGGCGTCTATTTCTCGCTCGGCATGCTGCTCAATTACGGGTGGATCGGCGAACGCGCGGCGAACCTGCCGACGCCGACGCACTGGGACATGCTCGCGCGCGCCGCCGCGCTCGCGGAAGTCGCGCGGCTCAAGCGCACGCTCGCGACGAGCGCGCTCGCGGAATCGCCGGATTCGACCACGCCGGACACGATCGTCGGCGCGTGGCGCGTGCGCCGCGAGGCCGCGCTCGCGCGTTACGAGCACCTGCTCGCGGATCTACGCGCATCCGGCGGCACGAGCCTCGCGGTGCTGCTCGTGGTCGTGCGGGAAATGGCCGTGCTCGAACGCGCGTGACGAAGGCGACGGGTCAGACCGTCGCGACGAGCAATTCTTCCGCGCGGTTCGGCGGCCGCAGGCCGTCCGTGCGATCGACGAAATAACGGCGCGTCAGCTCGGCGGCCGACACGTGTTCGGCCTTCGCAAAACCGGCCTCCCGTGCAAGCGCCTGGATCTGTTCCGGCAGGAAGAAGCTGATGAACGGCGTGCCGCTCGCGCGCGCGCCCTTCGCGGCCATTTCCAGCCCGGGGCGCACGTCCGGATCCGCATTTTCCAGCGGCAGCAGGAACGTCATCGCGAACGTCGAACCGGGCGCGAGCGACGCGACTTCGCGCAGCGCGGCCGCATTCGCTTCGCGCGTCAGGTACATGCTGACGCCGGTGGACACCACGACCGCCGGCTGGCCCGCATCGAAGCCCGCGCCGACGAGCGCGTCGCGCCACGACTGCTCCGCCTCGAAATCGACCGGCACGAAACGCAGCCAGTCGGGCACGCCGAAGCCGAGTTCGGCCAGGCGGCGCTGCTTCCAGCGTTGCGGCGCCGGCGGGTCGACTTCGAACACGGTCACGCGCGACGCCATGTCCGGCCGGCGCTGCACGAAGCTGTCGAGCCCCGCGCCGAGGATCACGTACTGGCTCACGCCGCGCGCCGCCCGTTCGGCCACGAGATCCTCGATGAAGCGCGCCCGCGCGACGATCGACGCGCGAAACGGCCGCGTGAACTGCGGATCCATGTCGCCGCGCTGCTGCCAGCCGGGCGCCGGCGCGAGCAATTGCAACCCGATTGCGTCGGCGAGCACGTGCGGCGGCGCGTCGAGTTCGACGTGCAGCGCACGCCACAGCGCGACGCGCGCGGCCGTGCTGTCGGGCGCATCGTCTTCGCGGATAACCGTCATATCGACCTCACGCGAGCTGCTTGCCCGGCGCCTGCAGACGCCACACCCGGCCGTCGGGATCGCGCACGATCATGTCGCGCGCCCCCCAGTGCGTATCCTCGAACGGCGCGACGACATCGACGATCGGCCGCGGCTGCACCGCCTGCTCGTCGGCGACCTTGATCACGACCTGCATGTCGGGCTTTTCGCTCGGCGGCACTTCGGCGATGAACAGGAACGGGCCGTCGCCGCTGCGCAACTGGCCCGACTGGTGATCGGTTTCGAATTCCAGCGTGAAGCCCAGCGCCTGGAAGAACTTCGCCGACTTGCCCCAGTTGTGCGTGGTCAGGTACACGGCTTCGATTCGCTCGGATGACATGTCACTCCTCCTGGTTGGACGGTCCCGCGCCGGGCGGCGGCGCGGCCAGGTACGCGCGCAACGCGTCGGCCACCAGCGCGGACAGCGATTGCTCCGTTTCGATGGCGCGATGCTTGACCTGCCGGATCAGGGAGAGCGGCAGGTACACGTTGAATTGCTTCACTTCTTCGTCGGTCATGGGGCTAGTATGCTAGCAATCTAGCAAAAGTCAAATGCGGATGCGGTGAAACGACTGGAATGAATCGGCGCGCGGCCCGCGAGCAGGCCGCTTGCAGTGCCTCGTATGCCCGCGTTACCGCGCAACTCGCGCCGCGAGCCGCGCGAACAGCGCGTCGAGATCGAATCCCGCCGTATTGACGCCGATCGTGTCGCGCAGGCACGCGGCCCAGTCGGCTGCTGTGTCGAACGTGACCGTGCGCCCGGCGCCCGCCGCGTCGCGCAGCGTCAGCACGGTGTTGACCAGCGCCGCGCGGCCGTCCGGCAGCACGCGGCACGCGATCAGGTCGTTCACGAAGATCGATTCGGGATACGTCGACGTGAACCAGTTCGCGGCGTCGTAATCGATCCATTCGGCCGGCTTCAGCGAGAAGCGGTAGGTCGTGTGCCAGCCGTCGGGGATCTCGAACTGCATGTCGAATTCGCCGTGGACCGGCGCATCGACCACGCGAAACGCACCGTGCGGCGTCAGTTGCCGCTCGCCCGGCGCGAAGCGCAGCGGCGCGGTCAGCGTCGCGCTGCCGAAGCCGATGTCCGCGAGCCACGCCGCGCCGTCGAGGTCGATGCGCAGCAGCATGTGCGTCTGCGCTGTGACGATCTCGGGCGGCCGCATCCAGCGCACGCGCGCGATCAGCGGCGTCACGCGGAAACCGATCGTCGTGAGCGCGGTGTAGAACAGCTTGTTGAGTTCGAAGCAGTAGCCGCCGCGGCGGCGTTCGATCACCTTGTCGACGATCGCGGGCAGGTCGAGCGCGACGCGCGTGCCGGTCAGCGGATTGAGGTTTTCGAACGGAATCGCCTGCGGGTGCAGCAGATGCAGCCGGCGCAGCACGTCGAGCGTCGGCTCGACCGGGCCGTCGTAGCCGATGCGGGAAAAATAGCGCGAGAGGTCGAACGAGTCAGTCATGAACCGGCACCGATGAAAGGGACCCGCCACGATAGCATCGCGCGAAATCCCCATGTTGTGCGGGCCTATCGTTCGTGGCCGGCGTGCGCGATGCCGGCCACGCATCGCCGCCGCACCCGCACGACGTTACGGCAGCAGCTTCAGTGCGGACGACGCGACCGACGGCACCGAAATGCCCTGGCTCGTCGCGAACTGCACGGCCTGGCCGAGCGTCGCGGCAAGCGACTGCAACTGGCCCGGCGCGCTTTGCGCGATATACGTCGCGGCCTGCATGTTCTGCGGATTCAGGCCCGACTGCAGCAGCGACGCCGCGCTCGTCGAACCGAGATTGCCGAGCCCCGACTGCAGTTGCGAATACTGCGTGAGCCCCTGCCCGAGCGAGGCGAGGCCGTTGCTGAACGCCTGCTTGTCGATCGGCCCGTGCGTGGCGCCGCCGCTCGCGAACGCCTGGCCGAGCGCCTGCGACACCGATTGCTGCGCGCCGCCCATCTGCGACAGCGTGGCCGGCGACAGCGCATCGCCGCCGGATAACTGGCTCGCGGCCTGCTGCGCCTGCCCGGCCGCCCCGGTCAGGCCCATCGCCGACGCGAGCGACGACTGGCCGCTCAGCACCTGCCGGTTCGCGCCGACATAGGCCTGCAGCAACTGCGCGACACCGCCCTGCGCCGGCGCTGCCGCCTGCTGCTGCCCGCCGCCGAGCAGCGACGCGCCGATCGACTGCAGGTCGAGCTGCGCGTGTGCGGCGCCGCTCGCCAGGATGCCGAACGCGATGCCTGCCGAGGCCAGATGCCGGCCCGTCGCGCGAATGTGCTTCATGTTTTTCCCTCGTGCCCGAATGGTCGAGGCGATATTGTCGAAGCGCGTCGCGCGCCGCCGCAACGACTGAAACACATCGAAACGAAATCACCGCGCGCCGCCGCTTGCAATTCCGCGGCCGGCGACCGTCGTCGCGCCGATTCGTCCATGTTTGCGGTGCGATGTGATGCGCGTACCGGCATTCTTTCTCCGGTTGCGTCAATGGACGCAGGCTCCGGCGTGCGCAGGCAGCGCGCCGAAACACCTCCACGGGCGCGTTTCGTGTCGAGCGATGCCAAGCAAAACGGGCAGCGCATCGCCGCCCGCTTCGTCATGCGGCCACTACCGCCCGCCACTGCCCGCCGGCGACGCCGTTACGCTGCCATCCACGCCGGCAACCGCTGGTTGACCCAGTCGGCCGCCTGCTCGTAGCCGTGCGCAAGCTGCAGCACGGCGAGATCGGCGCGCGGACGCCCGATCAGCTGCATCCCCATCGGTAGCCCCGCGTCGTTGAAGCCGACCGGCACGTTGATCACCGGGCAGCCGGCCAGCGTCCACGGCACGACCGTTTCCATCCAGCGGTGGTAGGTATCCATCGCGCGGCCCGCGATCTCCTTCGGCCAGCGCTGGTCGACGTCGAACGGAAACACCTGCGCGGTCGGCGCCGCGATGAAGTCGTAACGGTCGAAGAAGCTCAGCACCGCCTGATGCCACGCGGTCCGTTCGACGCTCGCGTCGAACACGGCCGCGCCCTGCATCGCGAGCAGCCCCTCGACCTCGTAGATCGCCTCGGGCTTCAGCAGCGCGCGGCGCGCCGGGTCGCGATAGTGCGCGAGCAGCCCGCCGCCCGACAGCAAGTGCCGGTGCGTGAGCCACAGACGCCAGATCCGGTCGGGCGCGAACGCCGGCAGCGCCGCATCGACGTCGCAGCCGATCTCGCGCAGCGTCGCCAGCCCGCGCTCGCACTGCGCGAGCACGCCGGCCTCGGTCGCGAGATAGCCGTTCCAGTCGCCAACCCACGCGACGCGCTTGCCGCGCAGGTCCGCGTCGAGCGGTTGCGCGAACACGGCCGGATCTTCCGCGAGCGACAGCGGATCGTTGCGGTCGTAGCCGGCCTGGATCGCGAGCAGTTGCGCGACGTCGCCGACGGTGCGGCCCATCGGCCCTTCGATGCCGAGCTGCTGCATGAACACGTCGACGCCCGGCCAGCGCGGCACGCGGCCCTGCGACGGACGGAAGCCGACGATGTTGCAGAACGCGGCCGGATTGCGCAGCGACCCGCCGAAATCGCTGCCGTCCGCCACCGGCAGCATCCGCGACGCGAGCGCCGCCGCCGTGCCGCCGCTGCTGCCGCCCGCGCTCTTCGTCAGGTCGTACGGGTTGCGCGTCGCACCATAGACCTCGTTGAACGTGTGCGAGCCGAGCCCGAACTCGGGCGTGTTGGTCTTGCCGATGAAGATCGCGCCGGCCGCGCGCATCCGCGCGACGCCGACGGAATCGGCCTGCGGCACGTTCTCGCGGAAGATCGGCGAGCCGTAGGTCGTCCGCAGGCCCTTCGTCATCGCCAGATCCTTCGGCGCCTGCGGGATCCCGTGCAGCCAGCCGCGGTACGCGCCGCGCGCCAGCTCCGCATCCTTTTCCGCGGCTTCCGCCAGCAGCGCGTCGCGGTCGCGCAGCGCGACGATCGCGTTGACCGCGCCGTTCACGCGCTCGATATGGTCGAGATACGCACGCATCGTCTCGACGCACGAAACCGCCTTGCTGCGGATCGCCGACGCAAGCTCGCCGGCCGACAGGCGCACGACCGGATCGACGGGAATGGAAGCGGAAGCGAGAAACTGCGGGGCGCCGTGCGGCATGCGGGGTCTCCTGGGAAGCGGTATCGGATGGCGCGCCGCCCGGCGGCGGCCGCCGCTCTACTCTACGCGACGCGATCCGGGCGACCTCCGATATTTTGCGGCGCAATTCATTGCGGATTCGACTGAATCGCGATGCTTCGGACAACCGGCGACGACCGGGTTGCGCCGGCGCCGCCGCTCGCTGCCGTTTATGCGCATAAACTTAAATTTCTTATATTTTTAATCGGTGCGTCACAGGACCGCGCACGTTAACGACATTTTTATACGGCCGACCGATCTCTTTAGATCGCTTCGTCCGGCCGCCCGCTACGCTGGAAGCACTTCGTTTCCGGGTTCATCGTCCATGCTCAAGCTGCTGGTTCCGGTCGGCCATTCGCCCCGCTCGCTTCAGGCGGTTCGTCACGCGACGTTCCTGTATCGCGAGCGCTGCGCGTCGGAGGTCGTGCTGATCAATGTGCAGGCGCCGCTGGAATCGACGCGGCTCGAGGCCTATCACCCGCTGTCGCGGCTGCGCGCGATCGAGACACGATTCGCGACCGACGATCTCGCGATGGCCGAGCGGATCCTGCGCGATGCGGACGTGAAATTCAGCGTCGTAATGAAGGTCGGCCCGGTGGCCGATACGATCGCGGCCGCGGCGGCCGAGACCGGGTGCGACGAGATCGTCGTCGCCGCGCCGAGACGCGATCCGCTACACGCGCTGATGTCGGTGTTTCGGCGCAGCGTGATGGCGCGGCTGGTGCGAATTTCGAACGTGCCGGTGACGGCGGTGCAATGACGGAAAGGCGCGTCACGCGTGCGCACCGTGCGCACGCTGTCGCGCAGCGCTTATTTGATGGCCTTGCGCCAGAACACGAAATAGGCGGCCGCCGAAGACGCCAGCAGCAGGATCGCCCACATCGGGGCAAGACTGATCAGGACGGAAGAGACGTTCAACATTTGGATTCCTCACTATTTCGACAGCGATATTCAACACCTGCGTGCTTGCCGGACCTGACGCGTTGACCCTGCGTCGCGTTCCGTCAAATCATGCATTCATGCTATCGCTTTGAACGGCCGCGCGACCGCCGCCGCCCGCCCGTACCCTGACATTCGTCAAACTACCGCGCATTGGCCGCCCGCCGGGCGGCGGCGACGGAAAAACAGGACAGGATCGTCCCGCCCCGCTACCGCTTTCAGCAGACGTTTACCGGGGGAAGCCCCAAGTGCTTCGTCGAACGTGTCCGCGTTACGCTTGAGCGACGAGGAGACGAACCATGAGACGAGCCGTACATATCGCTGTTTTTGCACTGCTGGCCTATCTCATCGGCGATCGCGCGATCCTGCATGCGCAGGGCCGCGACGCCAGCCCGCTCGCGTGCGAGCAAGGCGCCGCGCAGGTGAAGGCCGACGCGCTCGGTCGCGGCTTTGGCGAAACCGCCGCCGGCAGCCAGAGCGAGGCCTTCATGTCGGGCTGCCTGGTGACGGGACGGAACGATCGGAACGTCGCGATGGCGGCCCGCTGACGCGTATCATCCGTGGGCGAGCCTGCGCGCCCGAAGTCGCAGGCTCGGGCGCCGGTTTGCGCTGCCGGCCGCTACTTTCCCGATCGACGTTTCGACGGACGTCATCGTCCGCCCCTCCCTGCCCCGTTACGCCCAACATGACCGATCCGAACACCGCGTTGATCCAGCGCTTCTACACGGCCTTCCAGCAGCGCGACATCGATGCGATGCTCGCGTGCTACGCCGACGACATCGTGTTCAGCGATCCCGCATTCGGCGAACTGCGCGGCGAACTTGCGCGCGACATGTGGCGGATGCTGGTCGCGCGAGCCCAGGAGTTCTCGCTGACGTTCGGCGAAGTCGCCGCGGACGACCAGGCCGGGCGCGCGACGTGGAGCGCGCGCTACCGGTTCGCCGCGAGCGGGCGGATGGTGGTCAACCGGATCGATGCGCGCTTCCGGTTTCGCGACGGACGCATCGTCGAGCATCGCGACCATTTCGACCTGTGGCGCTGGGCGCGTCAGGCGATCGGGATGAAAGGCGCGCTGCTCGGCTGGACGCCCTTCATGCAGCGCGCAATCCGTGCACAGGCACGGAAAAATCTCGACGCGTATCGCGCCAAGCGGAAATAAATGAACCCGCGCGCGCCGCGGCCCCTCCGCTAAGGCTTCATCGTCGCGTTGATCAGGTCGTACGCCATGTCCGGCACCACGCCGTCCGGGTTCGTGAGGCCGTTCTGGCGATACCAGCTTTCATCGGCCTCCGGATGCGGGCCGGCAAGGCCGACGCGCCCTTTGCCGTAGCGGTACGTGGCAGCCGCGATGTCCTTGTTCGGGTAGATCGCCAGCACGATCCCGCCGGAGCCGATCGGCGCGACCGGCAGCCTCGCGCCGTCCTGATAGTAGATCCAGCGCTTTTTCCCGCGCCAGACGACCGGCGTCACCGTGTCGGCGATGCCGTGAAGCGTCGAGCCCGGCCGGTCGACCTCGGAGTCGATATCGCCGGCAACCAGCCCGAAACCCTGCGCGCCGGCCAGGTAGGCGCCCATGCACAGCCCGAGGTATCGGCCGCCGTTCGCGACGTATCGCCGCACGGCCCGCATTTCGTTTCGGCCGATGCTAGCTGCCGCGCCGGGAATGTCCTGCCCGCCGCCGGGCTGCACATAGAGCGCCGCACCGGCCAGCGCGGCGGGCGTGATCCTGAGCTTTTCCGCCGGCCCCACGTAGATCACCCGGAACCGCTGGTCCGATTCCCGCAGGCGTGTGGCGATGGTTTCGGCGCACCCGTCACACGCGGCAGGACCGCGATAGACCAGCGCGACCGGCCGACTCGCCGCATCCCCCGCTTCGTCGCCGGGCGTAGCCGCGTAAACGGCCGGCGACGCGACGAGCACCATCATCAGGAAAATCGCGTTTCTGGAGTGCATGTCGTGGATCGCCGGAGTCAAGGGAAGCGCTACCGCCCGGGCCGAATCGACGGGGCGCGCGACGACGTCCGCCTCCCGTTCCGCCTCCCGATTGCAAGCTGCGTGACGGCAAGCGTAGCGGCCCGAACGCGCCCGGTGTGTACCGTTTCCTGCGGGATTGTGCAGATACGTGCGATACCGACGACCTGAACCGACACCCTGCATCCGCCCGCCGGCCCGCCCGACAAGGCCGGCTCCGCCATGCAGCCGCGCCTCCCGTCTTTCGCATTGCCAAGTCTTATATAAGACATAAGACATTTGACGTTCCAGACCATTGAGATTAGAATCCCGCTCAAAGCAGTGCCTGGAATAGCCCCGGAGTGCCGGCAAGGCCTTCCCCTCAAACGCAATATCAGCAGGTCTCCCCATGCTTGAAAACTTTCGTGCTCACGTGGCCGCCCGCGCCGCGCTCGGTATTCCTCCCCTGCCGCTGACGGCTCAGCAAACCGCCGAACTGGTCGAATTGCTGACGAACCCGCCCGCCGGCGAAGAGCAGACGCTGCTCGAGCTGATCACCCATCGCGTGCCCGCCGGCGTCGACGAAGCCGCTCGCGTGAAGGCCGGCTTCCTGGCCGCCGTCGCGAAGGGCGAGACCGCCTGCCCGCTGATCTCGCGTGCGCGCGCCACCGAGCTGCTCGGCACGATGCTCGGCGGCTACAACATCCAGCCGCTGATCGAGCTGCTGTCCGACGAAGCCGTGGCTGCGGTCGCCGCCGACGCGCTGAAGAAAACCCTGCTGATGTTCGACCAGTTCCATGACGTGAAGGAACTCGCCGACAACGGCAACGCGCACGCGAAGGCCGTGCTGCAGAGCTGGGCCGACGCCGAATGGTTCACGAGCCGTCCGGAAGTGCCGCAAAGCCTGACCATCACCGTGTTCAAGGTGACGGGCGAAACCAACACCGACGATCTGTCGCCGGCGCCGGACGCCACCACCCGCCCGGACATCCCGATGCACGCGCTGGCGATGCTGAAGAACGCGCGCCCGGGCATCACGCCGGAAGAAGACGGCAAGCGCGGCCCGGTCAAGTTCATCGAATCGCTGAAGGAAAAGGGTCACCTGGTCGCCTACGTCGGCGACGTGGTCGGCACCGGCTCCTCGCGCAAGTCGGCCACCAACTCGGTGCTGTGGTTCACCGGCGAAGACATCCCGTTCGTCCCGAACAAGCGCTTCGGCGGCGTGTGCCTCGGCGGCAAGATCGCCCCGATCTTCTACAACACGATGGAAGATGCCGGCGCGCTGCCGATCGAGCTCGACGTGTCGCAGATGGAAATGGGCGACGTGGTCGAACTGCGCCCGTACGAAGGCAAGGCGCTGAAGGACGGCAAGGTCATCGCCGAATTCCAGGTGAAGTCCGACGTGCTGTTCGACGAAGTGCGCGCCGGCGGCCGCATTCCGCTGATCATCGGCCGCGGCCTGACCGCGAAGGCGCGTGAAGCGCTCGGCCTCGCGCCGTCGACGCTGTTCCGCCTGCCGCACCAGCCGGCCGACAGCGGCAAGGGCTTCTCGCTCGCGCAGAAGATGGTCGGCCGCGCGTGCGGTCTGCCGGAAGGCCAGGGCGTGCGCCCGGGCACGTACTGCGAACCGAAGATGACCTCGGTCGGCTCGCAGGACACCACGGGCCCGATGACCCGCGACGAACTGAAGGATCTGGCCTGCCTCGGCTTCTCGGCCGACCTCGTGATGCAGTCGTTCTGCCACACCGCCGCGTATCCGAAGCCGGTCGACGTGAAGACGCACCAGACGCTGCCGAACTTCATCAGCACGCGCGGCGGCATCGCGCTGCGCCCGGGCGACGGCGTGATCCACTCGTGGCTGAACCGCATGCTGCTGCCCGACACCGTCGGCACCGGCGGCGATTCGCACACGCGCTTCCCGATCGGCATCAGCTTCCCGGCGGGTTCGGGCCTGGTCGCGTTCGCGGCCGCCACCGGCACGATGCCGCTGGACATGCCGGAATCGGTGCTGGTCCGCTTCAAGGGCAAGATGCAGCCGGGCGTCACGCTGCGCGACCTCGTCAACGCGATCCCGCTGTACGCGATCAAGCAAGGCATGCTGACTGTCGCCAAGCAAGGCAAGAAGAACATCTTCTCGGGCCGCATCCTCGAAATCGAAGGCCTACCCGACCTGAAGGTCGAGCAAGCGTTCGAGCTGTCGGATGCATCGGCCGAGCGTTCGGCGGCCGGTTGCACGGTGCACCTGAACAAGGAACCGATCATCGAGTACCTGAACAGCAACGTCACGCTGCTCAAGTGGATGATCGCGCAGGGTTACCAGGATCCGCGCAGCCTGCAGCGTCGTATCGCCGCGATGGAACAGTGGCTCGCCGACCCGCAACTGCTGTCGCCGGATGCCGACGCCGAATACGCGGCGGTCATCGAGATCGACCTCGCCGACATCCACGAGCCGATCGTCGCCTGCCCGAACGACCCGGACGACGTGAAGACGCTGTCCGACGTCGCCGGTGCGAAGATCGACGAAGTATTCATCGGCTCGTGCATGACCAACATCGGTCACTTCCGTGCCGCGTCGAAGCTGCTCGAAGGCAAGCGCGACATCCCGGTCAAGCTGTGGGTCGCGCCGCCGACCAAGATGGACCAGAAGCAGTTGACGGAAGAAGGTCACTACGGCGTGTTCGGCACGGCCGGCGCCCGCACCGAAATGCCGGGCTGCTCGCTGTGCATGGGTAACCAGGCACAGGTGCGCGAAGGCGCGACGGTGATGTCGACGTCGACCCGCAACTTCCCGAACCGCCTCGGCAAGAACACGAACGTGTACCTCGGCTCCGCTGAACTGGCGGCGATCTGCTCGCGTCTGGGCAAGATCCCGACCAAGGAAGAGTACATGGCCGACATGGGCGTGCTCACCGCCAACGGCGACAAGATCTACCAGTACATGAACTTCGACCAGATCGAGGACTTCAAGGAAGTCGCCGACACCGTGCAGGTGTAAGCACGCAGTCGGGCTGCGACGGGCGGTCGACGTCGCAGCGCACTGACAGGCGCCGCAAGCCGAAAGGCCGCGGCGCTTTTTTTTCATGCGTCGGCGACCGGACGCGCCCGTTCGGTCAGTCGTACAGCGCGTGCAGCCGCTCGACCACGTCGAACGGCAAGCCTTCGTCATAGCCGTCCGCTTCGTCGAGATCGACGTACTCGCGTCCGTCGGTCGGTTGCAGCATCAGCGCCGGCACAGGCCGCGCGACCGGTACGTCCGGATAATCGTTCGGCCCCGCGCCATCGAAGTCGTGCGGATCGAACCAGATGCCGTGATGGGCGTAATAGCCGTCGGCATAACGTTGTTCGATGTCGCGAAGCAGCCGGAACGTATCGAGTTGATACGACGCGTCGCCCAGATCGCTTTCGTTCGCATACTGCACGAACCACGCGGCGCCGAGATTCCAGTAGATCAGCAGTGCGGTCGCGCGATCGACGTTGCGGTTGTCCAGCAGCCAGCGCAACGCGCGGCCGTTGCCATCGCAATTGGAGCGTGCGGCGAACCGGTGCCACTGCTCGGGCGTCGCGCGTTCGAGCCACGCCCGGACGATGTCCCACGCCTTCTGTTCGATTTCGGTGTCGTCCATGGATTGCGCGTTGCGGAATGAGCGGTAACGGGAAAGTCTTCGATGAGCGGCGATTCTAGCGCCGCTGCCATTCATGCGGCGTCGTCGCCCGACTCGCGACGGATCACCAGTTCGTTGAAGCCGGTGCCCGCATCCGGTTCGCGCGAGAAACGATGCGCGGGCAGCAGCGCGAGCAGGATCTCGGCCGTCGTGCGCACCACGCAGCCGCTCGCAACGTGGCCGCCCGTCACGCGGCCGGCTGCATCGGAGATCGACATATGCAGGTGTGCGCCGTCCGGCGATACGGAGCCGGCCAGCGTCAGGATTTCGAGGTCGCCGCGCAGCTCGGTCGGCTGATCGACGCCGGCGAAGCGCAACTGCGCGACGCTCAGGCTGCCGATGCCCTGGATCACGAAGGCCGCATGCGCTTCGTGCTGGCGTAGCGCTGCCTCGATGGCGCCGCGCAGATCGTCGCCGGGAGAAAGACGCAAAGGATGGGCTTGCATGGTCGAGAACCTGTGGGTCGGTCGCGGTATCGGCCAAGCGTACGTTCGCCGCGTGAATCCGGCAAGTCATCCGCTCACGATAATCCGCGCGCGTCGGCGTCTTCCCGGCGCCGTTTCATCCACTACCGCTCGACTCCGGCGACCTGCGCATACGGAATCCGCGGCATGGTTTCGCACCGGCCGCAGCGCATCGGTTTGTTGACGTACGGAACGCACACGTATCCGTATGAAAACCGACCCCAACGTATGCAAGAATCAGTTCCTCGAGGCAATCCCTGCTTTATCGCCCTCTTTCACCGAACGCTCCGTCGAATGCCCAAATGCCAGAATACGTATGAGCGGTTCCACACCCCAAGCGACGACATCGCCGCGCGGGAAGTCGCGGCAATGAGCGATGAGGAGCGTGCGCGCGCCAAGTCGGTGGGGAGCGTGCATGTCCGAAGCTGGCTCGCCATTCTGGTGATGCCGGTCGCAGTCGGGCCTGCGATCCCGATGCTCGCGTATTTGCTCGGTATGCTTGCATACCGCGGAACGGTCGATCCGGCCTTCGATATGGATCGTGCGGTTAGCGAAACAGCCGTCACCGTCATATGGGTCACGGCGCTCTTCATCGCAGCGTGGATCGGCCTGAACTGGTGCGTCGCGACGTACGGCACCCGACAGCGGTACTGGCGTGAAATGCCGTCCAACGGGCATGTCGAATTGGAGCGCCATACGCTATGCTCGGCAATCGTCGTGTGGTCGGACGACTACGATCCGGAACCCCTCTACGTCGAGGAATGGATCGACGGCAAGCTCAAATCCAGCATGACCGGAGTCAGGCAATGGATCCTGGCCCGAACGTCCGCCGGTCATTGGCTGGTGCTGGATCATCGAATTGCGGCAGACGGTTGGGGCGCGCCGCCAACGTTCCCCTCGGAGACGAAACGATTGATCCCGCGGCGAGAATTGGCAATCGCATTTGCGCCACGCACCCATATCCGCATCGGATTGAGATGGAGTGGACCAGCGGCGCCATTGACCGTGACGTCCTACCTGCTGTCTCATGCCGAATGTGAGCGCCTGGCTGCGGCGGCTCATCACTATGCTTTTTTTCCGCCGGATCAATATGGCGTCGTCGATCCCGCCGATGCAGACTGGGTCGGGGAACTCGCCGCCAAGGCACTGGAGCGCGAAGTGCCTGTCGACGTGGCGGCCGGGCGAGCGTTGACGTAATCGTCGCCGACCGATGGATTGCAACGCTGCGCGGGAAAGACAAGGTCGAGGGCTGGCTCGCGAAGTTGTGAATACAACCTCATCCGCCGACCGTCGAATCGAACTTGGCGGGCCGAATCCGATTGCGCCGCGCGAGTGCATCAGCGCGTGCGCGATCGTCTCCGCCGGAAAATGGACTGCCGCCGCGGCAGCATCAGCCGCGGTCGCGCGCCAGCAACCCGTACAGCGCGCTATCCGACACTTCGTCGCCGACGATCCAGCGTTCGCGCAGCAGCCCTTCCCGGACGAAACCCAGCCGTTCGAGCAGCCGCGCCGACGCGACGTTGCGCGGATCGATATCGGCCTCGAGCCGGTTCAGCCGCAGCGTGTCGAACGCATGATCGATCATGGCCGACGCCGCTTCGCGCATGTATCCGCCGCGCCAGAACGCGCGCCGCAGGCTGAAGCCGATCTCGGCGCGCCGGCATTGCGCGTTAGCGTGGAACAACACGCACTCGCCGAGCGTTTCGCCGGTTTCCCGCAGTTCGAGCACGCAGGTCAGGCTCTCCCCGCTCACGGACGTCTGCACGTTGCGCGCGACGCGCGCCTCGGCCTGCTCGATCTGCGTCATCGGCGAGAACGAGAAATAGCGCATCGCTTCCGCATCGGACCAGATCTCGAAGAACGCCGGTGCGTCGGCGTCGCGAAGCGGCCGCAGCACGAGGCGGGAGGTATTCAGCGTGACGGGTTCGAACAGGGGCATGGCAGCGGTCTGATGAAAATCGGGACCGTGCATTAGACCACGCGAGCCGCGCGGCAACCATGGCGCCCGTTTGCAACGCTCGACATCGAACGACCGAATCGCCGCGAAATGGACAAACCCGGGCGAACATCCCCGGGCCTGAGCACCTCATCCGTTACTGCCGGCCCCGCTTACGCCTCGAGCGCCTCCAGCACCTTCCCCTTCGTCTCGATTCCGACGAAGTGCACGGTCAGCGCCGCGATCAGCGGCACCCCGCCGATCAGATAGAACGCCGGCGCAAGGTTCCCGCCGATGATCGCGTGCGGCACGATCATCGGCGCCGCGAACGACGCGATCTTCAGCCACGCGCTGCCGAGCCCGCAGCCCGACGCGCGGATGCTCGTCGGATACTGCTCGGGCGTATAGACGTACGCGGTAATGAACCCGGACGCCATCAGCCCGAGCGACAGCGAGCAGAAGATCGCGACCACGTACACCGACGACGCGTGATAGATGCCGGCGAGCGCGAGCGACAGCGCGCACAACACGAACGACCACACGATCACCGGCTTGCGGCCGAGCTTGTCGACCAGCAGCGCGGACGCCAGCGAACCGAGCACGCCCATCACCGAGCCGATCACCGCGAGGTTCAGCGCGAGCTGCAGCGGCGCATGATAGAAGTTCTTGTAGATCGTCGGCAGCCATGTCGACAACCCGTACTGGATGAACCCGCAGGTCGCCCACAACGTCGCCACCGCGAGCGTGCGCTTGCGATATGCGGCGCTGAACAGGTCGCTCATCCGGCGCTTCGGATGCTGGCGCACCATCTCGTCGAACGCGGCCACCTGCGTGACCGGCGGCAGTTCGCCGCGCACCGATCCTTCGAACACGCCGACCGCGCGCCCGGCTTCCGCGAGCCGCCCGCGCGACGCGAGCCAGCGCGGCGATTCGGGCACGAGGTGCGTGAGCACGAGCGACAGGATCAGCGGCAGCCCGCCGACGAAGTACATGATCTCCCAGCCGAAGCGCGGCACGAGCCACGCACCGAGCGCCATCGACACGAGCAGGCCGATCGGGAACACGATCTCGTACAGCAGCACGAAACGGCCTCGGCCATGCGCGCGCGTGATCTCGTTGATGTACGTGGCCGCGACCGGCAACTCGCCGCCGAGCCCGAGCCCCTGCAGAATCCGCAGCAGTACGAATATCTCGAACGTCGGCGCGAAACCGCACGCGATGCTCGTGATGCCGATCACGGCCGAACTCCATGCGATCGCTTTCACGCGGCCATGCTTTTCCGCAAGGGCGGGAAACAGGAATGCGCCGATCAGCTGGCCGATCGCGCCGGACGCGATCAGCATGCCGATCTGCGTCGGCGACAGCCCCCACTTGTGAATCAGCAGCGGCAGCGTCGCCGCGATCGTGATCACGTCGAAGCCGTCGAAGAACGTCGCGGTGCCGATCAGCACGCGCGCGCGGATCTGCATCGCGTTGGCCGGAAGCCGCTCGAGCCGCGCGATGATCGCGCCGGGCGTGGAGGCGGCAGCTTCCATCGTGGCCCTGCCGGCCACGACGTTGTCGAAAGTGCTCATGCGGGGTGTCTCCTGGGTCTCTTTCCGGTCGAGCCGGTCAGGCAAGCGCTTGGGTCGTGTCTGCCAGGGCTTCCGTATCCACAGCCCGGCCCTGGTTCATCCACTTGCGCGCGAGCTTCAGCTCACGCGCGTTGTTCACGGCGATGACACCTCTCACATGCCCGTCGCCCACAAAAAACAGCGTCGCACGACGCGCGGCGAGATCGCCGCGCACGACGAGCTGCGCATCGGCCGGCAGATCGCCGAGGATCTGCAGGTTCACGTCGTACTGATCGGACCAGAACCACGGAATCTCCGCGTACGGTGCACGCTCGCCGAGCACGGCCTTCGCCGCCGCGATCGCCTGGTTCTGCGCGTTCGCCCACGATTCGAGCCGCACGCGCCGTTTCAGCCAGCCGTTGTGATGGTTCGCGACGTCACCGCACGCGAAGATCGCCGGGTCGCTGGTGGCGCCGTATTCGTCGACGACGATGCCGTCGGCGACCGCGAGCCCCGCATCGCTCGCGAGCGACGCGTTCAGCGCGAGGCCGATGCCGGCCACCGCGAAGTCGGCGTCGATCGTCGTGCCGTCGGCAAGCGTCGCGCGCACCTTCGATGCGTCGCCAGGCTCCACATCGAGCGACGCGAGTGCCGCGCCGAGCCGCACGTCGACACCGTTCGAGCGATGCAGGTCGAGCAGGAAGTCCGACACGACCTGCGGCACCGAGCGACCGCACAGGCGCGGCGCGCCTTCTACGACCACCGCGTCGACACCGAGCTTGCGCGCGGTCGCCGCGACTTCGAGGCCGATCCAGCCGCCGCCGATCACGAGCACGCGCCGGCTCGCACGCAGCTTCTCACCGAGCGCGGCCGCTTCGTCGAGCGTGCGCAGGTAGTGCAGATTCGGCGTGTGGACGAGCGCATCGGGCAAGCGGCGCGACGTGCCGCCGGTCGCGATCACGAGCCGGTCGTATTCGATCTCGCGGCCGCTTTCGGTTTTCACCACACGGCGTGCGCGATCGATCGAGCCCGCGCGTTCCGGCTGCCACGCTTCGACGTTCAGCGCGTCGAATTCATCGGGGCGCACGACGCGCACGGTTTCGATGTCGGCGTCGCCGGCCAGCACGGCCTTCGACAGCGGCGGGCGCTCGTACGGCAGGTGCGGCTCGTCGGCGATCATCACGAGGCGGCCCGCGAAGCCTTCAGCGCGCAGCGTCTTCAGTACCCAGCCGGCCGCCTGGCCGCCGCCGATCACGACGACCGTGGCCGGCGCGGGCTGCTCCTGTGTGTTTGCTTCGCTCATGATTTCCGCTCCGTCATGAACTTGCCTTCCGGCGCCTTCGCGTTCTTCTGCCGGCGCGTGTTGCCGTCGAGGCCGCCGTCGACGGCCCACTCGGCGAACACGGTCGGGCCCGGTTCGAATTCGCGCGGCTGCCATGCGGGCGTCAGCACGTCTTCGTCCGCGTAGTACTCGATCAGCGCGCCGGCCGGGTTCTGGAAATACCAGAAGTACGCGGACGACACCGGATGACGCCCCGGGCCGAGTTGCGTTTCCCAGCCGCAGCGGTCGATGTGCATGCCGCCGCCGAACACTTCGTGGATGTCGCGCACGGTGAACGCGACGTGGTTCAGGCCGCGCTTGCCATTCGGCAGCGCGAGCAGGAACAGGTCGTGATGGCCGCCGTGCGGCGCGCAGCGCATGAACGCGCCGCGGCCCGGATAGCGATCCGACGTCTCGAAGCCGAGCAGCTCGTGATAGAACGTTTCCTGTGCGTCGAGGCAATTCGTGAAGAACACGACGTGCCCGACTTCGACCGGCTCCGCGCGCGCGTAAATCGGGCTCGGCTGGTCGACGCGCAGCGTCTGGCCCCACACGTTCGACGGCGAGCCCGTGAGGTCGAGTGCGCGCTTGCGCGTGACTTCGACGCGGATCGCCATCCCGTTCGGGTCGATGCAGCCGACCGCATCGTCCTGTGCGTAGTAGCCGGGCTGACCGGCCAGCTTCGTGCGCAGTGCGTCGAATTCGCGCCGCGTCGCGACGCCCCACGTGACTTCCCGCAACGTCGGCCCCGCTTCGAACGCAGGCGGCAGCGACGGATCGTCGGCCTTCACGACGAGCACGGTGCAACCGTTCAGCGTCTCGAAACGCGCACGCGTGTCGTCATGCGCGACTTCCTTCAAGCCCCAGTCGGCGAAAAAGCGCCGGCACGTCGCGAGATCGTCGACACCGTACGTGATCTGCTCGATTCCCAAGATGCTCATTGCGTCATTCCCCTTCGCTCAGTTCGCCCACGGCAGCGGCGCGTCGTTCAAGCCCCAGTAGAGGCTCTTCTGCTGCATGTATTCGCGGATGCCGAGACGCCCTTTCTCGCGGCCCATCCCGCTCTCCTTCCAGCCCGAGAACGGCGTGGAGATCGAGAACAGCTTGTACGTATTGATCCAGACGGTGCCCGTCTCCAGTGCCCTCGCGATGCGCCACGCGCGCTTGTAATCCCGCGTCCAGATGCCGGCCGCGAGGCCGAACACGCTGTCGTTCGCCTGCGCGATCAGCGACGCTTCGTCGTCGAACGGCATCGCGACCAGCACCGGCCCGAAGATTTCCTCCTGGCAGATGCGTGCGCTGTTCGACAAGCCTTCGAGAATCGTCGGCTGATAGAAGAAGCCGTCCTCGCGCCCGTCGCCCGACGGCCGCTCGCCGCCGCACAGCAGGCGACCGCCTTCTTCCAGCCCGAGCGCGACGTAGCGTTCGACCGATTCGCGATGCTTCGCGGTGATCAGCGGGCCCATCTGCGTGTCGGGCCGCGTCGGGTCGCCCACGCGCAGCTTGCGTGCGCCGGCTACCAGCCGCTGCATGAATGCGTCGTACACCGCGCGCTGCACGAACAGCCGCGAGCCGGCGATGCATGCTTCGCCCGACGAGCTGAAGATCCCGTACAGCACGCCGTTGACCGCGTGATCGAGATCGGCGTCGTCGAACACGATCGTCGGCGACTTGCCGCCGAGTTCGAGCGATACGGGCATCAGTTTCTCGGCGGCGATGCGGGCAATGCCGCGGCCCACTTCGGTGCCGCCGGTGAACGACACCTTCTTCACCAGCGGATGACGCACGAGCACGTCGCCGATCACCGAGCCCTTGCCCGGCAGCACGCTCAGCACGCCCTTCGGCACGCCGGCTTCCTCGCAAATGCGCGCCAACGCGAGCGACACGAGCGGCGTGACCTCGGCCGGCTTGAGCACCACCGCGTTGCCGCCGGCCAGCGCCGGCGCGAGTTTCTGCGCATCGGATGCGATCGGCGAGTTCCACGGCGTGATCGCCGCGATCACGCCGATCGGCTCGTACACGCTCATCGTCAGGTAGTCGCCGCGCGACGGCGTCAGCTCTTCGTCGAGCGTTTCGAGGCACGCCGCGAAATAGCGGAACGTGTTCGCCGCGCTGGCCACCAGCACGCGCGTCTCGGCGATCGGCTTGCCGTTGTCGCGGCGCTGCAGGTTCGCGAGCGCCTCGTGACGCTGCATGATCAGGTCGGCGATCCGGTACAGCACCTGCGCGCGCTGGTGCGGCTTCAGCCCGGCCCAGTCGGCGCGGCGCCATGCGGCGTCAGCGGCCGCGACGGCGTCGGCCGCGTCTTCCGCGTTCGCCGTCGACACTTCCATGTTCAGCGACTGGTCGGCCGGATAGATGCTCGCATACGGCGCGCCACGGCCGCGCCGCCACTCGCCGCCGATCAGGATGTTGCCGTCGGGCACGAGGCTCGTATCGAAAGGAGTCATGTCACAAGTCCCACAAATCTGTCTCTGCACATCCGCCCTCACCGTGGCGCGGGCGGACGCTCGATGGTCCGCTCAGATCACGCAGCAGGCCGCGCGGTTGCGCAGCGCGCGAATCGCGCTGTACGCGGTCAGCGCGGACGTCTTCGGGTTGTCGGGCAGCGGCTTGCCGCTCATTTCCAGCGACATCTCGCCGAATGCGCCGCGCGCGGTGATGCGGTGCACGTTGCGCTCGACGGCCGGATCGGCGATCAGGCGCACGTGCGTCGCGTCGAGGCCGAGGCCCGCGAGCGCCACCGTCGCCGCGACGTTCGCGTTCTTCGGATACAGCCGCGCGGCGTCGCGCGCGGTGCCTTCGAAGATCACCTTTTCCTCGCTCATCGCGTGCAGGTCGCACAGCGCCTCGGCCGGCGTGTCGAGCCAGCCGAGCGGCGGCTTGCGGCCGACGTACAGCACTTCGTCGAGGCCCCCCTGCTTCGCCGACGCCAGCGCGTCGATGCCGCCAATTGCGCCGGACAGCAGCGTCACGGTGGCGCCACCTTCGTCGGCGGCCTGCGACAGCACGTCGAGCAGCGCGAGGTCGGACAGCGCGCCGATCGACGCGACCGCGCAGTCGGTGCCGGCCTTCAGCAACGGCACGACGTGATCGACGAGCGCGCTGTGGCCCGCGCATTCGAGCGCGAACCCGGGGCGGCGGGCCAGTGCGTCGACCGACGACACGACCTCCACCGCACTGCCAAGCTCGCGCTGCACTGCGTCGCGCTGATGCTCCGGCACGATCACGTGCGCGACGTGCAGCGACGCATCGTGCTCGACCGCGCGGTACACGGCTGCGCCGATCGCGCCGAAGCCGATCATCGCGACGTCGACGGGTGCCCGCTTGTGCCCGTTACGCATACTGGCGCTCCGTCGGCGCTTCCTTCTTGACCGGCGGGCCCGCGAACGCAGACGCGAACGAGCCGACCGACAGCATGTCGACCTCGACCATCACCGGCCCTTCCTTCGCGATCCCTTCGCGGACGATCGCTTCGGCCTGGTCGAGCGACGTGATCCGGTAGTGCGTGAGGCCGAAGCTCGCGCAGAACTGCGCGAAATCGGGCTGGTGCAGTTGCACGAAGCAGCGGCGACCGCCGTAGTGCGCGTCCTGGATGTTGCGGATCACGCCGTAGCACTGGTCGTTCATCAGCACGATCATCACGTTCGCGCTTTCCTGCACGGCCGTCACCAGTTCGCCGACGTTGACCATCAGGCCGCCGTCGCCGACGAGGCAGACCGTCTTCGCCGCCGAACCGGCCAGCGCCGCGCCGATGCCCATCTGGATGCCCTGGCCGATGCCGCCGCCGAGCGCATGCACGCCCGCGCGCGGCTCGAAGATCTTCAGCAGGCGGTTGCCCCACGTGCTGTTCGAGATCGTCACGTCGCGCACCCAGTTGTAGTCGCGGCCAACGGCGCCTTGCAGCGTGTCGACGAGCTTCTTGTACGGCCCGAGGCCTTTCGCCACATCGGCCACCGCGTCCTCGCGGGCCGCCGCGAGATCGGCCGCGAATTGCGGATCGACCGACAGACGGCCTTCGAGGCGGTCGGCCAGCTCCGCCAGCACGCGCTTCGAATCGCCGTGCACGAACAGCGCGTTGCGATAGCCACGGTTGTCGGCGAGCGCATCGGCATCGACGCGGAACAACGGCTGCGGCAGCGCAAGCTTGTACTTCAGCGTTTCGTTGCCGCGCAAGCGCGAGCCGACCACGACGAGCGCGTCGCAGGTCTTGTAGAACGCCTCGACCGACGCATGCACGTTGAACGCGCCGAGCGTCGCCGGGTGATCTTCCGGCAGCACGCCGCGGCCCTGCACGCTCGTCACGACACCGAAGCCGAGCTTCACGAGGCGTTCGACCTCGTCGCGTGCATGGCGCGCGCCGCCGCCGAGCCACAGCAGCGGGCGGCGCTTGGCCGCGAGCGCGTCGGCGAGCTTCGCGACGCGTGCTTCGTCGTGCTCGCGCACCGCAACGTGCGCCGGTGCGAGGTCTTCCGGCCATTCGATTTCGGCTGCCTGGATGTCGATCGGAATCTCGACCGACACGGGGCCCGTCGGCGCGGTCTGCGCGATGCGCACGGCTTCGCGGATCGTCGGCAGCACGGTTTCGACCGTGCGCACGCGGAACGCGGCCTTCGAGATCGAATGCAGCATCGACAGCTGGTCCGGCGCTTCGTGGATGTACGCGAGATCCTGGTCGAGGTACGGCGTCTCGATCTGCCCCGTGACGTGCAGCAGCGCGGTACCGGCCGTCAGCGCCTCGACCATCGCGCCGGCCGCGTTGCCCGCCGCCGTGCCCGTGCTCGTGAACGCGACGCCGAGGCCGCCCGACACGCGGGCCAGCCCGTCGGCCATGTTCAATGCACCGGCTTCGCCGCGTGCACCGACATACCGGATGTTGCCGCGCGAGTTGATCGCGTCGAGGATCGGCATGTTGTGGATCGAGATGACACCGAATGCGGTCTTCACGCCGCACTGCTCGAGAAAGGCGGCAATCAGCTCGCCAACCGTGGTTTTTTTAGACATGGCGTGCAAAGCCTCCAGAAACGTCGATATGGCTGCCCGTCGTGTAGGACGACAGATGCGTTGCGAGATAAAAAAGGGCCCAGGCCGCCTCGTCGGGCTTGCCGAAGCGATTCAGCGGAATGTTCTTCTTGCGGGCGAGCGCGCTCGTCCAGTCCTCCCAGCTTTCGCCGGGCTGCGCCTGCGCTTCATGGCGGCGGCGCCACTGCCCCGACTCGACGATGCCGATCAGGATCGAGTTCACGCGGATGCGCTGCGGCGCGAGTTCGGTCGCGAGCGATTTCACGAGGCTCAGCACGCCGGCGCGCGCCGACGACGTCGCGACCATGTGCGGCTCCGGCTGCAGCGCGAGCAGCGAGTTCACGCAGGTGATCGACGGCGCGGCCGACTCGCGCAGCAGCGGCAGGAACGCGCGCGTCGGGCGAATGATGCTGAAGTACTTCAGCTCGAGTTCTTCGCGCCACGCGTCGTCGGTCGTGTCGGCGAAGGTCGACACGCGGCCCTGGCCGGCGTTGTTGACCAGCATGTCGGCGCGGTCGAAACGGGCGGACACCGCTTGCGCGAATGCAGTCACGTCGGCTTCGTCGAGCACGTCGCAGCGTGCGGTCAGCAGTTGGGCATCCGCGTACTTGTCGCGCAGCTTCGCTTCGGCGCGTGCGAGGCGTTCGCCATCGCGGCCGCAAATCGCGACCGACGCACCGGCCTGAAGGAACCGTTCGGCCGTCGCGAGGCCGATGCCGGACGAACCGCCCGTCACCACCGCTACTTGCCCGGTCAGATCGATCTCAATCATCGGAGTCCTAAAGCCTTCATGAACGTGTGCTCGTCATCCGAGCGGTAATTGAGCCGCCGCGACAATTCCGCCGCCGCGCGCTGCACCTTGTCGATCAGCCCGTCCGCGATCAGCGCCGCGTCGATCTCCGGCCTCGGCACCGTCACCGTGATGCACGCGACGATCTTCTGCGTCTCGTTGCGCACCGGCGCCGTGACGACCGAGATCCCGCGCTCGAACGACGAATTGCTGACGCCGTAGCCGCGCAGCGCATCCTCGCGGATCACTTCGTACAGCGCGTCGACCGTTTCCGGCGTCGCGCTCGTCATCCGGTTCAGCGCGCCTTCCGGATACAGCGCATGCAGTTCCTTCAGCGACAGGTCGCCCATCAGCACGTGGCCGTGCGTCGTCGCATGCGCGGGCAGCCGCGTACCGACGTTCACACGAATCGAACTGAACACCGGCGACTGGCTCTGCGCCTTCGCGACGAACACCACGTCGCGGCCGTCGCGAATCACGATATGCGTCGTGAAGCCGGTCGCATCGCGCAGGCTCTCGATCACCGGCAGGCCGAGATCGGTCAATTCCAGCGAGCTCAGGTATTCGAAGCCGAGCCGCAGCACGGCGATGCCGAGCTTGTAGTTGCGATCCTTGTCCGCACGTTCGAGAAAGCCGAGCGATTCGAGCGTCTGCAACAGACGGAACACCGTCGTGCGCGGAATGCCGAGCCGTTTCGACAGCTCGGGCGCGCCGAGCACGGGCTCGCGCGGCGAGAATTCGGCGAGGATGCGCAGCCCGCGTTCGAGGCCCGGCACCACGTAGCCGGCTTCGGTCTTCGCATTGTCCGCGTCCTGCTGGTGTTGCAACGGTTCGCTCATTCCCGCCCCCGTTGACCATCGCACTGGCGGCAGAAGCCGTCTATCAGCGCGGAATAGACTGCCGGCGCTTCCACATAACCGGCGTGCCCTGCCTGCGGAATCACCTGCAGCCCGACGTGCGCGGCCGCGGCGATCCGCTCGCATGCAGCGGGCGGCGTGATCGCATCGTTCGCGCCGACGGCCACGGCGATGCGGCCGCGAAAGCCGGCGAGATCGGCCGCGAGATCGGCGTTCGCGAGCAGACGCGTGGCCTGCGCATAGCCGGCCGGCACGATGCGCGCCATGTTCCAGCGCACCCACGCCCGCGCCTCCTCGTTCGCGAAACCGGACAGCATGTTGCCGCTGCGCTGCTCGGCGAGCCCGGCCGGGCCGAGTTCCGCGAGCATCGCGAGCCGCGCGTCGCGGCGCGATTCGCGCGTGTCGGCCGGTGCGCCGCCGTAGCCGCCCGCGGGCGAAATCAGCAGCAGGCCGGCGATCCGCGCGGGCATCACGCGCGCCAACCCGCCCGCGATGATCGCGCCGAGCGAATGCCCGACCAGCACGCAGCGTTCGATGCCGAGTGCGTCGAGCCACGCGTTCAGCGACGCCGCGTAATCGGCGGCGGCCGGCGACGCGCCGCGCACCGGCGTCGACACGCCGTAACCGGGCGCATCCCACGCGAGCACGCGGCGCGACGCGCCGAGCGTGTCGAGCTGGCGGACCCACGATGCGGCGCCCGAGCCGATCCCGTGCAGCAGCACGACGGGCAGCGTGCGGCCCGCATGCTGCGCGCCGGCCTCCCGGTAGCCGATCGTGCCCGCCGCGCCGGCTTCGCAACGCTGCTCGGGAAACTGTCCGAGCAGCGCGGCGAACGCCGCGGTGCGGTCGCGTTCACGTTCGCGTTTGTCGATGACACTCATTGCTTCACCGGCTCCGTCTCAACGCTTGATCTTCGCGAGCGGCGAATCGGGCGGATACGTCGGCGTGATCGGCTTCGACGAACCGAGCATCACGCACATCAGCGCATCTTCCTCGCCGATGTTGATTTCCGTCCGATACACGCCCGGCGGCACCGAGATCAGGTCGCGCTCGCCGAGGATCGCTTCCCAAGTCTCGCCGTCGCGCTCGCAGATCACCTTCATCTTGCCGCGCAGCACGAAGAAGATTTCCTCGACGTCGATATGGATGTGGCTCGGGCCGATGTTGCCGGCCGGGATCACCATCGTCGAGAACGTGAAGTTGCCGGCCGGCACCGTGTTGACGTCCTTCGCGACGCCCGTGCCGCCCGTGCCGACGTAGCGCATCTGCGCACGGCGGTACTTTGGGTCGTAGTCGGCCTGGAACTTCAGTGCGTCCCAGTCGTAGCGCCGCGTCGCGTAGCGCGCGACGCGCCCTTCCATCCAGTCGTTGAAGCTTGCGCCTTCCGGCTGGTCCCACGACTTGCGTTCGAGATCGGCGTCCGCCATCGTCCTCTCCTTCATTCCGAGTGAAAACTTCAAATCAGTTCATTACGAAGCCGCCGTTCACCGGCAGCAGTTGGCCCGTCACGAAACGCGCGCCGTCCGACAGCAGGAACAGCACGGGGCCCGTCACGTCGTCGGGCACCTGCGTGCGTGCCAGCGCACGGCCCTGCAGGTAGAACGCATGCCGTTCGGCCGGCACGTAAGCGGTCGCCTCGACTTCGGTCAGCCCCGGCGCGATCGCGTTGACCGTCACGCCGTGCGCGCCGAATTCGCGTGCCTGCGCATGCGTCATCGCGATCACCGCACCCTTGCTCGCGACGTAGGCGAGCAGCTTCGGCGCGCCCCACAGCGCGGTGTCCGATGCGAGGTTCACGATCGCGCCGCGGCCCGATTGCGCGAGATGCGGCAGCGCCGCATTGCTGACGAGCCACACGCCGCGCACGTTCACGTTCATCACGGCATCCCACGTCGACACGTCGAGCTCCGTCGAGAGCTTGCCGCCCGAGTTCGTGATCGCCGCGTTGTTGATCAGCGCGTCGATGCCGCCGAGCGTCGCCGCGCCCTGCGCGACGAACGCGTCGATACTGGCCGGGTCAGCCAGGTCGAGCGCGAAGAAATGCGCGGTGTGGCCGGCTTGCGCGAGCTGCGCGGCCAGCGCGCGGCCCTCTTCGATCAGCACGTCGCCGAACGCGACCTGCGCGCCCGCCTCGACCAGCGCGTTCACGAAGGCGGCGCCGAGACCGCGCGCGCCGCCCGTGACGAGCACGCGGCGACCGGGCAGCGCCACGACCGGAGCGAGCTCAGCCATTCGCGGGCTCCGAAGCGGCGTGGGCCGCGCGATGCGCGTCGAGCGCGGACAGATGCTCCTGCGCACGCTGGCGCAGCATCCGGCGCACGCGCGTGATGCCGACGTCGTGCTGGTACAGGTATTCGTGATCGCGCGCATGCGGCGCGAGGCTTTCGAGGACGTAGCGATCCTGCTCGAGCACGTCCCAGTGCAGGCCTTCGAGGCGGTTGCGGTACATGAAGCGCCACACGTCGCGCTGCCAGCCGCCGACCTTGCGGGTACGCCAGAAGTAGACCTGACAGTGGTCGCCGTCGACCGGCGTCGCGAAACCGATGATCCCGAAGTTGCCGCCGGGGCCGAACTTCTGCTTGTACGGAATCGCGAGGCGCATCCACAGGCAGCCGGTTTCGCCGAGCTCGACCCAGTCGAAGTTCACGTCGCGCTGGCCGATCTTCTCGAACATCAGGCCCGTGTCAGTCTTGCGCACGCGCATGTCGGCCTGCTTGTCGCCTTCGGCCATCGAGTGCGACGTCGCATGCAGATACGCGCCGTGCATCGGGTCCATCACGTTGTCGATCGCATACTGGTAATTGCACTTCCAGTTCGACACGCACAGGAAGTGCGCGTACTCGTCGGCGACCAGCTCTTCCGGCAGGTTCAGCGCGGCCGGCTCGCCGTGCGCTTCGTCGCCGAACCACAGGAAGATCGCGCCGGCCTTCTCTTCGACCGGATACGACTTCACGCACTTCGTGCCTTCGAGCGGACAGTTCGACACGGCCGGCACGCGATTGACCGTGCCGCCGCCGTCTACTTCGATGCCGTGATACCAGCACGCGATGTTGCCGCCGAGGTTCCAGCCGAGCGACAGGCGCGCGCCGCGGTGCGGGCAGCGATCTTCCAGCGCGTGGACCTTGCCTTCGTGATCGCGCCACAGCACGATCTGCTCGGACAGGCGCGTGAGGCCGACGGGCGCGTTCGACACCTGCCAGCTCGGCGCGACGGGATACCAGTAGTTCTTGATGCCGCGGTCGAGATAGTCGCGGACCGCGTCGTGTTGGGTTTCGTGTTGGTCGGGGGACGTCATCAGTGTGCTCCGGATGCGGTTGTCGTCGGGCCGCCGCTCAGGCGCGCGGCGCGGTCGGTGCGTTCATTCCGCCAGCGAGGCCATTTCGGCGCGGAAACGCTCAGGTGTCCAAATCGTGCCGTCCGGCGCGCGAAAGCCGATGCGGTTCAGGCCCGCGACGACGTCGTCCAGCTCGGTCGCGCCGCTCTCGAACACGCGTTCGAGCGCATCGCCGAGGTCGTTCTCGTACTGCGTCGGTTCGGCCTTGCGGTTCTGCCAGACCTGGTTCTCGACCTGCCCCGGAATCTCGATCTGCCCCTTGCCCGCGACGTTGTTCGGCTGCGGCGCCACCCACGGCTTCAGGAAGGGATTGAAATTGACGGTCGCTTCTTTCATGTCATTCCACCTTGATCTGGATTTCTTCACCGGCCAGACGCACCGCGTACTGCTTCAGCGCACGCCCGCCCGGGCCCTTCAGGCATGCGCCCGTCTTGATGTCGAACACGGCTTCGTGCAGCGGGCATTCCACCGTGCCTTCGTCGACGAACCCCTGCGTCAGCAGCGCGTACGCATGCGGGCACACGTTCTCGAGCGCATACACGTCGTCGCCGACGCGGTAGATCCCGATTTCCACGCCGTCGGTCCGCTTGAACTCGATCGGCGTGTCTTCCGACAGCGCGCCGGCGTGGCCGGCGCAAACCCATTGTTCAGACATCTCGCACCCTTCCTTCTGATCGACTCTCGGTTTGTTCCTATTTGTTCCATATTAGGAACGTCAGTTTATGGATGGTGATTATAGGAGCGACTTTCCGCGAGTAAAATAAAAAGCTGCATGTCCTAGGGAAAACACCGACACCTCGCTCGACCGCTCCCTTCGCCTACTCTGTCGAATGTAATTTTTTGTTATGTGACGGGGATTTATCGGCTTTTTCGAGACGTCACGCAGGATTGCCGGGCGTCGGCCCGGCGCTCATCCGTCCCGAAAAATTTATTTTTGATCGGGCGCACACCCCCTCTATACTCCATTCCATTAAAGGCACGTTGTTCCTTATATGGAACATAAGAATGTCCTTTCGGCGATGAACATGCGCGACGGCCGGCCGTCCCCGCGCAGGCCGTCACAACACGTATTCATCAGGTTGGAGAGTCAGGAGATCAAATGGTCAAGCATGCGGTAGCAGCAGCAGTCATCGGGATGGGCGCCGCGTCGGGCGCGTGGGCGCTGAGCAGCGTGGTGCTGTACGGCAGCATGGATGCGGGCGTCGCCTACGTGAACAACGTCGGCGGCCACGCGAAGTGGGCGATGATCCAGGGCAATACGCAGCCCGACCGGTGGGGCCTGAAGGGCAAGGAAGATCTCGGCGACGGGCTGTCGGCGATCTTCCAGCTGGAAAACGGCTTCTATACGAACAACGGCCAGTTCGCGACGGCGAACACGATCTGGAACCGCGCGGCGTTCGTCGGCCTCAGTGCCGAGCGCTACGGCACGCTGACGCTCGGCCGCCAGACGCCGCTGACGTTCGACTATCTCGATCCGCTCAGCACCGCGTACCTCGCGCTGAGCTGGTTTGCGTTCCATCCGGGCAACATCGACGCGCTCGCCGCAACCGGTAACGTGCCGTACAACAATTCGGTCAAGTACCGTTCGCCGACCTTCGCGGGTTTCTCGGCCGCGGCGACGCTCGCGCTCGGCAACACGACGAACTTCTCGACCGGCAAATCGGTCGGCGTCGCGCTGAACTATGCGAACGGGCCGTTCAAGGCGTCGGCCGTCTACTCGAACGAGCACGACCGCTCGATCCTGATCAGCCAGACGGGCATCACGTCGTTCCAGGGGCAGAACACCGCGAACGGCTACCTCGCGAACAAGGTCGAGAACATCGGCGCGGGCGCGTCGTACCAGATCGGCGACTTCCTCGTGCATGGCCTCTACACGCGCGTGAAGATGCAGTCGAACGGGTTTTCCGACACGTTCCAAAGCTACGACGCGGGCGTGAACTACCGCAGCAGCGCGTTCAACACGATCGCGGGCGGCGCGGCGACCACGACGCTGGCCGGCCGCCGCTGGACGCAGGTCGAACTCGGCGACATCTACGCGTTGTCGAAGCGTACGCAGTTGTATGCGAACGTGCTTTACGAACACGGTTCGGGCGGCGCAAAGGCTGCGTTCTTCACGGCCGGCGTGTCGAGCACCGCGAACCAGGTGATCGTGCTGACCGGCATTCATCACTCGTTCTGAGTGAACTCGGGCACCGCGCCTGCGGTGCCCGAAAACGACAAGAGCAGCCCGCGGGCCGCTCTCTTCGTTGCGATGCCGCGCGCCGCGGCCGGATCGATGCGCGAACGTCAGAACATCGCGACCTTGTGGCGCGCATGCGCGAACGTCGGGTTGCTTTCGAGCGGACGATAGTTCAGCCGTTGCGACAGGTCGACCGCCGCGCCGCACACCGCTTCGACGAGCCGTTCCTTCTCGCCGGCCTCGCCGATCTCCGAGCGCGGCACCGTCGCGGTGATCGCCGCGACGATCGAGCCCGAATGATCGCGCACGGGCGCCGTCACCGCGGAAATACCGCTCTCGAACGCCGCCTCGCTGACCGCATAGCCGAGCCGCGCGTAATGACGCACGCGCTCGTACAGCTCGTCGACGGTGCCGGGCGTGCGCTCGGTGAACTGTTCGAGTTTCTTCTCCGGATAGAGCTGTCGCAGCGCATCGCGCGTCAGGTCGCCCATCAGCACGTGGCCGTGCACGGTCGCATGCGCGGGCAGGCGCGTGCCGACGTGCACCTTCACCGAGCCGAACATCGACGCATTGCTTTGCGCCTTCGCGACGAACACCACGTCGCGCTGGTCGCGGATCAGCAGGTGCGTCGACAGGCCGGTCGAATCGCGCAGCCGTTCGAGCACGGGCGTGCCGAGATCGGTCAGTTCGAGCGAATTCAGGTATTCGAAGCCGAGTCGCAGCACGCCGACGCCGAGCCGGAAATAGCGGTCGCCGTTCACGCGTTCGAGAAAACCGAGCGCCTCGAGCGTCTGCAGCAGGCGGAACGTGGTCGTGCGCGGAATGCCGATGCGCTTCGACAGCTCGGGGGCGCCGAGCACGGGCTCGCGCGCGGAGAATTCAGCGAGGATCCGCAGCCCGCGTTCGAGCCCCGGCACCAGATAGGACGAAGCGCCGCCGCCCGACGACTCGTCGTCGCCAGGCACCGCCGGCTCAGGGGCATCGCTCATCGTTGTCTTGACCATGTGGACATGGACGGAAGGAAATCAGTCACGAAACAGGTCATGGATCGCCGTGGAGATTCAGTCATGCTACCTCAGTGCGCGCGTGGGCTCGCACCGCTGCGCGGCGCCGCGATGCAGCACGCGCATCCACGCACCATGACGCGTCATTCAAGGTCGAGAGGATAGCAGCGTTGGACGGCGCGACGCCATGCGGAAATCGCCGGACGACGGAAAGGCGGCCGCGCGGCACGCGGCACGCGGTCGGGCAACGATGGCCGAAGCGTGAGCTTCGACGCCGGACAGCCTACAGGCGCGACAGATAAACGCGAATGGTCGTGCGGTCGTACGTAAAGCCGCCGGCCGGATCCGGCTGCAGCACGCGTGCCAGATCGACCGGATGCAGCCATCCGGCGCCCAGCAGGCCGCCGTTGATCCCGCGAATCCGGGTGCCGCCGACGGCGATCGCGGCGTGAAAGACATTGGTGCCGCGCGCGAAGCCGACCGCGGTGCCCGCCGGAATGCTCGCGCGCCCGTCCCACTGATTGCCGGTCTCGAAGTTGAAGCGCGTCTTCCACAGCTGGCCGATCGTGTCGAGCAGCGTGCCGGGCGCGATCATCGCGTCGGCGCGCAGCAGATAGCGGACATAAGCAGCGGCGTCGTAGCAGACGCCGCCGGACACGTACTCGTCGATGTTCGCCATCCCGAACATCAGCGCCTGCGCGTGTTTTTGCCGTTCGGCGATGCCGGATTGGGCGACATGCCCGCCTAACTGGGTCAGTTGCACGGATAGCTCCTTTCAGGAAGGCGGGACGTCATCGTCCCGCGGATGCAATAACGTCATATCTTATTACGATATGGCTCGGCGTTTTCCAGGCTTGTTCGCGCCAAACGCGGTGCGTACTTGCCGGCGGGTCGCGAGCCCGCGTACAGGCTTTCGCCACGCGCGTCGCATCGTCGGCGCAAGGACAGGTGGCGCGGCGAACGCCAGCGGGCAGGCGCCTCTCGCCACCAGCGAAAAGCGAAAAATGGAAAGCAGTCAGGAAAGCACCGCCCGGTAACGGACGGCGCAGAGGAAGACGATCCTCGGGCGGGATCGCCGCGACGGCGTCAGGCCGTCACGGCGGCGTCATATTCGGCGCGGGCAAGCTGGCCGGCGGCGTATGCCTCGGCTTCGCCGCGAAAGCCTTCGCGGCTGAACGCCACGACTTTCACGCCGACGCCGGTCGCCCGCTTCACCGTCAGCGCCCATTGCCATCCGCCGTCTTGCTCGAAGACGTGCAGCGAGGGTGCGAAGGAAGGGTCGAGTACGGTCACGCGTTTTGCTCCTGCCCCGTTGCGCGCTGCGTCGGCCACGCACGGAGACATGTCGAAAGGGTCGCGCCGATAGGCCGGCGCATTTCTGTCATTCGACAGTTTATTCAAGGATTGTTGCGACGCACCATCAGAGGTTTCACTCACCTATCGGAACCGGGCGGTCGATCAAATCTATCTGAAACCCATACGGGACGGGCCTCCGCGCCCGGTCACGCCGGCCGGCATCGCGTTCGTGCGGCAACGTGCCGCACGCGCGGCCGATTGCTTGCATCCAGCTTTCGTGGATCAAGAAAACGGGGCGCGATCTATTCGCCCGCCATCGACACGCGCCGGAAGGTCAGGTTCACGCGTTCGCCCTGCACGCCCGGCGCCTTCGGCACGCGGTGCTGCCATTCGGCCTGCGTGCGTCCGCGCATCACGAGCAGGCTGCCATGCACGAGACGGTATGCATGCGTGACGCCCGTCGCGCGATGACGAAGATCGAACACGCGCATCGCGCCGAGACTCACCGACGCGATCACCGGCGCGTCGCCGAGTTCGGGTTCGTTGTCCGCGTGCCAGCCGAGGCTGTCCAGCCCGTTGCGATAGCGATTGAGCAGCACGCTGTTGAAACGCACGCCGCAGGTCGCCTCGACCGCCTGCTTCAGCCCGAGCACGGCCGGCGTCCACCGCTCCGGGACGTTGCGGATCCCCGAGTACACGTAGACGGCATCCGGTTCGCCCTGCCATGCGGTGAGCCGCGGCAACGGAATGCGTCCGCGCGGCGTGCGGATCGTGTCCTGCCGCCACGCGACCTCGTCGATCAGCGCGGCCAGCGCGCGATCGGCGTCGGGCGGCGCAAGCCAGTCCGGGTACCAGTCCACGTCGGGCACGGGCGTATCGGCGAAGAGATCGGGGATCGACATGTCGGCAGGAACGGGCAAGGAACGGAGCGAAAGATGCATGTCTGCATACTAGCCAACGGCGCCGCGCGCCGCCGTGCGCTGTCATTCGCACCGAAAGGCCGACAGGAAGCCGCCGTGCGCCGCGAGGCGCATTCGTATCGCGCGACGGCCGCCTCCCGGCTATCGGCTAGCCGCGCGTCAGCCGAATCAGCGTGATCTCGGATGGCACGCCGAAACGGTTCGGCGGCCCCCAGTAGCCGGTGCCGCGGCTCGTATACAGCCACATGTCGCCGAAGCGGTTCAGCCCGCCGATCACCGGCTGCTGCAACCGCACGAACGGCGGCCACGGCAGGAACTGGCCGCCATGCGTGTGCCCCGACAACTGTACGGTAAAGCCCGCGCGATTCGCCGCTTCCGCGCTGCGCGGCTGGTGTGCGAGCAGGATCTTCGTGCCGACGTCGCGCGGCGCACCGGCCAGCGCCTGCTCAGGATCGCTGCGATGCGCGGGATCGAAGCCGCCCGCGGTGAAATCGGTCACGCCCGCGAGCACCGCCCGCGCGCCGCCGTGCTCGATCAGCACGTGCTCGTTGAGCAGCACCGTCAGCCCGATACGACGAAACTCGTCGATCCATGCATGCGCACCCGCGTAGTACTCGTGGTTGCCCGTCACGAGGAAGGTGCCGTGCCGCGAGCGCATCTGGCCGAGCGGCGCCGTGTGTTCGCGCAGGCGCTTGACCGAACCGTCCACCACGTCGCCCGTCACGACCACCAGGTCGGCGTCGAGCGCATTGACCGCGCGCACGATCCGTTCGATGTACGGCCGCTTGATCGTAGGCCCGACGTGGATGTCGGACAGTTGCACGATCGTCAGCCCGTCGAGCGCGGCCGGCAGCCCGGCGACCGGAATCGACACGCGCTTGACCGCCGCCGTGCGACGCGCGCCGACGAATCCGATCGCGGTCGCGAACACCGCGGCCGCCAGCACGCCGAGCGCCGTGTCGGGCGCCGCGCGGCTCCATGCACCGTCATGCCCGAGATGCCGCCACGCGAACACGCCGAGCAGCACGATTTCGCGCAGGAACGTCAGCACCAGCAACGACGAGAAGAAGCCCATCGCGAGCGCGCCGGCCCATCCGACCAGCGTCGCGGCCCACCCTTCGTCGAAGCGGCGCGAGAACATGCCGACCGGAATCAACACGACGAAACTCGCCAGCACGAGCGCCGCGACCGTGCGTGCGAGCGGCGACGCGAACGCATCGGGAATGATCCGCATCCCGACGTACAGATGGAACAGCACGCCGATTGCAATGAACCGGACAAAGAAACTTCGCATGGAACGTTCACCTTCGTTGCAGTACCGCTTCCCCGACGCGCGTCGCGCGGGCCGTGATGCCCGGTGCGGCGCGTCGCGCCCTACGCACGATGGTACACAGATCCCGGCCGCGACGACGGGTCGCGGCCGGCGGCGCAGCGCCGTGCGGCTGCGCACGCCACTCGGCCACCTTCCCGCCGCAACGCCATGCGCTTCGTTCTCGTCGACGTCAAACTTTTCACGCAGATCGCGAAAGCGAACAGCCTGCCGGGCGTGCTGCACCACGCTCTCGTCGACCTGCTCGTCGAGGCTGCGCGCGGGTCAGCCGGACCGACCGGATTTGCATGGGTCCAGGCGGCAATCGACGGTTTGCGCGCCGATTGCCGCTGCGTCGACATGGCAAATTCCGCTGCGCGATTTCATCTGACGATCCTTTACAGTCCGTTAGCAACCCTACGCGAGCGGGTGCTGGCAGAATCGCGACGGTCCGATCATCGATGCCGACACACACTGCCTGACCGTCCGGCATGACCGACCACGCGGCCACGGCCAGCCTGTGCCCATGCGGCAAACGTGCCGGATCGCTGGCGGTCCGCATCGCGCTGATTTATGATCGCCTCCGTATTCAGGAATCATCGTCGCGGCCCGGCCGGTCGCGACGATCCGCATTGCGCCGCGCCCGGCATCCACCCCCAACGTCGAGCTCGTCACACCATGAGAAGAACAACGCCGCGCGCGCCCCTGCGCGTCGCCGCCGTGCTGGCGCCCGTCCTGCCGCTCGCGGGCTGCGCATCGCGCGGCGCACCGTCCTACGTGCTGTTCGGCGCGTATTTCCCGCTGTGGCTCGTCAGCGCGATCGTCGGCATCGTCGGCGCGATCGTCGCGCACCGCGTGTTCGTCGCGACCGGCTGGGCCGCGACGGTGCCCTACCAGCTCGCCGTCTGCACCGCGATCGGGCTCGTGGTCGCCGTGATCGTCTGGCTCACCGGCACGGGGCCGTTCGCATGAAGGCCGCCGGCATCGCCCGCCCCTCCGTCAAAGGCCGCGTGATCGCGCTCGCGATCGTCGCGCTCGGCATCGCGGCGCTCGCGTACGCGTACCACCGCACGACCGCCTATCCGTCCACCGACGACGCGTCGATCGACGCCGACGTCGTGCACGTCGCATCGCCGGTCGGCGGCCGCATCGTGCAGCTCGCGGTGCATGAAAACCAGCGCGTCGCGAAAGGCGACCTGCTGTACGTGATCGATCCCGTGCCGTACCGGCTGACCGTCGCGCAGGCGCAGGCCGACCTCGAACTCGCGCGCGCGTCGCTCGACACGCGCCGCCGTTCGCTGATCGGCGAGCGCTCGAACGCATCCGTCGCTGCCGAGCAGGTCAAGCGCGCGACGCAGAACTACGATCTCGCGACGCGCGACGTGAACCGGCTCGCGCCGCTCGCCGCGCAGGGCTACGTCAGCGCGCAGCAGTTCGACCAGGCGAAGGTGCGCCAGCGCGACGCGTCCGTGTCGCTCGCGCAGGCGCAGGAGCAGCAGCGCGCGTCCGCGCAGACGATCGGCGACGATGCCGACGCGATCGCGACGCTGCATGCACGCGAAGCCGCGCTGGCCCGCGCGCAGCATGCGCTCGACGATACGGTCGTGCGCGCGCCGCACAACGGGCTCGTGACGGGCCTGAGCGTGCTCCCCGGCGAAACCCTCGCACCGAACCAGTCGATCTTCACGCTGATCGACGCGAGCGAATGGTTCGCGGTGGGCAATTTCCGCGAGACGTCGCTCAATCGCATCGCAGTCGGCGACTGCGCGACCGTCTATTCGATGATCGACCGCAACCGCCCGATGACGGGCAAGGTCGTCGGCATCGGCGCCGGCATCGCGGACAGCGCGCGCATCAACCTGCCGCGCTCGCTGCCGATCGTGCAGAACTCGGTGAACTGGGTGCACGTCGCGCAGCGCTTCCCCGTGCGCGTGAAGCTCGACGAACCCGACGGCAAGCTCGTGCGTGTCGGCGCGAGCGCGATCGTCGAGGTCCGGCATGGCTCAGCCTGCCGCTGACGTCCGCACGCCGGGCCCGCGCGAAGTCCTGCGGCTGCTCGCGCCGTTTCCGGGGCGCGCGGCCATGGCCGTGCGCGTCGCGCTGATCTGCGCGCTCGTCGCGCTCGTGACGAGCGGATACGGCACGCCGGAAGCCGCGATTTCCGCGTACGTCGTGTTCTTCCTGAACCGCGCCGATCGCGTGACGAGCGTCGTGCTCGCGGTCGCGATGTTGCTGCTCGTCACGGTCGTGATCGCGCTCGTGATCGGCGCCGCGATCTTCAGCATCGAGTATTCGGTACTGCGCGTCGCATGCATGGCCGTGCTGTCGGTCGGCCTGCTGTACCTGACGTCCGCGAGCAAGCTGCGTCCGGTCGGTGCGATCCTCGCGATGATCGTCGGCTTCGGGCTCGACGAACTCGGCCTGGCGCCGGTCGGCGAAGCCGCGACGCGCGCGCTGCTCTATGCATGGCTGATGGTCGCGATCCCGGTCGGCGTCGCGATCGTCGTCAACCTGCTGATCGCGCCGTCGCCGCGCAAGCTCGCGCACGCTCAGCTCGCGAAGCGGCTGCGGCTCGCCGCGCGGCGGCTGCGCGGCGACGACGACGCGCGCGCCGCGTTCGACGCCAGCCTGCGCGAAGGCGACAAGCCATTGCTCACGTGGCTCAAGCTGTCGAAGCTCGAAGGTTCGTCGTCGGGCGCCGATGTCGTCGCATTGCGGCAGGCCGTCGCGTCGAGCACCGCGCTGCTCGTCGCGGTCGCGCTTGC
The DNA here is from genome assembly GCF_017815075.1 of Burkholderia sp. AcTa6-5. NCBI lineage: Bacteria > Pseudomonadati > Pseudomonadota > Betaproteobacteria > Burkholderiales > Burkholderiaceae > Burkholderia > Burkholderia sp. AcTa6-5. The sequence continues at coordinate 16,526 of NZ_JAGIQE010000030.1, read as the reverse complement.
GGATCGCGAAGCGGACGCGCGGCTGCCCGACGCGTTCGCCACGCCGATCGTGACGACGCTCGACGAGATGGCCGCGATCCTCGAACGGGGCGGCTATCCGGTCGACGTGACGCTCGCGCTGCCGGCCGCCGATGCGCTGCCGCCGCTCGCGCGCGTCGTCGCGACCGACCTGCACACGGCGATCACGCAGTTCGCGCAACCGCCCGCGATCGACGCGGCGGCCGCACCGGCCGATACCGCCGACACGCGCGCCGCCGACAAACCGGCGGAACCCGCCACACCGCCCGCCCCGCGCGGCGGCTTCTTCCTGCCGGACGCGCGCACCAATCCCGACCACATCCGCTATGCGCTGAAAACGACGGTAGCCGCCATGTTCTGCTACCTGCTGTACTCGCAGCTCGACTGGTCGGGCATCCATACCTGCTTCATCACCTGCTACATGGTGTCGCTCGGCTCGACGGCCGAAACGGTCGAGAAACTGACGCTGCGCATCGCCGGCTGCATCGTCGGCGCGCTGATCGGCACCGCCGCGCTCGTGTTCGTCGTCCCGTCTCTGTCGTCGATCGGCGAGCTGATGGCGCTCGTCTTCGCCGGCGCGTGGCTGTCCGCATGGGTCGCGTTCGGATCGCCGCGCATCGCGTACGCGGGCTTCCAGGTCGCGTTCGCGTTCTTCCTGTGCGTGATCCAGGGCGCGGGCCCCGGCTTCGACCTGACGCTCGCGCGCGATCGCACGATCGGCATCCTGCTCGGCAACGTGGTCGTGTATCTCGTGTTCACGCGCATCTGGCCGGTCAGCATCGGCAAGCAGATCGACGCGGCGCTCGCTACGCTGCTCGACCAGTGGCGGCGCGTCGCGCAGATCGCGCAGCCGGCCGAACGGCGCGCGCTGGCCGCCGAAGCGTTCGCGCGCCACGGCGCGATCTCGCAGGAGCTCGGCCTGATCCATTACGAACCGTCGTGGGTGCGGCCGGCCGCGACGTGGCTGGCCACACGGCGGCGCGCACTCGCGGAACTCGGGGCGATCGAAGGTCCGCTGTTCCTGCTCGCCGAGCGCAAGCCCGGCGACGCGGCGATCGGCGCGCAACTCTCGCGCGTGACTGCGCCGGGCGACGACGAAACCGCGCCCCGCACGGATGCCCCGACACCACCGTCGGACATCGCCCCCGCCGACCCCACGCGCGACGCGCTACTGAACCTGATCGACGCGCGGCTCGCGCAGATCGCCGACGCCGCCCGTCAAGCCACACCGAAGGAGCCTGCCCCTCATGCGCCCACCTGAACCGCCGGCCGCGTCGATCGCCGCTGCCGCGCTCGCGACCGCCGTCGCGCTGGCCGGCTGCGCGACGTCGTCGATCGATCTGGCGCCGGAGGCGTCCGACCGCCCGTGGCAGCCGCAAACGTCGGCCGCGGGCGACATCGTGGCGGCGCCGCCACGCGCGTCCGCACAAGGCGCGCACGACTACACATTGCCTGCCTCGCCGGCGCTCGCGTCGGTGTCGGCGCCGGCCGCGCTGGATGCCGCGCATGCGTACACGCTGCCCGAGCTGATCGATCTCGCGGAATCTTCGAACCCACTGACGCGTATCGCGTGGAACGACGCGCGCAACGCGGCGCTCGCAGTCGGCCTCGCCAAGTCCGCCTATCTGCCGCGCCTGTCGGCGACGGCGATGGGCGCGTACCAGGCGAACCACGGCTCGACGTCGACGATCCTCGGCGATTCGTCGAGCAACACCACCGCGCACGGCACGATTTCGGCGCTGTCGCTGCAATGGCTGCTGTTCGATTTCGGCGGCCGCGCGGCGCGCGTCGAAGCGGCCGAACAGGCGTCGATTGCATCGAACGTCGCATTCACGGCCGTGCATCAGCAGGTGATCCACGACGTGACCGTCTCGTACTACCGCTACGAAGCCGCCCGCTCGCGCGCGCTCAGCGCGCAACAGGGCCTCACGAACGCGGATGCGATCCTCGCGGCGTCCCGCGCGCGGCTCAAGCACGGCGTCGGCACGGTCGTCGAGCTCGCGCAGGCGACGCAGAACCGTGCGCAGGCGAACCTCGCGCTCGTGCAGGCGAACGGCGCCGAGAGCGACGGCTATCTCGCACTCGTCTCCGCGCTCGGCATCTCGCCGCTGTCGAAGCCGACGATCGCCGCGTTGCCGAAGCGGACGCTGCCGCCCGCGCTCGGCTCGTCGGTCGACGCGATCGTGTCGGACGCGATCGCGCGCCGCCCCGATCTGCAGGGCGCGTTCGCGGTCGAAAAGGCCAATCGCGCGAAGATCAAGGCGGCTCAAGCCGCGTTCATGCCGAAGATCTTCCTGTCCGCGTCCACGTCGTATGCGAGCGGCGGCACGTCCATCTCCGCGCTGCCCGCGATCGGCGACCAGGCGCCGACCGTCAACCTGAACGGCAGCCGCTACGGCGGCGGCGTGTTCCTCGGCGTGACGATTCCGCTGTACGACGGCGGTTTGCGCTCCGCCGTCTTGATGCAGGCGCGCAACGACGCGGAAAGCGCCTCCGCGCGCCTCACGCGGACCAAGGAGGAAGCTGTGCGCCAAGTCGTCGCCGCACAGAACGCGGTGCAGACGAGCCTGGCGTCGCACGACGCCGCGAAGGCGCTCGTCGATGCCGCGCAAACCAGCTACGACGCGGCACTGACCGCGTACCGGAATGGCGTCGGCTCGGTCACCGATGCGACGATCGCGCAAAGCCAGCTGCTCGCCGCGCGGAACGCGGAAGTCGACAGCTATGCCGGCGCATTGTCGGCCGCCGCCGCGCTCGCGCTCGCGACGGGTACGATCGGCTCGGCGCAGTAGCGCCGCCGCAGGCGGTTGACGCGAGCGAGCGCCGCCCACTAGAATGCCGCCCATTCTTCCTTCAGGAACCATCGTGGACAGTTGCAGCACTCCGTTGCGTGCGCCGCTTGCCGCCTGAACGCCTGTCCGCCGCAGTTCTCCTGCCGCGGCTTGCGTTCCGCGAGCCGCACGCTTCCCCCGTTTCACACTGAATGACGCATTCGCGCGGTACAGTACCGCGCAATGACGGCTATCGCCGCGTCGCGTTCGGCCTTGCGCCGCGGCGACGCGCGCCGGCATGCGCTTCTTGCACGGCAGGACAACCATGACTTTCGATTTCGCACTCCGTCTTTTCACCGCGTTCGCCTGCGGCGTCGCCATCGGCCTCGAGCGGCAGATGCGCCAGCGCACGGCCGGCCTGCGCACCATCACGCTCGTCGCGAGCGGCGCGTGCCTGTTCGTCACGCTCGGCGTGCTGACCGGCAACGGCGTCGCGGGCGTCACGCAGATCGCCGCGTACGTCGTGTCGGGCGTCGGCTTTCTCGGCGGCGGCGTGATCATGCGCGACAAGGGCTCGATCCAGGGCATCAACACGGCCGCGACGCTGTGGTGCTCGGCCGCCGTCGGCGTGCTGGCCGGCTCCGGCCACTACGTGCCCGCGCTCGCCGGCACGGCCGTCGTGCTGCTCACCAATACGGTGCTGCGCGGCGTCAGCCAGGCCATCAACGCGACGCCCGTGTCGAACGCCGACCTCGTGCGCGAATACCAGATCACCGTGATCTGCCTCGCCGCCGACGAAGTGCACATCCGCACGCTGCTGTCGAACGCGATGTATGCGAAGCCGCTGTCGTTCCAGAGCCTCACGAGCGAAGACGTGCCCGAGCAGCCCGACCGGCTGAAGGTGACCGCGACGCTGAAGCTGCATCCGAAGGATCAGCAGAAGCTCGAGCAGATCGCGAGCCGGATGAGCATGGAGAAAAGCATTTCCAGCGTGAGCTGGACCGCAAAGGAAGCGGAGCCGATGATGGAGTGAGCCGCGGCGCGGCGGACGCGGCATCCGGCGCCGCCGTCGCACGACGTCACGTCAAGGTGCTTCGATGAGCCCGGCCGAAATCGCCTTGACGACCGCCTGGACCTTGTTGGTCGCGCCAAGTTTCTCGAGGATGTTGTTCACGTGGAAGTTGACCGTCCGCTCCGAGATGCTGAGGATCTGGCCGATTTCGCATGCGGTCTTGCCCTCGGCCGTCCAGCACAGCACCTCGCGCTCGCGCGCGGTCAGCGTGACGCCCGCCGCGGGCGACAGCTTCGGCACCATGAAGCGGCTCATCAGCGAATGCGACAGGTTCGCGAGCCAGTTCGTCTGCAGCGTCAGCATGTTGATCTCGGCCGGCGTCAGCCGGTCGGCATGACGGGCGATGCTCAACAGGCCGAACGCGCCGCGCGCCGCCCAGCTCGATTGCGCGATGCCCACCGACAACCCGAAATCGCGCGCGTCCTGCCACAGCGGACACGGGTCGAGGTTGTCGACGTCCGGCCAGACGATCATGTTGGTGCTGAGCGCGCCGTCGCGAACCGTCGAGTCGATCTCGATATAGTTCTGCGCCTGATAGTGCGCCATCCAGCCATCCGGATAGGTATTGAAGATGGCGACCGCCGGCTTCGAAACGGGCAGCGGTACGCGAATGCCGTAACAGCAATATTCGAATCCCAGCCGCCTGGAATAGGCGGCGATCCGCTGGAAGAGCTGCTGCTCGTCTTCCGCGGCGCTGAATTGTTGGTAGGCATCCTGCCAGCGCAGTTCCATTCTTTCTCCGACAACGTCACGCTGTCATACTTGTCAGGTTCCAGCACCCTTTCGAGGCTGATACATTCCGCGCATGACTTCACCCTTGCTGCACCCTGTCCCCGGCCCGTCCCCGGACGGCTACGTACGCCTGTCAGAAGGCGCACTGGCCGCACTTGTACTCGACCATGTCGCAAGCGGCCTCGACCCTTCTTTGCTCGCCGAACTGCGCGACAACGCGATCGACGCCCGCCTTGCCGGCTATACCGAATGGCATCGCGCGGCCGGTACCGGCGTCGCCTACGTGACGGTCGGCTGGGACTGGTACCTCGAACGCGCGACGGGCGCGTTCGTGATCGCGGGCGGCGACGTCCGCAGCAACGTGATGGCCATCGACGCCAAGGGCGCCGACATCGGCATGTTCCGCACGGCCGCCGCGCTCGCCGCGCGGCTCGCCACCCTCGACTGGCCTGCCGCGGTCGCGTCCGCCCTGCTCGGGCCCAACGACGCCTATCATGCCGGTCCGACGCTCCAGTGACAACTGGCCGCGCATTCCTCTGACTATTTTGCAAGACTGGCGCTCTTTATAAATAAAACCGCCCCGGTTTTCAATCCCGTCGATCAAGAAACCGTTACCACCGCGCAAATGGCGTCTTTTACGCCGCCACCCTGTAAGAGTTACCAGTTACAGGCTCCTCGTGCCGCGCGCTGTAATGCGTGCATACAAAAGCACAGATCCGAGGACATCCATGCAGACCTTCGTTCACGAGGAAGGGCGGTTGCCGCACGCACTCGCGGCGGACCTAGGGCGCTATCGGCGCCGCGTGTTCGTCGAGCAGCTCGGTTGGGCGCTCCCGTCGGCGAACGAAAGTTTCGAGCGTGACCAGTTCGATCGCGACGATACCGTCTACGTGTTCGCGCGAAACGCCGCCGGCGACATGTGCGGATGTGCGCGCCTGCTGCCGACGACGCGCCCGTATCTGCTGAAGTCGCTGTTCGCCGACCTGGTCGCCGAGGACATGCCGCTGCCGCAATCGGCCGCCGTCTGGGAACTGTCCCGGTTCGCGGCGACCGACGACGAAGGCGGGCCCGGCAACGCCGAATGGGCCGTGCGCCCGATGCTCGCGGCCGTCGTCGAATGCGCGGCGCAGCTCGGCGCGCGCCAGTTGATCGGCGTGACGTTCGCGAGCATGGAGCGGCTGTTCCGCCGGATCGGCATACACGCGCACCGCGCAGGCCCGCCGAAGCAGGTCGACGGACGTCTGGTGGTCGCGTGCTGGATCGATATCGACTCGCAAACGTTTGCCGCGCTAGGAATCGAGCCGGGGCAGGCCGCCCGGCAAGCTATCGCCGCCTGAGCCGGAACGCACGTTTCCGTCCGGGTGGCATCGTAACGAAGGAGAACCAACGTGGACCAGTCCCAGGTCTTTCGCGCGATGATGCCCGGGTTGACGAGCGCCAGCGGCGCCCGCATCGCGGTCGCCTATCCGTCGTTCCCCAGGCCGTTGCCGCTCGTGCGGCTCGACCGCCGCGGGCTCGTGTTTCGTGCGACCGGCGCCGCGCCGCTCGTGTGCGGGCTGCCGCGGCCGGCCACCCTGCTGGTCGCGGACGAGCCGCTGTGCTCGCTGCGCCTCGTGATCCGCGACATCGCCGCGACCGGCGACGGCCGGCACGACCTGACGATGCAGCCGTCCGGCGCCGCCGGCGACGAATTGCTGTGGCACGCATTGCGCGATCGCGAGCCGTACCGGCAGATTCGGCACCCGCTCGCGCCGGTCGACGCGCCCGTCGCGTCGGATCGCGAACCGCCTGAGGCGGCCGGCGAAATCGCGGCGCGCCCGTCGCGCAGCGCGGCTTTCCGCCTGCCCAGCCACAGCGACGCGCTGTTCTTCGCGGACTGGCTCGAATATCACTTCGACGAACTGCGCGCGCTGTCCCACCAGCACGGGCCGCAACTGCAGCTCAATCAGCTTGAACGACAGGTTGACGATGACGAGGTCGGCGTGCGTTTCGTCTACGACATCGACGGGCATGCGACGCGGCACGCATTGACCGACTGCGCGCGCGAGGCGTGCGCATGGATCGAAACGGAGATGCGCAGCAAATACGCGCTGCCCGTCGCGCAGGAGCGGTTCGGCGCGTTTGCGACGCACGCACGGGCCGGCGGCGTATGAATGAGGCTGTGTCGCGCGCCGCCGCCAGGCGGTCTGCGCGGCGGCAAGTTGTGCGGATACAACGAGGGCTTGCAAACGTCCGGGTTTTCCCTTAAATTTACCTCTGTCTCCTCCATGTCTCCAAACATGGATTCAGCCCGCTCAAGCAGCGGGCTTTTTTATTGCCTGAACGGTTTGTGGGGCCGCATCGCCTGCCCCGCCTGACTAACCCGCCGGACGCACGCCGGTCGGTCGCAGCCGGTAGTGATACACCGCAAATATCAACGCGACCGCCGCGACGAGCGCCAACAGCAGGTACAGCCAACCCTTCCGGGTCGTCGGCAGGTCCGTCAGGGCACCGACATCGCCCGTCAGCGCCGCCAACGCGACCATCGCCAAGCCGGCCAGTACCAACGTCCCCTTTGCCGCCCATCCGAAACCGGCCTCCAGTCCGGCCGCCCATCGCGACTGACGATAAGGTCCGGCAACAGGTCGACGAAGATCGGGCTTATCCATTCGTCACCTCCAGCCCGGCATGCGCGTATCCGCGCGTCGTGCAGCAGGCGCTGTCGAACGCATGCCTTCGAAGGTCTTGCTGACGAGTGGCCGCAGCAACGCGGAGTGCCCATACTGGATCGACAAACGTCATGTTTTTTCTTTCGCGAGATGAGGCTCGACACCATTCGATCCGTTTGGCCGCGCCGAATCGATATCGTTCGATACTGCGAGTATCGCGGGAAACAAGACTCGCTCGCCTCGCGCACTCGCGATCGCCCGGCTTATCATTGAGCGGCCCGCCACTTCCCGCCGAGGCCCTCTTGCACGCCCATCTGCGCATTGCCCGCCCGGTCAGCAACCTCGCCCACACCGAGCGCATGTATCGCGACGCCCTCGATCTATCGGTACTGGCGCGCTTCGAGGATCACGACGGTTTTTCCGGCGTGATCCTCGGACGCGAAGGCCTCGACTATCACTTCGAGTTCACGCACTGCCCCGACCATCCGATCGCGCCGTCGCCGACGCCCGAGGACCTGATCGTGTTCTATCTGCCCGATCGTCCGAAATGGGAAGCTGCCTGCGAGCGCGCGACCGCACACGGCTTCATGCCGGTGACGTCGTTCAATCCGTACTGGGAAATATCAGGCCAGACTTTCGAGGATGCCGACGGCTACCGGATCGTGTTGCAGAACGGCACGTGGCGTTGACGGGCAGATGCGCGTGAGCGGTTACGCGCCGGCGTGACTGCGGGGAGCGGTCGCGCGTCCGCCGATCGCCAGCGACGCAGCGTCGGGCGTTCGATTTCGAACTTCGATGGCGTGATCGTCATGGGCGGTGCGGAACGGGCGGACGCCGCGCGCAACGCAGCTGATGACATAAGCGCGGCACTAGAACGAATGAGGGGGAAATCGCGATCGTCGCTTGTACCTGCAACGATCGGAAAACAGATGACGAACAACGGGCGCCGCCGCGCCCGCTCCGGTTACTCGTTCTCTTCGAAGTAATGCCCGAACTTCGTCTGCTTCGTGCGGATATAACGTTCGTTTTCCTCGCGCACGGGCACCGCGAGCGCCACGCGCTCGCAGACGGGAATACCGTGCTTCACGAGCGTATCGAACTTCTTCGGATTGTTGCTCATCAGCCGCACCGACGTCACGCCTAGGATCCGCAGGATCGCAGCGGCCGAGTCGTATTCGCGGGCGTCATCGGGCAGCCCGAGATCGAGGTTCGCCTCGACGGTGTCGCGCCCCTGCTCCTGCAGCGCGTACGCGCGGATCTTGTTGCTCAGGCCGATGCCGCGGCCTTCATGGCCGCGCAGATACAGCAGCACGCCGCGGTCTTCGGCCGCGATGTAACGCAACGCGAGATCGAGTTGCTCGCCGCAATCGCAGCGGTACGAGCCGAACACGTCACCGGTCAGGCATTCGGAATGCAGCCGGGTCAGCACGGACTGCTCGCCCGTCACGTCGCCCATCACGAGCGCGAGATGTTCGGCATCGCTGCCCGATACGCGAAACGCGTATGACGTGAACGTACCGTAGCGCGTGGGCAGCGACGCGGTGGCGACGAGCGTCACGCACTCGTCGGCCTGGCCATTGCCCGGCGTGGGCGATTGGGGACGCGAAGACATCATGAATTCAATCGAAACTTCAGGAATGTAGGAGTTATGTGGATGGTGCGTGACGGGAGTTTACCGCTAATCTGGAAACGTCACGCGACTGCCGCCGCCCGCCCGGCTATACTGGGCTCACCGGGTGACGCGCATCACGCCCCGACTGCCCTGCATCGACTGCACACGGAGAAAGCGAATGAGCACGACTGTCGCGCAGATTCTCAAGGCCAAGCCGGATTCGGGCCGCACCATCTACACCGTCACGAAGACCGATCTCGTCTACGACGCCATCAAGCTGATGGCGGAAAAGGGCATCGGCGCACTGCTGGTCGTCGACGGCGACGACATTGCGGGCATCGTCACCGAGCGCGATTACGCGCGCAAGATCGTCCTGCAGGACCGTTCGTCGAAAGCCACCCGCGTCGAGGAAATCATGACGGCGAAGGTGCGCTACGTCGAACCGTCGCAATCCACCGACGAGTGCATGGCGCTGATGACCGAGCACCGGATGCGCCACCTGCCTGTGCTCGACGGCGGCAAGCTGGTCGGCCTGATCTCGATCGGCGACCTCGTGAAGAGCGTGATTGCCGATCAGCAGTTCACGATCAGCCAGCTCGAACACTACATCCACGGCACGCCCAACGTCACGTCCGCCTGATCCGCCCAGCAAAAAAGGCCCAAACGCATCAGCGTCTGGGCGGAAAGCCGCCGGCATGCGGCGACGGAGGTTCTGCTCCTGCGGGCGAACGACGCGCGCGACCGGCGCGCGTCTCGTCAATTCAGCGGTGCGCTCGGGCAGACCCGGGGACGTTCAATCAATTACCGAAGTAGACCGAATTCACGGGATTCGGCGCTTCCCGCGTCACGCGGCGGCCGCCTTGCGCGGCACCCGTGGCCACGGCGCCGTAGCCGCTCGTATCGGCTTGCGCGAGCATCGGCTGGTTCGGCTGAATGCGCTGCTCGGCGACCTGGATGTCGCTCGGATATTGCGAATCGCTCGCCACCGGCTTGTAGCCGTTCTGCTCGAGTTGCACGAGTTCGGCCTTGACCTCCGCGCGGGTCAACCCCTGCTCGGATTGCGCGAACGATGCGATCGGAGCGGCAAGGACGGATGCGGCGATGGCTGCGTAGATGATCGACTTCATGATTTACCTCCGGAATATGTTCTGTTTTGACGTCGCCTCGGCAGGACTGTCTGAAGCGATTGAATCCAGTGTAGTGCTCGCCACTCCAAGGGGAAACCCTTAGTTTGAACATACAGCGTTGCGTTTTTGGAAAAGATCGCCCACTGTTTCGGAACAGGGCCGCTCCAACTTGCTTCACCTGCACAACAATCGCTGACGAAACGCCGACAGTCAGATCACATGCCCGGAAGGTTGTGTTGTAGAATCGTAAGGTTTTATTCGCCAGTCGATATTCCATCCACCATGTACGCGCTCACGTCCCTTTCGGTTTCGCCGTCCGGCCCGGCCGGCGTGTGCGCGCGCGCCAGCCAGCCGGCGCATCCCCTCGCTCGACGCACGGCCCAGGCGCCGCTCGCCCCTGCCCGGCGCCTGATCTGACCGCACGGTCTCCACCCGGAGCCAGGTTAGACAGGCTCCGGGCGATCCTCATAGGCACGCCACGCCTGCCCCTGCCGATCATTTGGAGAACCACCATGAAACAACGCCTTTACCAGTTGACCGAACTCGACGTCGCCCGCCTCGAAAAGCACGCCGAGCACAACCCGCGCTTCCAGACCATGCTCGACACGCTGCTCGAACGCGCGGATATCGTCCAGCCCGACGCCATCAAGGCGAACGTCGTCACGATGAACTCGCAAATCACGCTGCTCGACGAAGCAACTCAGGAACAGGCCACGTGGACGATCGTTTATCCGGACGCCGCCAACCTCGAACTCGGGCGCCTGAACGTGTTCTCGCCCGTCGGCATGGCGCTGCTGGGCACGCAGCGCGGCCAGATGGTCAAGGTGATGCAGCCCAGCGGCGCCGAAAAGCTGATGAAGGTCGCCGCGATCGTGTTCCAGCCGGAAGCCAACGGCGAATACACGCGCTGAGCTAACGGCCGGCCAGCGCCCCGCCATACGCGCGCAGAACGACAAAAGCGAGGCACGGGCCTCGCTTTTTTGCATCCAGACGATCCGGATTAGCGTCATCGCCTTCCGCATAAAAAAAAGGCGCCCGAAGGCGCCTTTTCGATGCTGCGGAGCGGGTTACCCCGCCCGTCACGCTTAGAAGCGGTGACGCAGACCAACCGTTGCTGCGGTTTGGTTGATCGACGAGCTCGGCAGGTTGTTGTTGAAGCTGTCGCCGTTGTAGATCGACGCGCCGATGCCGTTCTTCGCTGCACGCTGGTACACAGCTTGTGCGTAGACGTCCGTGCGCTTCGACAGTGCGTAGTCAGCTTGCAGGCCGAACTGGTTCCAGTGCGTGCTGCCGTTGTTGATCTTCGCGTTCGTGTACGTGTAAGCAGCACCCAGGCCGAGAGCCGGCGTCAGGTTGTACTTCGCGTTGACTTCGTAGTTGTCGGTGCGCAGCGTGCCTGCAGCAACTGCGTTGTTGTCGAGACGTGCTTGCGTCCATGCAGCGCCGACTTGTGCCGGGCCGAATGCGTAGCCAGCAGCAGCACCGTACGTGCGGACGCGGCCTTGGTTAGCGATGCCACCGATCGCCGACGACGTCGCGCCGTTTGCGTTCGTGCCGTCACCCAGGTTCGCTTGCGAGTATGCAGCAGCCAGCTTCAGACCTTGGAACTGGTATGCAGCACCTGCGCTGTACGCACGGTTGTTGCCGAAGTTCGTGTTGTTCGAGAACGAGTACGTGCCGCCGAATTGCAGGCCAGCGTAGTTCGCGCTCGTGAACTTGATCGTGTTGTTCTGTGCGACGTCACCGTTCGTGCTCAGACGGTCGAGGTTCAGCGGGTGCGCGAAGTACGTGCCGCCCCACGAGCCCGTTGCCGTCAGCGGTGCCAGGTAGTCTTGCGTTGCGTCATACTGCTTACCCAGCGTGACCGTGCCGTACTGGCTCGACAGGCCGACGAAAGCCTGGCGGTTGAACATGCCACCGTTGCCGTTCGCGAAGCGGCCGTTACCGATGTTGAAGCCGCTTTCCAACGTGAAGATTGCCTTCAGGCCGCCACCCAGGTCTTCCGAGCCACGCAGGCCGAAACGGCTCTGGTCAATGCCCGAACCCATCGCCCAACGCGACTTGCCAGCTTGGCCGAGTGCCGGCTGGACGTTGCTCGTGTAGGTGATGCCTGCGTCCAGCACGCCGTACAGCGTGACGCTGCTTTGCGCGTGAGCGACGGTAGCGAACGATGCTGCAGCTGCTGCAACGATCAGAGTCTTGTTCATTCGTGGAGCTCCCTTCTAAAAAGAGGCAGGTCTCGCGACCTTGTTCATAAACGGTCTGCAACCGCCCGGGAGCGCCATCGGTCCTGCTGGCGGCGCCCGGATAGTTGCCCGTTTGGGAACCGTGAGTTTAGGGGTGTACCCTAGGGGAGCGATCCGCAAATAAAGAAATAAGCTTTTCCAGAACTAGAAATAATGAAAGTGGGGACGCGTCATAAGTATTTGTTTTAACGTTTGTTTTTGACTTCTTGACGAGCCCTTTTTGGAGGCTTTCATCGCACCATTCTTACATGTCATCGTCTTGACGGTTGCATAGAAACAACAAACGGATTCGGTTCGGCACCCCAAAATCGGTAATTGTTACCCAAATCAATCTCAAATATTGGCCGATCTGCCTCCGAAACGTCCCGCCGACCCGTCAACAGCGGGCGGCGCCAGTGCCACGGCGAGATCCCGTCGGCCGGCAGAAAGGGAAGGCGGCTCGCGCCTGCCGTGACACTCGGTAACAGCCTTGACCGCCCGCGTAACCCGGCGGGCCTGACGGCAGGCTAATGTAAGGCGGTCTTGGATACAGAACGGGAACCGCCATGAATCGACGCTCGCTGCTGCGCGCCATCGGATTGACCGCAGCCTTCGCCGGCACCGGCTGGCTGCGTGCCGCCTCGGCCCAGCCCGCCCCGCCCGCGTACCGGCCATCCGGCCCGCACCGCGTTCCCGGCGGGCCGCCGTATGCGGATCGCCCCGGCTTCGCGCCCCCGGCGGCACGCCACGACCGTCGCCCGCCGCCGCCACGGCCGCACGGCTATATATGGACGGACGGCTACTGGCGCTGGCAGCATGGCCGCTATATATGGGTGTCCGGCCGCTGGGTCGCACGGCGCCCCGGACGCCGCTGGATGCCCGGCTACTGGCGCCGGCAGGGGCCGGTGTGGGTCTACGTCGACGGTTCGTGGCGGTAAGCAGCGGTCCGGCTCCCCGATCGATGAAGGTCCGGAGCCGGACCGTGCGCGAGAGCCGGCGCCGTCCGCGCCACGGAATCGTGCGCTACGGCAGCCGCGCTACGGTCAACCTATCGTCTGGCCGCCATTCGGCGACATCATTCGGATAACGAAATCATGCCGTGGCGATGCGAATGCATCCGGCCATGCTCGCCGTCCGCGCACTCGTCTGCCGCTTACCGCCCGCCAACGGACCGATGCGTGCGCCGCGCTCAGCGCCCCCTTTCAGCTCGCGCGCACGACGGCACGCCGCGCAGATCGCGCGATGATGTCCGTGGGCCCAGCGGATCGTCGCCGCGGGCAGGCTAACGTACGTGCGAGCCGCCTACGACAACATTGCCGCTCGCGCACCCGGCCGCGTGCGGCCATACGCGACCATCATCGCGAAGCTGAGCAGGAAACCCGCGCCGCCGATCAGCAGCAGCCCCGTCTCGCCTAATACGGGTAGCAGGTTCGTCAGCGCGCCCGTCACGACCCACGCGACCGCCATCACCGAGCCCGCGACGCCGAGCGCCCAGCCCTGCCGATCGTCGCTGACGGCATCGGAAAAAGCCGTATACATCGTCGTGTACGCAACCATGTCGAAGCAGCCGACGACCATCGCGAGCGCCCACAGCACCGGTTCGTGCGGAAACAGCGCGGACAGGACCTGGCCGAGCCCGGCGACGAGCAGGCCCGTCTTCGCGATATCGATCACGCGCCACACGCGCAGCATCAGCCGCACGACGCACAGCAGGCCGAACACGAAGCAGATGCCGATCACGCCGCTGAACAGCCCGAGCCGCGCGCTCGTATAGCCGAACTTCGCCTGCAACAGCAGCATGATGGTCTGCAGGTAGAGCCCGTAGCCCACTTGCATCAAGAAGAACACCATCGACAGGAACGCGACGTTGCGCTGGCGCGCCGCCTCCCCGATGATCCGCAGCGGCAGCAGCGGATCGATGCGCGTATCGCCGCGCGGCGCGGCGGAATCGCGATACGACGCCCAGGTCCAGCACGCGCAGATCAGCGACAGCGCGGCGACCAGCACGAACGGCGTGCCGTAGTCGAACAGCGGCGAGATCGTCCGGTCGGACGTGACGCCGCCGAGCACCGGGCCGACGATCACGCCCGCGCTGAACGCGAGCGACATGATGCTCATGTTGTACGCCTTCGTGTCGGGCGTGCTGAGATCGGTGATGGCCGCCTGCGCGATGCCCTGGCAGCCGGCCATCAGGCCGGTGAGCCCGCGGCCCGCCAGCAGCAGCGCGATGCTCGCGTGCCACGCGCCGGCCGCCATCATCGCGTAGCCGGCCGCGAGACCGAGCACGCACAGCAGCAGGATCCGGCGGCGGCCGTAGCGGTCGGACAGTTCGCCCATCAGCGACGAGCCGAAGAACATGCACAGCGGGTAGATCCCGTAGCCGAGGCCGAGATAGAAATTGCGCGCATGCGCGCCGGTGTCGGCCGGCAGGATGCCCGCGTGCGGATCGCTGAAGATCGCGGACATCATCGGATAAACGAGCCCGAATCCCATCGCGTCGAGCGCGATGGCGAGCAGACAGGGGCCGAGCAGTGTGTAGTCGAGCCGGGACATGGCGACCTTCCGGACAGAGTGGATGATCGCCCCAGCGTAATGATCGCGCGGCGGCCGCGGTAGGCAGCCGGCCGCGATGCTAAGCATCGGCTCGAGCGATACCCTGGACGGCCCGCGCCGAGGGATCGCCGTCCATGCCGTGCGGCCGCTACGCGACGCTCAGCGGCTCGCGCTGAAATCGTCGGCGCGCGACCACGCACGGCGCGCCGTCGAGCATGAACACGCTGGCGAGCAGCCCGAACGACGCCGCACGCCGTCCGCATGCGGCGCTCTCGTTCGACTGGATAACACGAAGCGATTTATTGCGACCATGGTCCACGCGGCGCGGCCGATGCGATGTCAGTGCGCCGCCTCGGCCGTCGACGCGCGGCATGCGATCAGGCCGCGTTGCACGGCCGGCCGCGCGGCGATATTGGCAAGCCAGCGCTCGACGTGCGGGAAACCGGCAATGTCGAGATCGAGCTCGTCCGCCGTGCGCAGCCACGGAAACGCCGCAATATCGGCGATCGAATACCGCGACGACGCGAGATACGCCGATTCCGACAAGCGGCCGTTCACGACCCCGTAGAGACGCAGCGCCTCCTTCCGGTAGCGGTCGATCGCTTCCGCATTGCCCGTCTTCGATGCGCGCAGGAACCACCACAGCTGGCCAAGCATCGGCCCGATCCCGCCGATCTGGAAATGCAGCCATTGCTGGACCGCCGTGCGCTCGGCCAGCGTTTCGGGCTGCAGGCAACCCGTCTTCGCGGCGAGATAGCTGAGGATCGCGCCGGATTCGAATACGGCGAGCCCCGTGTCGTGGTCGACGATGGCCGGGATCTTGCCGTTCGGATTGATCGCGAGATACGCCGGGCTGCGCTGCTCGCCGGCGGACAGGTTCACCTGCACGCGATCGTGGGCAAGCCCGGCCTCTTCGAGGTAGATCGCAATCTTGTGTCCGTTCGGCGTGTCGGCCGTATAGAACGTGAGAGCGTGCGTCGAGGTCATGTCGGTCCTTGTCATCGGGTTATCGTTGCAACTACAATCGTTGCAATTGCAATCCTATGCCGAAACCGACGGCGTTGGGACATGCCAGTACTCGAAGGAGGGACATGCGGACTGTGCGACCCGGTGCGCCGGCGCGGCGCACGGCCGCTCGGTACGCCGGATACCACTACTTCGCGTCGGCTGCCGCGTCGCGGGCCGCAGCGGTCGCACGATCGAGCGCGGCGGCCATCGCCGCCCGCTCCTTGCCGGTGAACTGGTCGAGAAAAAGCTCGGCGACCGTCGACTGGTACACCTTCCACATCTTTTTGCGCAGCGTCCGCCCCTTGTCGGTGATGCTCGCGAACGCGGCACGGCCGTCGTCCGCCGAACGCGTGCGCGTCACGAGCCCCTCCTGTTCGAGTCGGTCGACGAGCCGCGTCAGGTTGTAGCGCTCGATCGCGAGCACGTCGGCCAGTTCGTGCATGCGGCGCGTACCGTCGGGGCCGCTTTCGAGCCCCCACAGCGCGTCGTACCACGCATACGCAGGCAGGCGGGCCGCCGCGAGGCGACGCTCGATCTCGCGGATCATCGTCCGGTGCGCGCGGACGAACGAGAACCACAGATCGGGCTCGGTTGCGTTCATGTCAGGTCTTTCCTCTCGCTTGATTGCAGTTGCAATTAAATTTTACCGCGAGAACGACGGCCCTTTCATGCGCCTGCAATCGCCTAGCAGGCTGTTGAATTTGGGAACGGTGTAAACGGGCTTTGCGGGCGGTGCGTTAGAGATATCGTGTTCATGACC